>PASB01000030.1 GCA_002711735.1 Ilumatobacter sp.
ACTACGACCACGCCGGAAACCACTACGACCACGCCGGAAACCACTACGACCACGCCGGAAACCACTACGACCACGCCGGAAACCACCACGACTGTTGCCCCACCCGAAGCCGCAACTGTGCTGGAGATCATTGAGAATCGTGAGGACCTCTCGTTGTTCTACGAGGCAATCAAAGTGGCCGGGATGGAGAGCGAGCTCAAAGAATCGGGCCCCTTCACGATCATGGCGCCAAATGACGAAGCTATGAAGCAGTTGGCCGACGAACCGGACCTGGAAGATGAGGCTGCTGCCAAGGACTTCGTGAATGCTCACGTGCTAGAGGGCGAAGAGCTCGAGCGGGGTGATTTCGTCGATGGGGTAAAGATCACTTTCAGGGATGATGTCGAACGTCTCGTTAAGGCCGACGGATCAACGATCACGATTGACGACGCCGAGGTCCTTGATGATCCCGCTGCAGAACGGGCTGACAATGGAATTGTTCATACGCTCAATAAGACGCTGATCCCACCGACGCCGTGATCGGGTGCTCCGAACTGGTGAGCTGATCGCTCAGCGAATCGGGGAAGGATGCATACCGAGATGCAGGTCGGTGCTGTCGTCGGGATCTGGTGTGTACGGGTGAGCGAGGGCCACGGCCTCATTCAGCTCGGTGCCGAGCCCCGGTTCCCGTGACGGCCGCACGTAGCCGTCCTGCCAATCAAGTGGTGTGGTGAGCAATTCGGCGTGGAAGCCGGACCAGTCTTGAATCGCCTCGACGATCAACAGATTAGGCAACGTTGCGCCGAATTGGATGTTCGCCGCACCAAGAATCGGCCCCGAGTACAGATGCGGGGCGATCTGGCAGCCGGCGGCTTCGCCGATCGCCGCGATCTTCTTTGCGGCTAAGATGCCGCCGCAACGCCCGAGGTTGGGCTGCCAAATCGCTGCCGACTGATGCTGAGCAAGTGCCGCAAACTCAGAGATCGTCGTGAGTCGCTCGCCCGTTGCGATTGGGATTGTCGTTTGCCGTGCGACTCGGGCCATCTCTGCGGGCAGGTCGGGTTGTGTCGGTTCCTCAAACCAGAGGGGGTCAAAAGGTTCGAGCTGCCGTGCCAACCGAATGGCTCCGGCAGCAGTGAACTGGCCGTGCGTCCCGAAGAGGAGATCGGCTCGATCGCCAACCGCCTCGCGGACGGTACGGGTCAAGGCCACAGAGCGAGCGATGTCATCGCGACTCGGCATGTGGCCGTCAAAGGCGGTGTACGGGCCAGCCGGATCGAACTTCACCGCAGTGAACCCGCGCTCGACTTCGAACAAAGCCTGGTCTGCTGCTTGGGCCGGGTCGGCGTACACATCTGGCCGATCCAGAGTCGGGTAAAGGTAGGTGTACGTTCGGATTCGATCGTGGACGCGTCCGCCCAACAGGTCGCTGATCGGGAGGCCGGCATCTTTGCCGACGATGTCCCAACAGGCCATCTCGATGCCGCTCATGATGCCGACGAGCGTCGGATCGGGTCGCAGAGCGTAGCCACTCGAGTACATCCGCCGCCACAGCAGCTCAATACGAAGCGGGTCGGCATCGATGACCAATCGGTCAGCGACGTCGGTGACCATCGCCGCAACCGTGTGCGGCCCGACGGTAGCGACGTAGATCTCGCCGTACCCGACTACGCCGGTATCTGTCGTGAGCTTGACAACAATGAAGTACCGGCCGCCGTGGTGAGGCGGTGGGTTCCCGATGACGAAGGTGCTGCAGTCGGTGATCTTCACGGTCCCACATTGTCACAGTGTCTGCGTTGTGCCGCGGTCGACTTGTTGACTGGACATACGGTCTGCAACGGTCTGCAGCGTGACCGAACATTTCGATCCCTTGCGGCTCACCGACGGTAACCACTTCGCACACTTCCGGCTTCCAGTAACACCCGACCTGTCGACGCCATTTGACTTCCTTTACGGGGGCTCTGGGATAGCTGCGTCAATCGAGGCTGCTGAACGTGTCACTGAACGACCGTTAATGTGGATCACAACCCAGTTTCTGACCAACACTGCTCCGGGCACGGTGGTTGACCTTGACGTAGCCACACCGGTCGCTGGCCGCGCAACTTCGCAAGTGCAGGTGAATGCTTCCGTTGACGGCGAACTCATGCTGTCGTCGTTGTGTGCCCACACCAGTCGCCCAGAGGGAAAGCGTGCGGCGTTTTTTACGATGCCGTCGGTCCCGCCGCCAAAAGATTGTGGCCCGTTGGCTGAACCGTTTGACGCAGTGCCGAATCGACCGAGAAGCTTCTTTGATTCCCTCGACAGGCGCGTTGCTGCCGGCAAATTCGCGTTCGGCGAGGACCAGCGACCTCAGCCTGTCCCGCTTGCAGTGTGGAGCCGCGTTCGCGGGCAGTCGCTGCGGACTGCCGCAAGCCTGGCCTTCATTGGAGACATCGTGCCGCTCGGCATCTGTATCGCCCTGGGCCAGCCACTCGGTGGCACAAGCATCGACAACACCCTCCGAATTGTCCAGACCGATTTCGAGACTGAATGGGCGCTGCTCGAAATCATCCCAGAGTCTTTCCAACATTCGATCGGGCACGGCTCGGTCCGGATGTGGTCCGAAACAGGCGAACTCCTCGCTGTTGCCCAACAAACGTGCATCATTCGAACGAGCCATCACTCCGCCATTCCGGCAGGTACGTCAGCGGGAGCTGACTCGGCCTGATTCAGACCCCAGTAAGCAGCGGCTCGATCGGTATGCCGTCATCGATTAACTGCCGCAACATGAGCGCAAAAGAGCTCGGCGCAAAACCGATCGCATCTGCTTCGTTCGTTGCGACACGCTTGGCATGTGACGAAATCTCATCGGCGTTCCACCAGCGCATCTCATGGACTCGTTCGGCTCTCATCTGCTCCCATCCAATGGAGGGAAAAGGGTCAAACCGTTGAGTGCGAACGAGATGAATCTGATCTCGCTGACCGTCGTACGTTCCATCCAAAAACGGAATCATGTGCTCGCGCGTCCAGATGTGCGGGCCAACGTCGGCACCGATCAATCCGGTTTCCTCAGCAAGTTCCCGGTGCAGGGCAGTGAGATGATCTTCGCCAGGATCGAGTCCGCCGCCTGGCAACGCCCACACTTGACGGGTCGGAAACTCAAAGCGGACGAGCAAGACTTCGTTGGTTGGCGTCAGGAGCAGAGCCCGTACAGCTTGACGAATCCGCGGGCTGGCGGTACCAGTCGGCTCAGTCACTGGGTGTGTCACTCAAATTGTCGTTGAAGTCCTTGTAAAGCCCGTACATTGCCTTGCATTCGTCGCACAAGGGGAGGTTCTTTGGGTCACGCGACGGCACCCAGGTGAAACCGCATAGAGCTTCGACCGGAGTGCCCATGATCCGGGCTTCGAGCACGACGGCCTGGGCGTTCTCACCCGGTTTGACCTTAACGATGTGCGCTGCGGTTGGTTCCTCGGTTTCAATTACCTCGTCGGTGAGCAGGTCCGTGTCCTGCACCGGCATCGTTTCCAGATCAGTCATGTGATCAGTGAAGCACATGACGAGTCAACGGGGTACGGTGAAGGCTGTGCTAATCACCATCGTTGTCACTATTGCTGCAGTGGTTGCGGCCGCTGGAGGCTTGATCGCCGGCGAACGTGACAACGACAAAACACCGATTCCCATACCGGTGCGCTCCAAACCACGCCGTCGCTAACGGCGCTGCGGCCGAGTTAGCCATTCCAGAACTGTGCTCGGACACATGGCACACCAGTACGTTGAACCAATACGCCGCTGAACCGGGCACTCTGGCGTGGTGTCTGTGAGCCGCACAAGTCTGAGGGAGTCTTTTATCTCCTTGTCGCTGCCCGACTACCGACGTCTGTGGTGGGCCGGAACGTTCTCCTTCATGGCTGTGCAGATGCAGTTTCTTCTGCGAGGCATCCTCGCCTGGGAACTCACCGAGCGCGACGGCGCCATTGGGCTCGTGTACCTCGTCTTTGGCGGGACCATGTTGATAGCAACTCCACTGGGTGGTGTTGCAGCAGATCGATTGCCAAAACGAACCGTGATGCTATGGAGCCAGGCCGCGCTCACCGCAGGCGCCACCGCAATGGGTGTGGCTGTTATCTCCGGAAACGAACAATTTTGGATGCTTGCAGCAGCGGGACTAGTGCAGGGCACTGCGTTCGGCTTTTACGGGCCGGCGCGCGTCGCCTTCACAACCGAGTTGGTCGGGCGAGAACAACTCGGCAACGCAATCACTTTGTCGCTCTTAAGTATGAACAGCACACGCGTTGTCGCCCCGTCACTGGCAGGAGCATTGGCTGGTATTGCGTTCTTTGGCATCGGCGGCGCCTACCTCGTGGCTGGAGCATTCTCGATGATGTCGTTCCTCGCCGTGCTGCGTTTGCCCAGAGTTGCGCCTGCTCCAGATCTCCCGCCGGCGCGACCGTTGGCTGAGATCATCGACGGAGTGCGATACGTCCAGTCGCGGAAACACTTGCGTCGACTGCTCGTCAGTTCATTTATCATCATCATGTTCGGCTTCAACTACGTCGTATTTATTCCAGCATTGGTTAAAGACACTTTCAACCTCGACAACGACGGTTGGGTTGGTGTAATCAGCTCGGCTGCATCGATAGGTGCTGTGGCTGTGGGGCTGTGGCTTGCTGGTCGTGCCGATCAGCCCGGACGGTGGCGGGTGATGGCAATCACCGGCACGATCTTCGGTGGGGGTGTCGTTGCGCTTGCTTTGACGCCGACCTACTGGGCTGCAGTGCTCATCGTCATCATCATTGGCGGCGGTACGACCGGATACCAATCGCTGTCGAATGCCATTTCACTGAACCTTACCGAACCATCGCATCAGGGCCGCGTGCAGTCGCTGCTGCAGCTCAGCTTCGCTGGATTTGGGATTGCTGCGCTTCCGCTCGGTTTGCTTGCCGAGGCAGTTGGACGTCGCCAGGCGATCGCTCTGATGGGCGCAATCGCGACGGCCGCTGTCTTGGTCTATGCCACCGTAGAACGAGCGTCCCAGACTGAGATTGAATCGGCCGACCCTGAATTGGCGAAGAGTGCCACGTGTGCACCGACCTCAAACGTGAACGATTGCAGTCTTGTGACTGCGGTCAAACCGTCAACTCGGTCAGCTCGGCGGTGATGTTCGCTCGTGCTGCCTCCTCCCACCGCTCTCGACCCGTCGTGGTGGCGTAGATCATTTGCCGTTCGAGAAACGCAGTCAGCACTGAGGCACGGCCGGCCACCCACTCAGAGGTGCCGAGGTGGCCATATTCGTCACGTACTTTCGAGGTGTAGCTCTGGTAACCAGCATGATCAGCGCCGAGAATGGCAAGGTCCGCATCGAACAATACGGCAGTGCCGATGTCGGGCGGGTCGAGATGTGTTTTAGTGCCCTCGATCATGGTGCCGACCAGCGCCGCCCGCGAGGGCTTCCATCCGAGCATCATCAGATCACGCTGCGCCAGGCGGGCACTTGCTCGCTCGTTTGCCGGATGCTGCGACTCATAGATCGCATCGTGGTACAGCGCAGCAGCCACGACCGCACCGAGATCGTCTATCGACTCCTCGGTCGCTAGTTCATCAATGTGGCCAAGCACGGCCTCAACATGTTCGATGCGGTGATAACGGCGGTGACGCTCGCGGTGCCGAACGACCAGGCGTTCAAGGAGCTGGGTGTCAATGCTGACGTGGGTGGTCCACGCAACTTCAGTCACCCCGGGAGGAGCACCGTGTCCGGCGGAGTCGTTGTCGCGACGGGAGGAAGATGAGTTCACCCGTGCAGTCTGGCAGGCTGCAGTCGTGTCGATTCTGATTGATGAGGCTCGCTGGTGGCATCGCGGTGAAAAGTGGTGTCATTTGGTGAGCGACGTGTCGTACGACGAGTTGCACGACTTCGCCGATCTCGTTGGTATCCCACGCAGCGGTTTCCACGGCGATCATTACGACATCCCGGCGTCGTATCGGGCGCAGATGATCAGCGCAGGCGCTACGGCGGTTGAGAGTCGAGAACTCCTTCGTCGATTGCGCAGTGCTGGACTTCGGCTGTCACCGGCGCAACGGCGCGCCCACAAGGCGGAGCCCACACCAACGGCGCAGGACTGATCAGCGTGCCCGTAGCGCCGGAACTCCGCAAACTCACGCGATAGATGGAACGCCAGAACAAAGTCGTTGATCGACACCAGGGGGATGTGCTGTCACAGTGTTGAGTAGGTCACTGCGTCGGGCACTACGGTGATATCGGTGAGCGACTTCATACCCACCACTGACGAGCTCGTTGATTTGAACTCTGAGTTTGCTGCGAACTTCTCGGACCACGACCTGCAGGTGGCACCGATCCGCAAGATGGCGGTCGTAGCGTGCATGGATTCCCGGATGGACACGTTTAAGTTGCTCGGGCTGAAAAACGGCGAAGCTCATATCATCCGCAATGCCGGTGGCATCGTGTCCGACGACGTGATCCGTTCGCTTTGTCTCAGTCAACGTGCACTAGGCACCCGTGAAATCGTCCTGGTGCATCACACCGACTGCGGCCTGGAGAAGGTCACCGACGATGGCTTCAAGAACCAGCTCGAAACCGAGCTCGGCATCAAGCCACGCTGGTCCGTTGAATCTTTTCTAGACCCCTACGTAGATGTCCGCCAGTCAATGCAGCGGCTAGTCGTCACACCATTTGTCGACGCAACCTACATGCGTGGTTTCGTTTATGACGTGACCACCGGTGCGATTAACGAAGTCACGCTCGACTGACTGCTACCGCGGGCTTCCTTTCCCGCAGAATCACCGATGGGGCTGCGACACCGTCCAGGATCTACGCTAAGAGACATGGCCGATGTTCGGATATATCACAACCAGCATTGAAATTCTTCTGTTAATGCCGTGCGCATTGCAGAAGAACTCGGCGTCAACTTCGAGACGGTCAACTACATCAAGAATCCGCCGGACGCTGATGAGATCCGCAACATCATCGCAAAACTCGAAGATCCAGCTACCAACCTGGTTCGTCGAGACAGCAAATTCAAGAAGCTTGAGCTCACGGATGGCGACGTCGCCACTGACGACCAGATTGTCAACATTCTTGTCAAACACAAGCAGCTGCTCCAACGCCCCGTTGTCGTTACCGGGCAGGTAGCCATCATCGGTCGACCTAAGAGCCGTGTTACTGAACTCTTGAGCTGAGCGACGCACTTAAGAATGGCGGACGCTGTACCCAGAATTCGTGCCAAAAGTCGTTGGGGCCTGCTGACAGCCACGCTGTCAGAGCAGCGACGTAACCTGGTTATCGGCACCCTCATCGGATTGGCATGGATGGCGGGCAAGATCGCTGTGCCAAGACTCCTCGGACTCGGCATTGACCGAGGCATCGACGGCGATGACAACGTCTGGATGTGGGCCGGGTTCATCGCCTGCGCAGGAATCATCGTTGGGTTCTTCACCGCCTTTCGCCGATTCTTTGCGTTTCGCGAAGCGCGGTGGACCGAGACGAAGTTGCGCGAGCGTCTGTTCGGCCAGATCATGTCGCTCCACGTCGGTTACCACGACCGTGCCCAAACCGGCCAACTGATGAGCCGGTCGTCGAGCGACCTGCAACAAATTCAGCAGTTTGTTGTGATGATTCCGATCACTGCGTCAAACCTGGCGATGATCCTGACGGTCACAGTGATTCTGGTCATCACCAACCCATTTCTTGCTCTAGTAGCCCTCGCCCCGCTGCCGTTTGTTAACTGGGCCGGCCGACGTTTTTCCCACTCCATCCACCCTGCGGTACAGGCGGTGCAAGCCGAGCAGGCTGACCTAACCACTGTCGTCGAGGAGTCAATCGGTGGAATCCGCGTGGTCAAGGGCTTCGGTGCCGAGCAAGTCCAGGCAGACAAACTGAGCAAGAAAGCAGACGACATCCGACGAGTGTCGATTGAGGCAGCGCGAGTTCGGGCGAGGTTTCTGCCCGCAATCGATCTGCTCCCGCAGATCGGACTCATCGCCGTGCTCGGCGTGGGGGGCATGCAGGTCATCGACGGTGACCTCACGCTCGGTCAACTCGTGCAGTTCAACTTCTACGTAGCGCTCCTCGTGGCCCCTTTACGGATGCTCGGCATGGCTATTGCCTGGGGTCAGCGAGCCGCTGCAGCGATCGAACGGGTCAACGAGGTGCTTGACACCGCGCCCCTCGTGAGTGATGCCGTCGATCCGCAGAAGCTTCCAGCTGGTCAGGGCCTGGGGTCGGTCAGCTTCGGTCATCTTGACTTCAGATATGCACCGGAGCTCCCGGTTCTCACTGGCTTTGATCTCGAGTTGGAAGCTGGCCAGTCGATTGCCTTGGTGGGGGGCACGGGATCCGGCAAGTCAACCGTCGCTCGCCTGCTCATCCGGTTCTACGATGTCGACGCCGGATCGATTCAGATTGATGGCGTTGATATTCGCAACCTCACGTTGCGCGAGTTACGTCAAGCCGTCGGTATTGTCTTCGAAGACACGCTGTTGTTCCACGATTCAGTGAGCGCCAACATCGCGTTTGCTCACCCCGATGCCGACCAAGCGGCTGTTGAGAGCGCAGCTCGGTTGGCGGGGGCACACGACTTCATCATGGAGCTGCCAGAAGCATACGCAACCCGTTTAGGCGAGCGCGGGTACTCGCTGTCCGGCGGCCAGCGCCAGCGCATCGCCATCGCCCGAGCCATCCTGGCTGACCCGCGAGTCTTGGTGCTTGATGACGCAACCTCTGCTGTCGATCCGTCAAAGGAGCACGAAATCCGATCTGCGATGTCGACAGTGATGGATGGCCGCACAACTATTGTGATTGCGCACCGGCCGGGAACCATTGCCTTAGCAGATCGGGTCGCACTCCTTGACGGGGGATGCGTCGCAGCGATTGGTACTCATGACGAGCTACTCGCTACCGAGCAGCGCTACCGCGATGTGCTCGCTGCCATGGATCGGCCTGACGATGCGTCTGTTTCTGCGGCTACCTCGCGTGGCGGAGGCGTGGACTGATGTGGGCGATGAACGCAATCGACGAAGACGACCGACTGGACACTGACGAGGCACGGCAGGTCATTCGTCGCGCTGCCCGGATGGCCGCCCCATTCAAGTGGACCGTGACGGCGGCAATCGGATTCTCCTCGGTCACCACCTTAGGGTTACTGCTCGGTCCAGTCATCGTGAAGTACGGCATTGACAGTGGTATTCGACAGCTCGACAGCGGCGTCATTCGTAACGCCGTCGTTATGTATGTCTGTGTCGTCGCAGCCGCCTATCTCACATCGCGTCAGCAGTACGTATTCATCAACCGGGCTGGCGAAGGATTCCTGAGATTGCTGCGCGTGCGCGTGTTTAACCACATGCAAAAACAATCATTGGCCTTTTTCGATCGCAACAAATCTGGCGTGCTTGTTGCTCGAATGACCGCAGACATCGAGTCAATGGCCGAGCTAGTGCAGTGGGGCCTCCTGCAGTTTGTCGGCGCCGGCCTCCTCGTGACGTTCTCCTTCATCTTGCTCTTGGTACTGAGCTGGCAGTTGACGATGGTTGCACTCCTTGTTTTTCCCGTCCTGGTTGTCGCAGCGCGCAAGTTTCAGCGTGACTCGAATACGGCATATCTCGACGTCCGTGAACAGGTCGGCCAGAACTTATCGACCCTCCAAGAGGGCATCTCCGGTGTTCGTGTCATCCAGGCGTACGCCAGGGAACCGGAGCAGGTTCGACGTTTTGAAACTTCGAACCGTGGCTTGTACCAATCGCACGTCCAGAGCCTGCGCGTGTCGACCTGGTTTTTTGGACTAGTTGAGGCAGCAGGCGTTATCGCCTCCAGCTTGGCAATCGGCATCGGCGGTTGGCTGGTGAACCGCGGTGACGTCAGCATTGGCACGGTGATCGCTGTCGTGTTGCTTCTCGCGCAACTCTTTGAACCGGTCCAGCAACTCAGTCAGCTCTACAACACCGTGCAATCATCAGCGGCATCGCTCAGCAAGCTTTTTGGAATCCTGGACACTACGCCAGACCTACTGGATGGCAACCAAGCGCTGCCGTCCACCGGTGTGGTGGCCGTTGCCGGACTCGGATTTCGATACCCAGGGACTGAATCTAAGATCCTCAAGGATGTGTCGATCACCGTTGCAGACGGTGAACGATTGGCCTTTGTCGGTCCGACGGGCTCTGGCAAGTCGACTCTCGCGAAACTGATGGCCCGCTTGTATGACCCGACCAGTGGCACGATCACTTTCGGGGGCGTCGATTTGCGCGACGCAACCCTGGCATCGCTGCGCAACAGAGTGGTCGTCGTTCCCCAAGAGGGGTTTCTGTTTGGAGGCACTATTGCGGCCAACGTCCGAGTCGCACGCGCCGAGGCCACCGACACGGAGGTGCGAATGGCACTTGCAGCTGTAGGTTCTCTCGATCGGTTCGAGCAGTTCGAAGACGGTATCTACACCGAGGTGCGGGAGCGCGGCTCGCGGCTATCTGCCGGAGAACGGCAGTTGGTCTCGTTGGCGCGGGCAGCGTTGGTCGACCCGGCCGTGCTTGTGCTAGATGAGGCGACGAGCAACCTTGACCCTGGCACCGAAGCTGTTGTCGAGCAGGCACTCGAATCGTTGATGAGCGGACGGACGACAATTGTTGTTGCCCACCGGTTGTCGACCATTCAACGTGCCGACCGAATTGCGGTCATCGATGCCGGCCAGCTCGTCGAGTTGGGCTCACACGGCGAACTCCTCGACCTCAACGGTCGCTACACGAAACTTGCCTCTGCCTGGGCGAGTAGTCAGCCTTCACAATCTGATCACCCGCAGTTGAGAACTGACCAAACGAGATAGGCCTCAGCTAGATCTGCCGAACGGAGCACTGGCGATCGAATCGGGTGAGTGCGGGGTTAGAGAATCTGGCTGAGGAATAGCTTTGTGCGTTCTTCCTGCGGGTTGTCGAAGAAATGTTCGGGCGTCCCGACTTCGACGATTTGGCCATCGGCCATGAATACGACACGATCTGCGACCTCCCGAGCAAAGCCCATTTCGTGGGTTACACAGATCATGGTCATGCCCTCTAGGGCGAGATCCTTCATCGTATCGAGTACTTCTTTGATCATTTCTGGATCGAGCGCCGATGTCGGTTCATCGAATAAGATCACCTTTGGCTTCATTGCCAAGGACCGAGCAATCGCCACGCGCTGTTGCTGGCCACCGGAAAGTTGGCCAGGGTATTTGCGGGCTTGCTCCGGGATTTTGACCCGCTCAAGGAGTTCCATTGCGCTCTCCTCTGCTTCTCGCTTTGGCATGTTGCGGACCTGTCGAGGCGCCAAAGTGATGTTGTCGATGACAGTCAGGTGCGGGAAAAGATTGAAGCTTTGGAAGACCATTCCGGTCTCGCGTCGAATCTCTTGGATATTGCGAATATCGTCTGAAAGCTCAATTCCATCAACAGAAATACGGCCTCGGTCGTGACGTTCGAGTCGGTTGATACAACGAATCAAGGTTGACTTGCCCGAACCTGACGGCCCGATAATGACGACGACTTCTTGAGAACCGACACGCATATTGATGTTTGTCAGTGCTTGGAAATCGCCGAACAGCTTGTCGACACCTTCGACTTCGATGATGGCTTCGCCACCGCCGAGGATCTGAGTTGCATCAGCATTAATGGTGGTATCGCTCACAGGAGACTCCCTTCGTTCTTTGTGGCGGCGGCGATGTCGGCGTTCATCGTGTTCCTACTCCCAAACGGGTTTCAAGCCGGCGGCTTTCCTTTGACATCGTGTAAGCAAACGCCCAGTAGCCGACGGCTACGAAGGTATACGTAATCGGCTGGAGGCCTTTACCTAAGAAGTCTTGCTGCGTATTTGCAATAGTGGCGATCTGAAGGAATTCAGCCACGCCAATTATGGCGAGCAACGATGTGTCTTTAAATAAGGAGATGAATTGGCCGACCATCGCAGGGATAACTGCGCGAAGCGCCTGAGGCATGACGATCAGACGCTGAATTCTGCCCGTGGAAAGTCCTTGAGCCTGAGCGGCCTCAATCTGACCCTGAGGTACGGCTTGCAAGCCGCCACGCACAATTTCGGCGATATACGCCGCTGAAAACAATGTGATGACAATCATCGCCCGCGTGATGCCGTCGGGAATTTCTGCCGACGGCGGAAACAGCAACGGGAGCATGAACCCGGAGAAGAAAAGCAGAGAGATCAACGGCACACCACGAATGAATTCGATGAACATGACGCAGAAGCCCTTAACAACCGGCAGCTGTGAGCGACGGCCGATCGCAAGCAAGATCCCGAGCGGCATCCCTGTTGAGATGCCAGCAACCGTCACAAACAAGGTGAGATAAAGGCCGCCCCATTCCTTCCACCCGTACCCGAAGCTGTTGATTGACGACATGACGAGCCAGACAGCAGCAGCGCCGAGTGCAGGTAGCACTAGCGCAGAAATCTTTCCACCGAGCACAGTCCGATTGAGGCGATCACCGACGGCGGTCGAGACAATCGACGCAGCCATGATGCCCCCGACGACGGCAACGAGCCCGCCTGAACCTGCGACAATTGTGAAAAGCGCTAAGACTCCGAGGCCAATGATGTGGAGAGAAAAACGGCGAATACTGTGCGGCATATTCCAACCGATGACTCGCCCTGCGACAAACAAGCCGAGACCAGCGAGCACGCCAAGTGTCGGTTGGATTGTTCGCGTGAACGTTAGAACGAGCCCAATAAAGGCAAGAATCGGCCAGAACCGTCGCAGGAGTCCTATCCACGTGGGCCGTTCGGTGGATAGACCCTTGTCTGTCGCATCGTCGAAGGCGTTGCGAGCCATGCCAGCGGAGCCGACGCCGACGCCCGCCACGAGTGCGAGGCCGCCCGCCCAAGGTCGCCACAGCTCGTCTTTCGGGAACTGCCCGATCATGAAGTTGCGGAGGTTTGCCCGAACGATCTCCCAATCAACATTGAGAGCCCATCCGACGCCGAAATACAAGACAAGGCCAGCAAACACGGCTGAAACCACAGAGATTCCTGAGTTCAATGCCGAGCTGAAGAGATTGTTTTGCACCCATTCGCGAGGTGTCTGGTCCGAGTGCAGCGGGCGGACTACGCCAGAATCTGTTTCCTCAATCGTCATGGCTCATCTCCCCACTATCTGAAGCCGACGGTTGATGAGGTTGCCGATCGCTGAGAGAATCAGGGAGAGCGTTAGGTAGATCAACATGAGAATCAGCAAAAGTTGGGGTGCCGGTCGTGACTGACCGAACAGGTTCTGAATAACGCCCGTTGTCTCTGCGAAGCCAACGGCGATCGCTAGCGATGTATTTTTGGTGTAATTGAGGAACTGGTTGATGAGTGGAGGGAAAGCCACTCTGAACGCTTGGGGCAACACAACGAAGCGGTAGCGCTGGAACCCGGAGAGTGCCAGCGCGTTTCCAGCCTCAACCTGGCCTTTGGGCACGGACATGATCGAACCGCGGACGATTTCGGCGATGTGCGATGCGGTGTAGAGCACAAGGCCGAACATGACAGCGACGTAGGGCATCTGCATTTTGATGCCACCCGAGGCAATGCGTTGTTCGATGATGGGGCGCGACACCGAAAAAGGGCTACCCAGAGCGAAGTACCCGGCGACACCGATCACGGTCAAGGTCGCGAGCGACCACAATATGCGTCGATGGGGTGTCCCAGTGGCATTGAAAGTGCGTGTTCGCCAGATCCACACGCCGATAGCGATGACCATGCCGATGAGAAAGATGACCTGGTAGGCGAGAAAGTTCTCACCACCAGCGATTGACGGGAAAGCGAAACGTTTGTTGTTGAAAATAAAGAGACCCTCGAGCGCCGGCGGGCCGCTGTCTGCGGGAGTNGAGCTGCCCCGAATGAGCCAGGAATCTTGCTCTCGNGGAAAGCCGAGCAGTAGAGCTTGCCANGTNAAGACNATGACCAGGAGCGTTGGAATGTTGCGGAAGAACTCGACGTAGATGGTGGCNATCTTGCTGAGCAGCCAGTTTGTCGAAAGACGGGCAACACCGATCAAAGTGCCCAGAAGAACAGCCAGCGGGATGCCCACGATGAAAATCAGAAAGGTGTTTTTGACACCTGCGAGGAGCGCGTTCTGGATCGAAGAGTTGGGGTCGAGCGGGTTATCAGCTATTGAGATACCACTCGGTTGATCGAGGAAGTCGAAGTTAAGATCTAGGCCGATCTCGTCGGTTCGTGCACGAAAATTGGCCCACAGGTAATCCCCAACGGTGATAAGAACGCCAAGCGTTGCGACTTGCGCCGCGATAACCAGAACTTTGGTGTCGCGCCATGGCGGTGGACCGTTTGCGCTTCCTTTGACTGATCGGCGTGCTGACCAAAGAGCGAGGTAGGCCCCAGCGAGGACCGCCAAGATCAGGGTGAGTCGAAGAATTCGTTCGAGCATGAATCCGGTTGGGGTCGGCTACAGCTACGCCGCAGCCGACCCCTCAATCGGTTGTTATCTGATCAGCGGAACGGGGGCACGTACATGAGCCCGCCTTCGGTCCACAGGGCGTTGGGCCCACGCTCGAGACCAAGGGGCGCAAGGTTGCGCTCAAAGATCTCGCCGTAGTTGCCGACCTGGCTGATGATGTTGCTGGCGAAGTCGGTCGGCAGCCCCAAGCCGACTTCTGCAACGACTGCGTTGCCGTCGTCATCTTCGATCGGCAGGCCGAGGAAGCGGCGAATGCCGGAGTCCTCGCTGTCGGCGAAGCTGTCGATGTTTTCGGACGTGATGCCGAATTCTTCAGCCTGAATCGTTGCCATGACTGCCCAGTTAACGACCTGGGCCCACTCGGTGTCACCATCTGCAACGACGGGACCGAGTGGCTCCTTCGAGATGATGTCAGGGAGCACGGTGGTGTCAATGTCGAGATTTGCTGCGAACGAGGCCAACTGCGAAGCGTCGGAGGTCCATACCTCACACTGCTCGGCCACAAAAGCTGGCTGCAGTTCGTCGTTGGACTCGAACTCGAGTGGAGTGAACGGAATGCCTCGGTCGCCGAGCACTGCGTTTAGGTTCAACAGTGTCGTCGTGCCTTGAAGCACGCAGATCGTCGTGTTGGCTGCATCTTCAAGCGATGCGATACCGCTGTCGGACCGCACCATGAAGCCTTGACCATCGAAGAACGTGGTCTGCAGGAAGTTGGCCTGCTCGGCGCCGTCACGCGATGCCGTCCAGGTCGTGTTGCGAATGAGAACGTCAATTTCGCCAGATTGCAGCGTTGGGAAACGCTGTGCTGCAACGAGTGGCGTCACGTTGACAGCCTCGGAATCGCCAAGCACCGCCGCAGCAACGACTTTGCAGAAGTCGATGTCAAAGCCGCTGAACGCACCGTCGGCATCGATGATCCCGAAACCCGGAAGTGTATCGTTGCCGCCGCACTCAACGGCTCCAGCAGCCTGGACGGCTGCGAGTCTGCCGCCCTCAGATTGGGTCGACTCGACAACTTCGGTGTCGACCGGTTCTTCGGCTGCGACGCTGTCGCTTGTGTTTGAATCAGCGTCGCCATCGCTGCTTGACGAGCAAGCAGTTGCGACGAGTCCGAGTGCCATGACGACACCCGCAGTGCGCTTCAGCGCATTCCCCCTACGAATCATGTGTCTCCTCCTGGAGTTTGGTCAGCTTCAAAACCGACCGAGTTGTTGTGATGTGACAAAGGTGATGACCGACTTCATTTGAAGTAAGTCGCACCTTTCCAAAGCCCGACGCTAACACGAATAGCGAAAACGGCGGCATGGTGACGCGAACATCGCACAAACACTCCCGGGCGGTAATGTTTTCGACGAGTTGAGGCAGACTGTCGGAATGTTTGATGCAAGCCAATCCGTCGCCAAAGTTAACGTTACGGCATCTAAGACAGTGCCGAAGAACGCCACAGCGGTGGCCTACGCCGTCGCAACCAAAGGCTCTGTAGCGCGACAGCTTGGAGTCAACCGGGCTGGTCTTGCGGCAAACAACTTTGACGGCAAGATTGGCCAAATGCTCGCTGTACCAAACGCAAAGGGTGTGGCATATGCGGTCGGCGTCGGTGACCCCGACTCAATTGACCTCAGAGCAGTGCGCACAGCTGCTGCCAATTTTGTCCGCGCTGCGAGCAAACACGCTCGTCTCGCAATCAACCTTGCAGACCTCAGCCACCTCAACGCCAAAGCGGCTGGACATGCCGTAGCCGAAGGTGCGCTGCTCGGCAGCTATAGATATGTCGGCCTTAAGAATGACGAGAGCGGTGGGGCGATGCTGACCGACCTGACCCTGGTCGCTGGCGACAAACGAATCAACGGGGTCCGACAGGGCGCCGATGACGGTGTTGTCGTCGCCGGCGCCGCGGCGCAGGCCCGCGAGTTGGCGAACACCCCGCCTGGGTACCTCAACGCTAAGGACATCGCAGCCAAGGCCGTGGAGATTGCGGCAGCAACCGGTCTCGATGTCGAAGTGTTCAATAAGGATCAGCTCACACAAATGGGATGCGGTGGAATGATCGGGGTCAATCAAGGCTCAACTGAGCCGCCTCGGATGGTCAAGCTCTCGTACTCGCCCCGCAACCCGACTGGTCACCTCGCCATGGTCGGCAAAGGTGTGATGTATGACTCGGGCGGTATCAGTCTGAAACCCAGCAACCCGAGCCACGTTGCGATGAAGATGGATATGTCGGGAGCTGCAGCGGTGCTTTCAGCAATGTCGGCGCTCAAGGCACTGAAATGTAAGGCGAAGGTCACCGCATGGCTGATGTGTACCGACAACATGCCATCTGGCAGCGCACTCAAACTCGGCGACGTGCTCACGATGCGCAACGGCAAAACCGTCGAGATCCACAACACGGATGCAGAAGGGCGTCTCGTGCTTGCTGATGGTTTGTCCCTCGCTGTCGAAGACAAACCTGACGGCATTATCGACATCGCCACCCTTACTGGGTCGGCGCTCGGCGCCCTCGGTACCGAAATTGCGTGTCTGCTTGGTACTAATCAAGACCTTGTCGAGCAGGTAAAGAACAGTTCTGCCGAGGTTGACGAACCAGTGTGGCAACTCCCTATGGAGACAAAGCGCTATCGCAAGTTGCTCGATTCGGTCGTTGCTGACATGCGCAACATCGGAGGGCCGTACGCTGGCACGATCACGGCATCAATCTTTTTGACAGAATTCACTGGCGACGTGCCTTACGCCCATCTCGATATCGCTGGTCCGATGGAAAACCAGGCAGACAGCGGCGTGCAGGCCAAGGGCGCAAGCGGGTTCGGAACGCGTCTTCTTATTGATCTCGCCCGCAGCTTCACCCCGCCGGCTGAGGGTGCCGCGAATATCTCCTGAGTCAGTGAACCAACCAAACTTGCTCTTCATCATGAGCGACGACCATGCGGCACATGCAATATCCGCATACGGGTCGGTCATCAATGAAACACCGAACCTTGATCGCATTGCTGCCGGAGAGATGCGTCTTAACGCGTGCTTCTGCACAAACTCGATTTGCACACCGAGTCGCGCCTCGATCCTTACCGGCACCTACAGCCACGTCAATGGCGTGACCACGCTCGACACGCACATGGACAACACACTCGACACGTTCCCGAAGCGTTTACAGGCTGCCGGATACCAGACCGCCATGTTTGGCAAATGGCACCTCGGCCATAGGCCCGAGCATGACCCGACGGGTTTCGATCAGTGACGCGTCCTGCCTGGCCAAGGCCACTATCACAACCCGGTGATGTTGGAGCCGAGAACCGACGATCGCGGGCACAACGTGATCGAACGAGGTGGCTACGTCACCGATCTCATCACTGACGACAGCCTGCGCTGGCTCGATACACGAGACCCAGATCGGCCATTTGCCCTGATGTGTCATCACAAGGCCCCGCACCGCACGTGGGAACCGAGCAGCAAACACTTCACGCTGTACGACGACGTGGACATTCCTGAACCCCGCACGCTCCTAGATGATTACGAGAGTCGTTCCGACGTCGTCAAATCGATGGAGATGAAGATCATGGATCTCGATCCGATAAGGGATCTCAAAGCACTGGTTCCCCCAGGGCTCTCCGAACAAGACGAGATCAGCTGGAGATATCAGCGGTACATCAAGGACTACCTCCGAGTGATTGCGTCG
>PASB01000051.1 GCA_002711735.1 Ilumatobacter sp.
ACTTGAGGAGACTGCAGTCGTAATCCGTTACGACCGACGGGGCTACGCGAAATCGAGAGACATCGGACCCCCGTATGGGGTCGATGAGCAGGTCGCTGACCTGGCCCTAGTGATTGACCGGCATGCGCCGGGGCGGAGCATCGATCTGGCATTTGGACACAGTTTCGGAGGCAACGTCGTTCTCGGACTGGCAGCTCAACGGCCGGAGCTAATCGCTCGAACCGCTGTGTATGAGACACCGCTGTCGTGGTTGGATTGGTGGCCTAACAGCGGGGCAGGCGGAGCTGCAGCGCAAGCGGAAAGTCCGCAGGACGCAGCCGAAGCGTTCATGCGCCGACTCGTCGGCGACGTGCGATGGGAGCGGTTGCCGGAAGCGACACGTGCTCGAAGGCGTGCCGAGGGTGAGTCGATGGTCGCTGAGCTCAACGATCTGCGCCGTGCTGCGCCTTGGAACCCCAATGATGTGCGTTGCCCGGTGTTAGCTATCAGTGGCGACAACGGTCGCCTTCACCATCAACGAGGAATGCAGCTACTTGCTGGCCTGCTGCCGAGAGCAGTGTTCGCCCGTCTTAATGGTGCGGGGCACGGTGCGCCCAACACGCACCCGACCGAATTGTCGATGTTGCTAAGCGAGTGGCTCAGTCGAGAGATCGACTGAGGAGAATGCAGGCTGCGGAGATGGCGGCTGCCGAGGCGGATAGGGCGGCGGAGCCGCTGACACCGTAGGCGGCATACAGCACACCGGTGAGAAGCGTGCCAACACCACGGGTGAGGGTACCTACGGCATTTCCAACCGCGAGTGTGGTGCCGCGGGCTTCAGGCATCGCTTCGCTGACGAGGGAAAGCGAAGTAACGAAGCCGTATTCGAAACCGATCAACAAAACCAGAAGGCCGGCGACGCCGAGCCAAAGTTGGCTCCCGGCAGACAGCATCACGGCGAGGCCGAGCAGAACGACAACCGTGCCGCCGAGCGTTGACTTTATTTTTCCAACGCGGTCGGCAAACGTCGCTGTGCTAACGCTCGCAACCAGTTCAAAGAATCCAAAACCCATGACGATTAACCCCAGCCCCCCAGTTGAGACACCGAACTCGTCGTTAAGCCAAGTTCCTGAGATCACAAAGATCGACAGTCCGGCCGGGGCGAGCGTGGCCGATCCGAGGACGACGAGCCATGCCTTTGGCGTGAGACGCTGACGTGTCTGATTGGCTGCGCTGGCGCTAACTCGACGGGGTGCAACGGGGAGCGAGAGAGCAACCCCCAGAGCAGCGAGGCCACATCCAGCTGCAAGGAAGACGAAAGGACCGCGCCAGCCGAAGACGTTTATCAGAATTGCGATGATCGGACCACCAATAAGCAGTGCAAGCGCCCACGACGTTTCGAACAGTCCGATCGAGCGCGCCCGCCATCGATAGTCAATTCGGTGGCTGATGAAAGCATGTGCAGCCACAGTGAAGTTGGCGACACCGAGGATTAGGAGGACGAAAGCAATAGCAAATGTCCAGATCGAACCGCCGAGAGCGATGACTGACGAGACCGAAATGGTCGTTAAAGCGCCAATCATGATGAGGCGCTCGCGCCCTTGATCGAGGTGTTTACCGACGACCACGGTCGACAGTCCTGCGGTCTCGCCGAGCCCCAACACGGTCGTGAGTTGGGTGGTGGAGACACCAAAGGCTCGCTCGAGAGTCGGAAGGAAAGGTGGAATCCAACGCAGCGCCGTATTAGCGACCGCCTTTGCGGCAGTTAATCGAACGAGGGTTGCTCGCGGGATCGGTCGATCGGGGCTGGTGTTCGAAGGTGCTGGCTCGGTCACTCGGTGCGCGGATCTGTGATGGTGACCTGAGCGCCAAAGAACGAGCACTCGGTGTCAGTCACGGTGACACTTGTGCCGTCACGGGTGAAGTTGCCTTGGACCTTGTCGGCGCAGTCCTGCAACGAGGCGCGTTGGCTGTAAACCGAAAACGCGAGAAGAAGCAACACGGAGATGACGACTACCTTCTGAATGATCGTCTTCATGATCAACGCTGCTGCAAAAGAACCGAGGAGGAAGATGATCACTGCCGTAGCGGACAAGCTTTTGGCTGCGTCAAGCGTGAGAGCGGACACCTAGACAATCCTAATGGGGGCGGCGCTCTGTACGCTCGCGAGCGATGAGCGATCAGCCAATAAACATGTCTTCGGGACTCCCAACCACAGTCCTTCCAGCGCCAGCCCCTGTCGACGCCCTGCGGCTCGCCGAGGCGTTAGCGTTGCCTGAAGGAGAACGTCGGGCTGCGGTTAGCGCTGTGGTGGCAGCATCGCCGCGATTTCTCGCAGGGTGGGCCGAACTCGGCGATCTCGGTCGCGACACGATGGAGCGCTACGCGGCCTATCGAGTTGGATATCACCGGGGCCTCGACACTTTGCGGGCCAACGGGTGGCGGGGGAGCGGATACGTGAGGTGGGCGGAACCCACCAATCGCGGATTCCTGCGGGCATTGCGGGGCTTAGGCGCAATGGCTGCGGAGATCGGCGAAACTGACGAGGCCGAGCGGATCACGCTGTTTCTCCTTCAACTAGACCCGACCGGGATCTCACTCGAATCTGACTGATTGCTGAGAGAAACATGGAGCGCGTTGCAGGAGCGATTCTCGCCGGTGGAGCTAGCCGTAGAATGGGCCGGACCAAAGCGCTGATCAACGTTGACGGCGTTCCTATGGCGCAGTGTGTGGCAAGGGCGCTGGCCCATGGCGGGTGCAGCGACATTGCCCTNGTCGGNGGGTCGCCGTCAGAGCTTGCTCCGCTTAACATNCCCGTGGTTGCTGATGCTGCGCCCGGCCAAGGCCCCCTCGGCGGTGTCATCAGCGCCCTGCGTCACTTTGTTGACGCGTCGCACGTGCTGGTTGCTGCCTGCGACCTGCCTCTTCTTGATACTGAGACTGTTCGCAACTTGCTGCACTCTGCTCATGCCGATCCGCAATGTGCTGCAACGGTCGCCCAAACGGACCGGGTCGAACCGGCGCTTGTCGTCTGGAATCGAAGTTTTCTGGATGACGTGTTGGCCTTCTTCGATGGCGGTGAAAGAGCGGTTTACCGCGTCCTCGACCAGATCGACACGCAAATCGTTCACGTGCGGGCTCAAGCGCTGACCAACGTCAATCGACCGCTCGATGTTCCGAGTTCCGGTGGTGTAGGCCAGTAGGGTCCGAGCGTGGCCATACCTGAAATTTCAGTGGACGAACTTTTGCTCCTCCGAGCCGCCGGTGAGGTTCGGCTTGTCGATGTGCGCGAGGACGACGAGTGGTTTGACAGCCACATTGAGTCCGCCGTTCACGTTGCTCTCGGTACGGTGCCTGAGCGTCTCGATGCGTTTGGAGATGATGGAGCGACTAAGCCCACTTATGTGATCTGCAGAGTGGGTGGGCGCAGCTATCGGGCGTGTGAGTTCGCAGCTGCTCAGGGAAAGAACGTTGTTAATGTTGCCGGCGGGATGATGGCTTGGTGGGCGGATGGTCACAATACGGTCTCGGGTCGCTGATATGGCACGTTCCGGAGTGCGCAAGAAACGTGAGAGTAGACCAGCACAAATCGCCCCTGGTGAGATCGTTTACCAGTGGGTCGACACGCAGGAACATTTCGACGACGTCTTGAGTGAGCTGCTCGATGTCGATCGATACGCTCTGGATACGGAGTTCCATCGCGAGCGGACCTACTGGCCAAAGCTTGCACTGGTGCAAGTTGCCTGGCAGCCTGACGGTCGAGACGGCATTCAAGAATTGGCACTCATAGATCCGCTTGCTGTTGACATCTCGGGGTTCAGCCGGCTTTTCGCTAGTGAATCTTTGTGCGTCATACATGCAGCCCAGCAGGATCTTGATGTACTCACCCACGCAGTGGGCAGCGTTCCGCGACGGATGTTTGACACACAACTCGCCGCTGGTTTCGTTGGTTACGGAAACCCGTCGCTTGTGGCTTTGTTGCAGGGTGAGATCAATATCACTCCGGCGAAGGGTGACCGGTTGACCGACTGGTTGCGGCGACCGCTGACCGAGAACCAGTGCCAATATGCGGCGATTGATGTCGAGTATCTGCTTGAGGTGCACGATTTGCTCGAGATCAAGCTTGAGGATGCAGGCCGAGGCCAGTGGGCCGTCGACGCATTTGAAGAACTTCTCAACAGGCCGGTCAGCGGAGCCAAACCTGAGGAGGCGTGGTTGCGTTTAAAAGACAGTCGGTCGCTACGTCCGGGTGCTCGTGCGGTGGCGCAATCGGTGGCGGCGTGGCGCGAGCGCCGCGCAATGCGAGTCGATATCCCGGTTCGGCAGGTATTGCCCGACCTTGCGATCCTGGGCGTGTCTCAGCGGAGTCCTTCGACGCTGAAGGAACTTTCTCAGGCGCGTGGGATTGATGACCGTCATTCGAAAGGCGCAATTGCTGAGGAGTTGTTGGAGGCGGTACGCGACGGCAAGGGCAACGAGCCGCCGGATGCGCCGGCATCACCTGATGACCTTGATAGGAATCTGCGACCAGCGGTGACGCTGGTGTCAGCGTGGGTGAGCCAACTTGCGCGCGATGAGAAGATCGACACCGTGTTGCTTGGTACGCGAGGAGACATCGTTGCCTTTCTGCGTGGCGATGATGATGCGAAATTGGCCCATGGATGGCGGGCGGCGATGCTTGGTGACGGCATTCAAGAACTAGTTGCCGGCAAAGCAGGCCTGACCTTTGAAGCCGGTCGCCTGAAGCTGATCTCTGTTGGCTGAAGACCTACGGCGCTAATCAACTTTGGTCGACGACCAGTGGAGGCTTTTCTCGTTGGCGTGTAGCAACAAAAATCGTTCTTCGGAGTCATGGCGATGGGCGGTCGTCGGCTGAAATCGGCGTGACCGAGTGTGTGCTGCGGAATGAAATCGTCGCCGCTTACCATGGCTAAATTACAAACGGACATGTGCTGGGCCGAAGGCTCTCAGATCGCGGATGAACTGACGCTCATCCTGTTTCAGCGGNNCGGCGTCTGGTAGCTAACAACATTGCNGGGGGAATTGTTGTCAANGGNGTTGGAAACTCGNGGCCGGNATCGTNGTTGATCGATACGAGGCCTTTGGCATCGGCGCTGCCAANGGCCCCTTGGCATCTCAAAACCNAACGCTAGTTNGCGCGAAGCGTTTGGCGTCTTGGCGTTGATTCTGCGGCAGTGAATTTCTCGAAAGATGGTGAGTAGNTGCTCGGTGCCACTTCGAAATCACCGACGCTTGGCCACTGCGATGACACGATCANTCGTTGGTGCACGCTTTCGAGTTACTTCTCCAGCGGGGATCTCAGTAAAGCCACTNTTAACATCGACGATTAGAGAGCTTGGATCATGGTCGGCAACCAGATTGTTGCGGTAACAAAGCCAAGGCTAAGTGTGACTGTTGTTTGTTTAGCGCCTACCCTTTGGTTTAAGACGCCACGTTGCGGGTTATGAGAGCAGTATTTGTTGCCTAGGTGGCTAAGCGTCCGCGAAATGCCTGTTCAGGCCGGTATCATACGATCTAATGTCAACTTTCTAGTGTGGGAGCCCTGTCGTGAAGAAGGGTCGTCATCGCCGTTTTGAAGAGGCGAGAAAACTTAAGCAGTCCGGACCAGGAGCGTTCGATCTCGGCCTTGGTGGTCGAGAAGATGTTGGGTCTGACGCAAATGAATCGTCAGGCGATGACGATTACGCCGAACTGGCCGCCAAGTACGGCGTTGAGTTCGACGACGACGACGACGACGAATAGTTGCACTTGGGCGTTCTCGATCGCTTCTAGCGCCTCACAACAGGATGCGCCAACGGTACCCACTCGGTCCGCTCCAGCAGTTGGACCATTTGGTCATAGATTGCCACGCCAACTAGCTCAACGATCTCGTTTCGAGCGGACTGGTACAGAGGCTCACCGCCGACGAACGCGTCGGGTTCCTCGGTGCACCACCAGCCAAAGTCTTCGCCTCCTGTTCCCCAGTCTCGGCGCTTCCACTCGCGCAGCCGTGAGGTGACATGACCTGATTCGTCACTGGAATGTTCGAGTCGCAGCGGGACTTGCCAGCACACCTGCGGCTTCCAGTCCATCATTCGTTCGCCGAGGGCATCAGCTGCGACATGAAGCGCGCAACCGGCGCCGCCCTCGAATCCAGGCCGATTCAAAAAGATGCAGGCGCTCGTGCCTTCGTGGCTGACGAGCTCGGTCATGACGGTCGGGTTACCTTCGTCGTCCGGATCGCCGTCGCGGAGGTAGCCCGGTAACCCTTTCTTGACAGTCGCAGCCTTGGTATGGAATTGCATGTGTCTGGGTTCCACGCGGTCGAAATAAGACTTCAGGTTGTCGACATCGGCATCATCAACGAAATGGGCGCCGAACGAGCAGCATCCTTGCATCAACTCGGGGGCAGGTTCGTCGAGAATGCCCTTGCAGCCGCAACCAAAAATGCATGTGTAGTTCGATCGGAGGTACGTAGCGTCGAAAACCCAGGTTCGGTGTTCATCAGGGTCATCAAAGCTGATCCACTCATGGACATCAATGGGCTGGGACTCAGATCCGCTCACAGCGGAGCAAGCTACTGCCAGAACGCTGAGCAACCGATCCCGCATCCTCCACGCCGCTTGATGGGCTGCTCGGTAGGATCGGCGCCGATATGACGAGAACTTTCGATGGCCCCATGACGGCTGACCAGTTGCGCGACACCTTCACGGGCTTCTTCGCTGCGAGGGACCACACCGTCGTGCAGTCGGCGAGCCTCATCCCGCATGACCCAACGGTGCTGTTCAACGTTGCCGGCATGGTTCCGTTCAAGGACTACTTCGTCGGCAACGAGCAGCCACCGTTCAAACGAGCCACTGCCTCGCAGAAGTGTGCCCGTGCGGGTGGCAAGCACAACGACCTCGATGACGTTGGCCGGACGAAGCGACACCTCGTCTTTTTTGAGATGCTTGGGAACTTCAGTTTTGGCGATTACTTCAAAGAGGCGGCGATTCCGTACGCCTGGGACCTGATGACCGAATCGGTCGAACAGGGCGGTCTCGGCTTCGACGGCGACAAGTTGTGGATCACGGTCCACGAGTCGGATGATGAAGCGGAGCAGATTTGGCACGACCAAGTCGGGGTGCCGATGGAGCGAATCCAACGGTTGGGTGACAAAGACAATTACTGGCAGATGGGCGATACCGGCCCTTGCGGGCCGTGCAGCGAGATCCACATTGATCGTGGTCCTGAATTTGGCCCGGAAGGCGGACCGCTGCGTGACCCGGCCGGGGATCGGTTTATGGAACTCTGGAACCTCGTCTTCATGCAGTTCAACCAGTCGGCTGACGGAGTGCGCACGGCGCTCCCCAAGCCGTCAATCGATACAGGGGCTGGCCTCGAACGTGTTCTCGCGTTGAAGCAGGGCGTCGACTCGGTCTGGGAGACCGATCTGATGCAGCCGCTAATCGACGAGGCGCAGTCAATCACCGGACACAAGTACATCGTCGGCGACTACGACGACCGTGCTAGCTTTGCTATGCGTGTGCTCGCCGAGCATGCCCGCTCCAGCACAATGCTGGTCAACGACGGCGTGTTCCCATCTAACGAGGCACGCGGCTATGTTCTACGTCGGATTGTCCGTCGTGCAGTGCGTTTCGCATATCTGCTCGGCACAGACAAACTTGTGATGCCACGCCTTGTTGAGGTTGCCGGAAACATCATGGGACGGGCGTATCCGGATGTCACCAAAAATATGGGCTTTGTTACCGATGTCATTGGCAAGGAGG
This sequence comes from Ilumatobacter sp., assembly GCA_002711735.1. Classification (GTDB taxonomy): domain Bacteria; phylum Actinomycetota; class Acidimicrobiia; order Acidimicrobiales; family Ilumatobacteraceae; genus Ilumatobacter_A. The sequence goes on from PASB01000051.1 coordinate 7,749, forward strand.
AAGAACGCTTTCGTCACACGTTGAAGAACGGTCTGGCCATCCTCGACGGCGAACTCAATGATGACACCGAGAAACTCTCGGGATCGACCGCGTTTCTCCTGCACGACACCTACGGTTTTCCGCTCGAACTCACGCAGGAAATCGCCAGCGAACGCAGCATCGAAGTCGACCTTGATGGGTTTAACGCTGACATGACAGCGCAGCGTCAACGGGCAAAAGCTGCCCAAAAGAGCGGCGCTGACGCTGGTGCAGTGGAGGGCTTCCGTGACGTACTCGACCAGTTCGGAATCACTGATTTCGTGGGCTACTCAGACGATTTCGCAGATTCTTCCGTGCTGGCGATTCTCGATGGCCCCGCTGATGCCGACGGTAACGCAACGATCGATATTTTCCTAGATCGCACCCCGTTTTATGCCGAAGCGGGAGGACAAGTTGGCGACACCGGCACGATCACCACGGATACCGGTACCGCAACTGTGCTTGACACCACGTTTGCGTTGCCGAACCTGTGGCGCCATCATGCGCGTATCACCGATGGCACCGTGAGCGTGGGACAGAGCGCAACGGCTTCCATCGATGTCCTGCGCCGCGATGCCATTCGCCGCAACCACACCGCTACGCACCTGTTGCACTATGCGCTCCGTCACGTGCTTGGCGAACACGTCAAGCAGGCAGGGTCAATGGTCGGTCCCGACCGGCTTCGTTTTGACTTTTCGCACTACGAAGCGGTGACACCGGCGCAAATAAAACAGATCGAGGACATTGCCAACCATGAGACGTTGGGCAATATGCCGACGCGTGTCTACGAGACGACCAAGGACGAAGCTGAGGCGCTCGGTGCGATTGCGTTCTTCGGCGACAAGTACGGCGACATCGTTCGTGTACTTGAGGCTGGGTCGACTATCGAGTTGTGCGGAGGCACTCACGTTCGTGCCACCGGTGACATCGGGACGATCAAGGTCGTCAGTGAGTCATCGATCGGATCCAACCTGCGTCGGATCGAAGCAGTGAGCGGTGATGCCAGCGTCGCACTGCTCCAACGCGATGAATCGCTGATCTCAGAGGTGGCGCAAATGGTCGGCACGCAAGCCGATGATTTGCGTGGAGGCGTGCAGCGCAAGCTCGATGAGGTCAAGGGTCTTCAAGACCAGATCAAGGAATTGCGATCCCAGCTCGCTGCCGGGCGTGCAAGTGAACTTGCCGATATCGCTGTGGAAGGCGTCGTCGTAACGCAGGTTGATGGACTGTCGCCCGGCGATTTGCGCGAGTTGGCCGTCGCCGTGCGCCAAGTGCCAGGGATTCAGGTCGTCGTGTTGGTTGGCGAGACCGACACGGGTGGTGTGTCTCTTGTGGCCGCTGTCGCTCCAGGCAACTCGAAACCTGCATCGCTCCTGATCAAAGATGCCGCTCGTGCCGTTGGCGGTGGTGGCGGCGGTAAGGGAGACATTGCGACTGCGGGTGGTAAGGACCCGTCGGGCATTGCCGAAGCCCTGCGCATCGCTGCGGAGGCTGTTCCGCAGGTGCTGTGATCGGATCTCTGTGATCGAGTCGGAACGCGTTCCTGGCGTCCGCGCGCTCGGAGTAGATCTCGGCTCGAAGCGCGTCGGTATTGCTGTGAGCGATTTGTCCGGCACCATTGCGTCGGCCCTCACCACGGTTTATCGATCGAAGTCTCGTCGACATGATCATGCAGAGATCGCACGTTTGGTCGAAATCGAGGAGTGTGAAGTCGTAGTTGTTGGCTTGCCGCTCTCCCTTGATGGATCAGAAGGACCAGCTGCTCGGGATGCCACCAACGAAGCGAGACAGCTCGCTACCGTTGTAGGAGTGCCTGTGGAGATGTACGACGAGAGGTTCACCACGGTGACGGCCGAACAGGCGATGCGTGACGCCGGTCTTAGCGGTCAGCGACAGCGCAAAATTGTGGACCAAATGGCTGCAGCGGTAATGCTGCAAGCATGGCTTGACCACCGCCGTCATACTTGGGGCAGACCATGACCCAGCTGGACCCGCTGCTGCCAGAGGCCCAGGTTGATCCGGACAATCGGCCAGCGATGGATTGGCCGACTGATCCGTGGGATTCCACTGATCGAACTGGGCAAGTCGAGCGGCTCCGACGGCAAACGCGGCCACTGAAATGGGTTGTGTATACCTGCATAGCGTTGGTTCTCGTCGTGATTCTTACTGCTGGGATGGTCGGCTGGTGGTACCTCGGCAAGATCAATCCGCCTGGTGACCCAGGAGAGTTGCAAAACTTTGAGATAGCGCAAGACGCGACTTTTGAATCGTTGACCGAACAACTCGTTAATGAAGGCTTTATTTCTGACGCTGCGGTCTGGTCGCGATACGTCGAACGAGACGATGACGGTCTCGAGATAATTCCTGGCTTTTATCAGCTGCGACCGAACGATCACATGGGCAACGTGCTGGCGCGCCTCAAAACACCGCCAGCTCTGACCACAACGAACGTCACGTTTCCCGAGGGCTTTACGATTGACCGCATGGGTCGACGCGTCGACGCCGTGATTGAGCGAATGGACGAAGCCGAATTCATTGCAGCGGCAACTGCGTCGGATGTCGCAACCAAATGGCTGCCTGCCGGAACAGGTAGCCTCGAAGGGCTGCTATTTCCCGACACCTATTCAGTGTCGAACGCCGAATCTGAGGCACAATTACTTGACCGTATGGTGGGTCTCATGGAGCGTGTTGGTCAACAGGAAGACATCGAGTCGAAGGCAGCGCTGCTCGGCTACACCCCCTATGAGGCGATGATCGTTGCGTCGATGATCGAACGCGAGGCCGCTGTTCCCGAGGATCGAGCGAAGATCTCCCGAGTTATTCTCAATCGCCTCGCAGTAAGTCGTTTTAACCCTGACGAGCCGTTCCTCCTCCAAATCGATGCGTCGGTGTACTACGGCCGCGATCAAACCGACGGTGACCCAAATCTCGACTTCAGCCAACTACGTCAAATTGATACGCCCTGGAACACGTATACCCGGCCTGGCCTACCGCGAACGCCGATCGCAAACCCTGGTCGAGCGTCGATCAGGGCGGCACTCAACCCGGCCGCAAACCCACCGCCAGGCGATCCAATCTGTCGAGAACTTCCCAATCCGTCGGAATGTTTTTACTTTTTCTACGTGCTCGCCGACGAGGACGGAAGTCACGCATTTTCGGCAACGTTCGAACAACACGAGGCGAATATTGCCCGGTACGCCGACGTTGAGTTCAGCCGGTGATGTTGACCGTGCAGCACGCAGGACCACGCATTGCGGCAGTCATCGGTTCGCCGGTCACGCATAGCTTGTCGCCGGTCATCCATCAGGCGGCCTTGGACGCAGCCGGCGTCGACTGGGTGTACACGGCGTTTGACATAGCCCCCGGGAGCGCTGCTGAGGCAATCAGTGCGATGCGTCTCCTCGGTCTCGCTGGACTATCGATAACAATGCCCCATAAGTTCGACGTTGCTCAACTTGTCGATCGTCTAGAGCCAGCGGCTCGGGCGCTCGACGCTGTGAATACCGTGAGCTGGGATGACGGCAAACTTGTCGGTTCCAGCACTGATGGCGCCGGTTTTGTTGCCTCCCTCGCAGAGACAGGTGTGGAGGTTGCCGATGCGCATATCGCTGTTATTGGAGCCGGGGGAGCAGCGCGCTCGGTAATCGACGCATTAGGCCGCGCCGGTGCTGCTGAGATCACGGTGCTGAATCGCACCCAGGATCGTGCTGAACGGGCTGCAGCATTGTCGGGTGTAGCAACGGTCGGAATCGTCAGTGATGTGAGTCGAGCAGACATCGTTGTGAACGCGACGAGTGTCGGTATGGGCGTTGAGCCGGGCGATGCAACATCCGTTGACATGGCGTGTGATCCCAGCTTGCTGCGCGTCGGGCAAATTGTCGCTGATCTGGTGTACTCCCCGCTTGAAACAGCGTGGATGCTGGCAGCAGTCGATGCCGGCGCAACGACAATTAACGGACTTGGCATGCTTGTCCATCAGGCGGCGCTGCAGCAGGAGCGTTGGCTTGGCTATCGCCCGGACGTAGCAACAATGCGTGCAGCTGCCACGACCGAACTCGCTGTTCGGCGAAATACTCCCAGATAGCCTGACAGAATGCTTCGCTACCTCACCGCCGGTGAAAGCCATGGTCAGGGCCTCGTGGTCATCATGGAAGGCCTGCCAGCTGGCCTCGAGATCACGGTCGACGAGATCCAAGCTGAGATGGGCCGCCGCCGACTTGGCTACGGTCGGGGCCCACGCCAACGCTTTGAGGCTGATGAGCTCACCCTGATTGGCGGTGTCCGCCATGGTCGCACTCTTGGGTCTCCGCTGGCCATTGAGATTCAAAATAGCGAGTGGTTCCGTAGCGATAAGTGGCACGACGAGATGTCGCCGGCCCCGGGAGACACCAAGGATCCACTTACACAGGTCCGGCCAGGTCACGCAGACTTGGCTGGCATGCAAAAGTACGGCTTCACCGATGCCCGGGACGTATTGGAACGCGCCAGCGCGCGAGAGACCGCGGCACGCGTGGCCGCTGGAGCAGTTGCCAAGAAGTTACTCAAGGCACTCGATATTGAGGTCATTTCGCACGTCATTCAGATGGGCGACGCCCGGATCCCGGCGTCCGCTGCACGCCCGACACCGACTGAACTCCATCGAGTCGACGAGAATCCAGTGCGTTGTTTCGACGCAAATGCGTCCGAAGCGATGATCACCGCCATTAAGGCTGCTGCGAAAGAAGGTGACTCACTTGGCGGCATCGTCGAAGTGCTTGCCTTTGGGGTACCTGTCGGGCTTGGCAGCCACGTTCACTGGGACCGCAAGATCGACGCCGCCTTCGCGCAGGCTGTCATGAGCATTCAAGCGGTGAAGGGTGTCGAGATTGGCGATGGTTTTGAAATCGCTGGACGGCGGGGAAGTACTGCACACGATCCAATTAGCTGGGACTCCGATGCAAGCGAGTATCGGCGCAGCAGCGCACTAGCCGGTGGCACCGAAGGCGGGATGACTACCGGCGAGCTCGTTGTAGTACGTGCAGCAATGAAGCCACTCGCCACGCTAAACCGGCCCACGCTTGAAACCGTCGACACCGCCACCAAAGAATCTGGTGTCTCGTTCAAGGAGCGCACCGACGTGACGGCGGTGCCAGCAATGGGCGTTGTTGCTGAGACTATGGTGTCGCTCGTTCTGGCAACCGAGGCGCAGCGCAAGTTCGGTGGTGACTCCATGGACGAGTTCGTTCGCAATGCCGAGTCGTTTAGAGCCCACTTGTCGTGAACATTTGCGGCGCAAAGCACTTGGTGCTGATCGGAATGATGGGCGCAGGAAAGTCATCGGTCGGGCGGGTGCTTGCGCGAAAGCTTGACCGCCCGCTGCTCGATTCCGATGAACTCATCGAACAACGATCAGGCCGTACCGTTCGGGAAATCTGGACGACAGATGGTGAGGCCGAATTTAGAAAGCTAGAGACGAGGACACTGATCGATGTGCTCAGCGGTGACGAGCCCTCGGTGATCGCTGCTGCGGGTGGAGTGGTGCTTGAGACGGCGAATCGGACCGTCCTTGCAGAGAGCGATGCGCACGTGGTGTGGCTGCTCGCCAACGTGGAACTGCTGATTGATCGAGTCAAGAGCGGCACACACCGACCACTTCTCGACGACGATCCCGATGCGATGATGCGCGCTATGCACCGAGACCGTGATGAGCTGTACCGAGATGTCGCCGACGCAATCGTGTCGGTCGACAATCGATCGGTACAAGATGTGGCCAAGGCGGTGCTCCGATGCGCCGGCTGAACGTACCTCTTGGTAACCGCAGCTATGACGTCGTGATTGGTCGGGGAATTGTGGCCGGACTTGTGTCGTTGCTTCCGGCGGCGGCGCAACGGGTGGCCATCATCACCCAGGACGGTATTCCTGCAGAGATTGTCCTCCCTGGTCTCGACGTGACGACGTTTGTGATCGACAGAGGCGAAGGCGCCAAAACGCTCCACACGATCGAGACGCTGGTACGTGGGTTCGCAGACATGGGCTTGACTAGGAACGACGTGGTTATCGGTGTCGGCGGCGGCATGGTGACCGATGTGGCAGGCTTTGCTGCATCGTCGTGGCACCGGGGGACCCCTGTCGTGCACGTGCCAACGAGCCTGCTTGGGATGGTGGACGCTGCTATCGGAGGCAAGACTGGCGTCAATTTGCCTGAAGGTAAAAACCTTGTCGGTGCTTACTGGCAGCCAACCGGTGTCCTGTGCGATTTTGACTTTCTCGATACTCTCCCGCTGCGCGAAATGCGCTGTGGCATGGGCGAAATGGCGAAGTACCACTTTCTGACCGGCGACAATCTGTTAGAAATGGACTTGGAAGAACGGGTCGCTCGCTGCATCGAAATTAAAGCCGAAATCGTTGCTTCTGACGAACGCGAGAGTGGCCAACGAGCGCTCCTCAACTACGGGCATACCTTCGCCCATGCCCTCGAGATCGCTACGGGACATGAGTTGGCACACGGTGAGGCAGTGGCCATCGGCCTGGTTTATGCCGCCGAGTTGGGCCACAATCTGGGCCGGATAGACGTCGACAGAGTTCAAGAGCACCGTAACGTCGTGGCCGGAGAGTACGACCTCATGACCAGCCCGCCGTCAGGGCTTGACGTTGATGAGCTGATGGCGCTCATGCATCGCGACAAGAAGGCCTTGGGCTCGGGATTGACCTTCGTTCTTGATGGGCCCAGTGGCATCGAGGTTGTGTCGGGGGTGGACGAGGAGCCTGTACGACGAGCGATGGAGACCATGTTGAGGTGAATAGCGCTGTCAGACAGGCACCAGCGCATCGTAATCGGCGTCAGAAAGTCGCAATTAGAGGGCTGAGAAGTGGGTAAGTACTGGCGTCGATTTTTGGACGCAGGCTGAGCGATAGATCGTCCAAGAAACACTGTCCTTGGTCGATCAGCTTTCGGTTGGAGCGTGATGGACGCGACGTTTTGAGCCAGCGGCTTTGATCTACAAGCGGACGTCGCCGTCTGGTGTGACTTGACTCGTGCCGAAGTGTTGGGCGTGTGGGCGCAGTGGCGGATGTTTTGGCTCTGCTCTGGTAGCCATTGCGAAAGAGACCGACCCAACAACGGCACAAGCTCGCCACGTCACACATGAACTCCACTATGTAAATGTTCACGGTTCTCTGACGCGACGCTGACGCCCAAGGGTTTTACGTACTGACGTTGATCGGTTCAGCGCTCTGAGGGGTACACCACGCCCACCTGCTTGCGTACCGCGTCGAGCAGTTGCATGGTCTGCAGGGTCGCATCCCACGTCACCACGTTGCTCTGAATGTGGCCATTGCGAATACGTTCCATTGCATGAGCCGCTTCGTGAGCGAGGCCTTCGTTGGGCATTGTGATGTGTCGTGGATTAGCTCCATGAGAATGCACCGTGAATGATGACGTAAACCAGAAAGGTGGGTCGACGTCGATCCGGCCCATTGTTCCGACAATTCGGGCACCGTGCCCACTGACTGCGTCAAGCGATGTCTGGAACGTACTGATCGCTCCGCTCGGAAATGTCGCAACCCCTGCCACAGTTGCATCGACCCCGCCGTCGGTGAGCCGCCCGATCGCTTTGACCTCATCCGGGTGCTCACCGAGTACGAAACATGGAAAGGTCAGCGGATAGATGCCGAGGTCAAGCATTGCGCCGCCAGCAAGGTCAGCTTGGCGGTGGCGACCGTTGGGATCAGAGATGTTCAAGCAAAAGTCTGCATCGATGCTGACAATTTTGCCGATCTCACCGGCGATGATGCGGCGACGGATATCGACGACGGCAGGAATAAACCATGTCCACATTGCCTCCATCAGAAAACGATTGTTACGGCGCGCTGCGTCGATCATTTCGGTTGCCTCACCGGTGTTGAGTGCAAAGGCCTTCTCACATACGACGTGTTTGCCAGCGTTAAGCGCAATCACCGTCATGTCATGGTGTTCGCTGTGCGGTGACGCGACATAGATGATGTCGACATTTGGGTCATTGCACAGATCGGTGTGTGACGGGTGGGCGCGTGGGACGTTGAACTTGGACGCAAATCGGTCAGCTGTTTTTTGTGATCGCGAGCCGACTGCGACAACTTCTGCTCCGGGCATGGCGTGGATTGTTCGGGTCATTTGCTCGGCGATGCCACCGGTTGACGCAATTCCCCAACGAAGCGGAGAGGTCGATTTATGGGGCATGGCGCTAATCCTTGCATTCTCCAACGGTTTAGGAGCTGCTGAGGAGAGCTTCGATCCATTGAGCGACTGAATCGTCGACATTTGTACCGATCACGATGTCAGCGGCGGAGCAGGCCAATCGTGAACCGTTGCCCATGGCGATGCCGAGACCAGCCCACTCGAGGAGCGCTACGTCATTGTGGTTGTCACCTAGTGCCACCACATTGCGTTGATCAATTCCCCACCGGCTGCAGAGCTCTGCAACTGCGGTTGCCTTGTTGATCCCAACGCCGGTTATTTCAACGAACTGCACGCCGCTCGTCGAGACGGTTAATGGGTCAACCATTCGAGGCAGGAGCAAATCACGCAGTTCTTCATTTTCGATCTCCGGATGGTGGACCATGATTTTTGTCGTGCGGTCCGACAATGTTGGGCGGCGCTCAAGACTGCGCTCTTCTCCGAGATCTTCGTGTGCGAACGCAATGTCGTTGAAGGCATCATCCCACCCGTTGCCACGGTCCGTTTCCCAACAAAATGCAAATCGTTCATCGATTTTTGAGACGCACGCGAAAAGTCGTTTGACCATTTCTGGGTTGATCGGAAATCGATCGGTGGTGGTGCCAGTCGGGAGGTCGTGGATCAGCGACCCGTTCGAGCAAACTGCAGTGTCGATAACTTCGACAGGTGCCAGTCGGGGAACCGTTGAAGTACTCGAACGTCCGGTGGCAGCGATGACGTGGATTCCGGCGCTCACTGCAGCCTGAACTGCCGCAATTGTGCGTTGGGTGAGTGAGTGCTCGGGCCCGAACAGCGTGCCATCCAGGTCGCTAGCAATGAGTCGAACGGGCCGTTCTCCGGTCATCGAATTGTCCGGAAGCTGTGCCATACGGACAGGACGATACCGAGCCTAATGATGAGTTAGCCGAGTCATCGGCACGCGGAATGGGCGACAGCTGCATCTCAAAGACCGTCAGCGTGAACACGTCTTAAACGGCGCTTCCTCCGTCCGTTTGCGGAAACCGCAGGTTGCCGACAACTGAAGCGGCTAGGGAGTTCAGCTAGTGATGCGCCTCCGATGTTTGGCGATTCGGCCACGCATCATTGCCCACCATTCGCGTGGGAGTTTCCGGAACGTAGCGGATGCGAAGTCGTCGGTGATGAAGCCGATTGCCTGCGAGTAGGCCGGGTACGGGTGCACGGTGCCGAATAGCTTGCGGAGCCCTATGCCGTTGTCAATCATGATCGTGAACATGCCGATCATCTCGGCCGCATCGGGAGCGACGATCACGGCGCGCAGGATTTTTCCAGTGAAACGTTCGGCGTCGACAGCGACAAAGCCGTACTCAATGTCATCGGTCAGGCCGCGATCGATTTCGCTGAGGTGTTTGACAAGGCGAATTCGTCCTGTC
>PASB01000052.1 GCA_002711735.1 Ilumatobacter sp.
CGCGGCTGGTTTGCGGGCCCCGCCTCTCGCAGCAAACAACAGCGGGATACGCGGCTGTTGCACCGGGCGTGGGAGCGCAACGATCGAGTCGGCAGTGAAATGCTCTCCGTGAAAGTTGACCTCCTCGCCGGTCCAGAGCGCGCAAAGTAGCTCGGCGCCCTCATCGAGTCGTTGGCCGCGAAGCTGCGGGTCAACGATTTCACCGAAGCCGGTTAGTTCACGGCTGGTGTCAACGCCCAGCCCGAGGCCGAGCGTCAATCGTCCACTCGACAAATGGTCGAGTGTCGTTGTCTCCCGAGCGAGTTTGATCGGACGTCGACGAGTGATCGGGGTCACCATGGGACCTATCCGTATACGAGTGGTTGCGGCTGCGATTGCGGCCATCGCCACCCAGGGATCGGCAATTTCCTGGGGCTCTTCGGGGCGCCGCAACACGTGGTCCCACAGGAAGATGGCGTCCCACCCTGCTCCCTCGGCAGCAACTGCGTGTTGAACTAGTCGTCCTGGATCGGCGAGCGCGCCAAATGGCGGCAGGAACAAAGCGTGCTTCATCAGCAGATTCTCGAATATCGCCCGAGTGGTTCGGGGGAGCCCGCTCCAAGCCTCATTCGCGTAGCTCGCCGAGCACGATCAGGCCGTCCCTCACGGCTGCATCACCTTGAGCGTTCAACACTTCGAACGGAACCGTCGTCGTGCCATCTGGAGTCAGCGTGCCAGGCCACACATTGATCGTGATCATCGACGGCATCCTGACCATCGCAGCGAACCGACCAGCGATCCGGCGGACCAACTCGGGACGCCCGTTCGCACGAGCGTTAACGACTGCAGTGACGCCATGAGCCAATGTGGCGGTTCCGTGCAGAATGATGTCAGGTAATCCGGCTGCTCGTGCTACCGCTCGATCAGTGTGAATGGGATTCCAAATCCGCGCACAATCGGTATAGGTATGCGCAGCGCCTGCGGCGATGTCGATGCTAAAGGTTGTCGGATCACCAGTTCGGTTGGAGCCAGCGATGACAGTCGGTGGCATCGGATCGAGATGATCGGTGCCATCGGTTGGGATGCCAAGGTAAATCGCGTCCTGCGTCGTGGCGGTAACTTCTTGCCCGTCGGCGTCGGTGGTGATGAGGCGGGTTGTCGCCTTGGCGCCTGGACCAATGTCGGTGAGCGCCACTATTTGCAGCTGGGTGGTTAATCGATCGCCTGGTCGAACCAAGCGATGAATTGTGACGTCGTGTGTGGCGTGAACTCCGGTAAGGACCTCAGCGGTGGTCATGCCGATGGTTGACGACTGTGATCGTGACGCAACGATGGCGTTCCATTCTGGACAGACGGAGAAGAGTGGGTGCGCAACGACAGTGTTGGAACGCATTGTGTCGAAGTAGCGATCATTGTGATCGCCGAGCGCTGCGGCGTAGGCCATTGTCCAACGTAGATCAATGTCATGGATAACAGGGTCGACAGCTAGGTCAAGAAGTGCAGAGGGAACAGGCATCGCTTTGGTAAGAGTAATGCCGACTGCGGTCGACGGAACTGATATCGCAGATGGAAGACTGGCCGTGCATGGGACGATGGACGATCGAGGGGGATTATGCCGCTGACGGCGCGGTGTGTGTCCGCCAAGCATTCACGCAAGAACATGTTGATTTAGCCCGCGACGCCATTGAAGCGAACCTCGCTGATCTCTCGCCGCGAGCCAAGCGTGCGAGCGCCGCCGGAGACGGCGCATTCATCGAAGACTTCTGCAACTGGTCCCGACTGCCCTCAATGGAACGGTTTATCAGGGAGTCTCCTGGCGCGGAAATTTCGGCAGAACTGAGCGGCTCGGACACGAGTCGGCTCTACCACGACCATGTGCTGGTCAAGGAGCCCGGAACCAAACAGCGCACCCCCTGGCACCAGGACCAGCCTTACTACAACGTGTCGGGTACGCAGAACGCCAGCATGTGGTTCCCGGTCGACCCGGTTGACCGGTCAGCGACCCTCGAATTCATCGCAGGCTCACACCGCGGTCCGTGGTACATGCCGCGCACCTTCCTCGACGAAGAGGCCAAGTGGTTCCCTGACGGCAGCCTTGCGGAACTTCCCGACTTCGCAACAGACAATGCGCATGAGCCCGGCAGTTGGACGGTGCTCGGCTGGGAACTCGAACCTGGTGACGCCGTATTCTTCAACATGCTGACCGTGCATGGTTCGGGTGGCGTGTCCGGTATCAATCGGCGACGCGTCCTGTCGGTTCGCTACCTCGGCGATGACATGGTTCACGCACCGCGTCGTTGGACAACGTCGCCACCGTTCGACGGCCTCGCCGCTGAGATCGCAGACGGAGCCCCAATGGAGCATCGGCTCTTCCCGATGCTCTGGACCCGCGTGGACGGGCAGCTCGGTACATAGTGAATTTTGCTTTGGGACCTGGGATCTCGACCCTGGTCATTACCCGATCGCCAACCATGGCTACATCGTTTGGCGATATCTCGAAATCTTGCGCCACTCGCAGCTTGCGGTGCTGATCTGAAACGATGAGGAGATGGCCGACGACCTACACACTCAAGCAACCTGGTTTATCGACTCCGACAGCGCCGAGGTCGGCAGGTTCGTCGACAAGGCACTCGACGGAGTGTCATGCGAAGACGCCAGGGTTTCGGCGGTCAGGTTGTTCCTCGCCGTCCGTGATGGTTTCCGCTACAACCCATACGAGCTAAGTCAGGATCCCGCCGACTATCGGGCGAGCGCGATTGTAGGGACGGACTCCAACTGGTGTGTGCCTAAAGCAGTGCTGCTCACCGCCGCAGCGCGGCATGCCAATATCCCCGCTCGCCTCGGCTTCGCTGACGTCCGAAACCACATCACAAGCGACAAGCTCGAAGAACGGATGGGGACCGATTTGTTCTACTGGCATGGATTCAGCGAGTTGCTGCTCGGTGACCGCTGGTTCAAGGTCAGCTCTGCGTTCAACATCGAACTCTGTGAACGCTTCGGCGTCAAGGTGCTCGACTTCGACGGGACTGACGACGCATTGATGCATGCCTATGACCAATCAGGTCGGCGACACATGGAGTACGTCTCTGACCGGGGAACCTACGACGAGCTGCCGCTCGACGAAATCCTCACCGACTTTGAACTGCTGTATCCAGACTTGGTCGGGGCGCACAATAGCGGCGAAGTTGACGAGGCATTCGCAACAGGCGCCTGATCCTGGCGCCTTGGCGTAACGGCGTACCTAGCCGAGAGCAGCAATGGCAGAGCACCAAATCAGTCGGGTGCTAGCTCCTGCATCACTACCGAGATGGCGTCCGGACAGCGTTCGGCCCGCACCGCGCCGTTGGATTCGGCCACCGGTGCGCTGCGCTGCGGTGCGATGACGATCAAGCCAAACGGGATTTCGGTCATGCTCAATGGGATGTCACATGAAAATATTTTTGCGGCCCACAGCACGTCTGAGAAGATGCACCGATGCAAGCCCCTATCGTTGTCTCTGTTCCTGTCCTTGCCTCCTGCATTGCCGTTGTTGGATGACACTGCCACTCGACGACATATGCGTCGTAGAGATNGACAGTTGGATGGCCGCACCCAGTGCAGCTGCNATTNTGTCTGACCTTGGCGCCGACGTCATCAANATTGAGCCGCTTACCGGTGACCCGATGCGTAACACGACGCGCCCAGCCAAGATCAATGGCGCGTTCAAGGGCTACGACTTCCAGTTTGATGTGGACAACCGTGGCAAGCGGTCGATTGCTATCGACCTAGGATCTGGCCCAGGTCGGGACATNGTGCACCGCTTGTGTGAATCAGCAGACGTGTTCCTGTGCAATTTGTTGCAGCGNCGACAAGAAAAGTTTGGCCTGGCGCCGGAGCAACTCTTCACCACNAACAGCAAACTTGTCCACGCAACCCTCACGGGCTACGGCACCGACGGTCCCGAGGCTTGGCGCCCTGGCTACGACGTCACCGCATTTTTCGGACGGTCGGGGCTCTATGACTCGATGCGCGATGGTGCCGAAGGACAGGTTCCGATGGCCCGGCCGGCGCAGGGCGACCACACCACCGGCCTTGCGTTGGTTAGTGGCATCCTCGCCGCGCTGCGGCTTGCTGAACGTACCGGCAAAGGNCAGGTTATTGAGACTTCGTTATTCGAAACGGCGGCATGGACGCTGGCAACCGACTACGGAGTCACTGCTGTCGATCAAGCGCCCGTTCGCCGTCGCTCCCGGCAGCAACAGATCGTCGCTACTGCGAACCGTTACCCGTGTGCCGATGGCAACTGGGTNGTGTTCAATATGCCTGAAGCCAGCGCATGGCCGCGCTTCTGCGCTGCACTCGGCCTCGACCATCTGCTNGATGATGACCGCNTACNAGACATCAAAGGCCGTTTTGACAACATGGCTGAGCTGGTCGAAACCGTTGACGCTGCGCTCGCTGCGAAGTCTCGTGACGATTGGGGTCCNATCTTCGATGAACATCGATTGATTTGGGGCCCAGTCCTGGGGCTNCATGAAGTCACCGCCGATCCCCAGGCTGAGGCCATCGGTCTTTTTCCGACTATCGAGCACCGCAAGCACGGCGACTACCGGACGGTTCGAGCTCCGATGCGAATTCGTGATGTCGACATAACGCCACAGCACTCATCGCCACGAGTCGGTGAACACACCCGCTCGGTCCTCGCCAGCGCGGGCTTCGACGATGCGACGATTGACCAANTNATTACTGATGGACACGTTGTAGAACAGGAAGCCTGAACTGCGCCGACGAGCAACGNCTNAGTCGATGATGGCGGCCAGCGCAGCAAGCAGGGTGGTGACATTGCGGAGTCGCGCAGAATGACCCATTGTGCCGATCCGCCAAACCTTGCCAGCGACGGGTCCGAGTCCACCACCGATCTNNATGCCGTACTCGGCAAGTAACCGAGANCGAACGTGCGCCTCGGATTGGTTACCGAGGCGTCCCTTTGGAATGAAGNCCGAGCTAAGCGGTGCGAGCCGGTAGCCCTCGGCGGCGAACAACTCAAACCCAAGCTGCTGCATACCAGTCTTGACCGCGTCACCGGCCGCTTGATGGCGGATGCGAACTTCTTGGAGGCCCTCGTCCAGCACGGCGCCGAGGCCAGCGTGCAAGGACATGATCATGGAGATGGGTGCGGTGTGGTGGTANGCCCGTGCGCCGGATTCGGTGACGTACGCGGCAATCATGTTCAGATCGAGGTACCACGACTGCGGCTTCGGCAACATTCGTTCGATTGCCCGGTCTGACACGGTCAGAGGTGCNAGACCCGGCGCAACGCCGAGGCACTTCTGCGTACCGCTGTAGGCGATGTCGATGCTCCACTCGTCGACGCGCAGATCAACACCGCCGAGCGACGTGACGCAGTCCGCAAGCAACAACGCGTCGCCTTTAGCTGCGCCCATTGTTGCGATGTCGCTCTGCACGCCGGTCGAGGTCTCAGCGTGCACCATTGCGTACATCGCAGGGTTGGGATGAGCGGCGAGCATTCGTTCGACGTCGACCGGTTGGCCCCATTCGTGGTCAACGGCAATGGCGTCGGCGCCGGTTCGGCTGATCACGTCGACCATCCGCCCACCGAAGACGCCATTGACACCAACTACNACGGTGTCGCCNGGTCCAACAAAGTTGACAATGGCGGCTTCCATCCCAGCCGACCCGGTTGCCGACACAGGAAATGTCAATGCGTTCGTGGTGCCGAACACCGAGCGCAGCCGAGCGTTGGTCTCNTCNAGCAGGGCTATGAACTCCGGGTCAAGGTGNCCAAGCATTGGCCTGCCCAGCGCGCGTACAGCTTCGGGNTAGGGGTTGCATGGGCCGGGGCCCATGAGGATGCGATCGGTCAACGTCATGTCGCCGACGATAAGCGTTAGATGTGGTGCAGCGCGAGCCTGGCTGCTCGAATGTGCGACTCCAAGAACTCTCCGGCCGGGATCGCAACCTAGAAGTCAGAACTCAGAGTCCGACTTGACGTCGCAGNAGCGGTACAACACCTCGCAGTGTTTATGAGTGTTTCAGTCAACCTATGTTGGTAGGGGCGTGTGCGTGCGGCGACGATCACCTGACGGAGTTAAACCAGAACGAGCTCACTACCTGGGATGCCAAGATGACCAAGCTCATGGGTGTCCGCTTTGCCGGCTACCAGTCGGTTGAGGTGTAGTCCTTGAGGAATTGGCCCCATACATGGGTGCCAGTGTTCAATCCGTCGATGATCGGATCGACGATGCGCGCTGCTCCGTCGACGATGTCGAGCGGGGGGTGGAATCGTTGTTCCGCGATCTTGGCCTCGGCGATGGCAACAGGGTCCTCGTCGCTAACCCAGCCGGTATCGACGCTGTTCATGTTGATACCCGAGTCGTGATAGTCGGTCGCTGACGTCCTCGTCATCATGTTTAACGCAGCCTTCGCCATGTTGGTGTGCGGGTGCTTGGTGGTCTTGCGCAGTCGGTAGAACTGGCCCTCGACAGCTGACACGTTGACCACGTGTTTGTGCACCCCGGGGGTAGCTTCCATTAGCGGCTTCAATCGGGCATTCAGCACGAACGGCGCAACGGCATTGACTAGTTGTGTCTCCAGTAGTTCGACTGCTGAAACTTCGTGGAGCCGCAGCCGCCATGAGTTACGACCACGGAGATCCAATTGCTGCAGGTCTTGGTCGAGCTGGCCTGCAGGGAAGAGCGAAGCTTCGGTCAGGTGGTCCTCGGGCAGCAGCGCTGTTTGGGAGAGCTCGGCAGCGCGAGTAAGGCCCGGCACGTTGGTGGCCTCGGCAGCGGGAAGTTTGGGCGCAACTATTCCATCTTCGCCGAGCGGGAGGGACGGCGCGACAGAGCGGAGTGTTTCGTACGAGCCGACGAGTTGCAGGACATTAGCTGGCAGCAATTCGAGTGCTGCTGTTTCTCGATTCATCATGTGTTCGTAGAAGCCTGGCGGTCGGCGCACGGTCTGGCACGCATTGTTGACGATCGCATCAAGTCGCGTGCGCGTCTTAAGGAGGTGCGTGCAGAAAGCCTCCACGCTTGGGGTGTGGCGGAGGTCGAGCCCGAAAATTTCGAGTCGGTCACCCCAGTCGGCGAAGTCGGGCTCTGCGGCGTACCGTTCGGCAGCGTCGCGTGCGAAGCGCGTTGCCACAATCAGCTTGGCTCCACAGCGCAGCAGCTTGATGCCCGCCTGGTAGCCGATCTTCACGCGGCCACCGGTCAGCAACACAACCATCCCCGACATGTCGGCCAGCTCGCTGCGCTTGGTGTAGTTGAGCGCTGCGCAGCTAGGGCAGAGTTGGTCGTAGAAGTGGTGCACTTCGTGGTAGCGGACCTTGCAGATGTAGCAGTGCTGAGGCTCTAGCGTCTCCCGAAACGCCGGCTGATCGAGATCATCAGCGACGTCGCGCTGCTCAAAGTCGCCCGGCGCGAACACGTTGGGGGTGGTGAACACCGGCTTACTACGCAGCGTACGGATGCCGGTTCCGCTCAGTACGAATTCATCGCTTCGGGTGCGTTCGTTACGGCGCTGCTGTTGCAGCAGCTTGGTTCGGCGTCGACGAATCTCTGGGTCGGGACAGAACACATCGCCGGCCGCATTAAAGAAATCGGCTTTTTCGTCAGCGCTGAGCTCGTTGGCAATTTCCGGGGCAGCAATGACCTCACGCAGTACCGACATCGCTGCAAGCAAGCGCTGACGCACCTCGTGGTTAGCGTCCTCGGATCCGGTCACGCTCGAAACCTACCGGCGTGTGAGCGCTGCATTCGTTCTGGCGCAATCGCCTCCCGCAGGGTCAGTCAGCTGAGGCGGTCGAGGATATTGCGGGTGATCTGCTCGATCTGCTCATCCCGCCCGGCGAGACCGTGAGCCCAATCAGTGGAGCCCGAAGTGATGACCGTGCCACCGCCGGGGGAGACGTAGCTCCCCAGCATTGCCTGGCCAGCGGCGATCTTCTTTACTGCTGTTGCATCACGGGAGTCGAACACCCGCGATGCAAGAAACTCGATTTCGGACGGCTCGTGCGGTTTTGGCGGCCGACCGGCAGTCGTACGCGTGAAGTGGGCGGCAGGAACCATCCCCAGGATTTCGAACGAACCAGGCGTTCCATCGGCGCCGGTCGGGTGTGGGAGTCCGTCAACAACGGTGTACTCACAGCCATCGCACTCATACCCAACCGTGGTCGCAGCGGCGCCGAGCACGTCACCGTAGTCGATCCCCGTGCCGTTGAACATCCAGTGCTCAGGGCGAAACACCGTGTAACCGCCAGCACCATTGGTGACGCGCTTACCGATGCGGTGGTAGCCGCCACGGGTGAAACTCACCCCGGTCATTTGGTTCTCAGGACGACCGATTAGATGGTCGGACCAGATGCTCGTCAGCTCACTAATGCGGTCCGTGCCGTATACCGGATCCTCCTTGAACTGCCCCTTGTAACCGACCATCGCCGTTGCGGGACCGGCGTTGTCGTGGTCTTCCATACGCACTTGCCACAGGGCGGTGTTGCCCGAAAAGAATGCAACGTTACCGCTACCGGCGATGAACGATTCGACCGTGTCGCGCATTGGACCGGACCAGTATTCGTCGTGTCCGACCGATAACAACAGCTGATATCTGTCAATGATCTTTGGATGCTCCTCGAGGTCGGCGTTGGTCATGACATCAATGCCGTAGCCGTTACGCTCGGCCCAGGCGAGGAACGGCCATTCCCAGTCCGGCCACCCAGCCGAGCCCGCCCAACCGGAGAGATGGTTCAACCGGATATAGCCGACGTGGGCGTTCATGTCGCGGTCGGGAGGGTTGGTGGTGGTCACCCGACGACCCGCGCCGGCCGGTTTGTGCAGATACCCACGTGCCATCGGACGTTGCAGGGAGGCACGGGTGTTGCCGGTGTAGAGATTGCGGCCGGCAAAGTCGTTGTAGGCGTGCCATGTATTTGTGGCGAGTTGCAACAGGATTGTGTTGGTCGAATTGGCGCGTGGGCGCACGACAAAGAAGGCGTGGCTTTGTCGGGATTTGCCGCCGACATCAATCGTTAGTTGGACTTCGTAGTACCCCGACGGCCACTGATCGTCGGCGGCCACCGTTGTCGCAGCCGGCCAGTTGCAGCCGTAGGAGTCAGCATCGAGCGGCGTCGCGTGGTCGCCGGCATCGATGGTGTCGGTCCACACGACCGTCCGCTCAGCGCCGAGGCGGGCTATCTCGATGTCGACCGGTCGGCCGCCTGCAGATGACAGATGGAGTGCGACGGCTGCGCCCGATGCGATTGATTGAGGCCAGCAGTACCCGGTGACAGTTTCGATCGCCATAGTTCGATCCTGGCACACGATCCACCGACCTCTGAGGCCATGGCCTTCGAATACATGAAAGATCTGCGAGAGTCGTTCCTAGCGTCAAAGATCTGCGAGGATCGCTCCCAGCGTCGCAGGTGCGGCGGGCTAGCGGGCGGAGGGCTTATGACGAAGATTCCCACAGCGATCGATGAAGTGACAAAGGAATGGCTGGCTGCGGTCACTGGGCTCGACGTCACTGGGCTCGACGCTGAGGTCATTGGTGTCGGCGTTGGTGTCAGCAGTGCTGTCTACCGGCTACATCTCAGAGGCACTGACGTACCCGAGACCTTGGTTCTGAAACTGCCTGCGCTTGACGACGCGGCGGTCTTCACGAGCTCGATCTTGCGAATGTACGAACGAGAGGTCAGGTTCTTTGAAGAGGTTCGGGAGCGCTCGCCGATCGACGTGCCGCAAGGGTTCGGAGGTGCTGTGTCAGAAGATGGGGCTTCGTACTTTTTGTTGATGGAAGACGAGGGAGGGCATCGGGTCGTTGACCAGATCGAAGGCATGGAGATCGGTGATGCCGAGCGTGCTGTCGATGAACTCGCTCTCTGGCACGCAGAGTTTTGGGGTGACGCGGAACGCTTCGTTGAGACCGGAGCTGCGGTGAGTCTGGCTGATCCGATTTACACCGCCGTCTTGCCTGTTGTCTTTGCCGAAGGTTGGGAAAAGGTCAGTTCGCTGATGAGCGTCGATCCCCTAATCGCCAGCGTTGCGCCCCGTTGGGCTGATGCGATGCCCGCGATGTTGACGACGCTGTCGACATCGCCCACGACGGTGCTTCACGGTGACTACCGTGCCGACAACATCTTCTTTGCTGCAGATGGACACACGGTCCTCCTCGACTTCCAGCTGACCGGTCTCGGTTCGCCGTCCTATGACCTGGCCTATTTCGTCACCCAGAGTCTCTTGCCGGACGTTGCGGACGCCCATGAGCGACTCCTTTTCGACCGCTATATCGCCGCCCTCCATGCTGCAGGAGTGTCGCCTGTCGAAACCAGTGGCCTATGGGAGGACTATCGGCTGGCTGCGTTGTTCTGTCTCGTCTATCCAATCGTCGCCGCCCGGGGGATGGACTTTGATGACCCGCGTCAGTTCGCTTTGATCGAGGCGATGAACCGGCGCTGCGCCCGAGCCATCAATGCATTGGACCTCGAATCGCTGCTTGATGCATGACGTGACGTCGTGCGCTCGTCGATAGAGAGTGTCGGCTGCCAAGCTCGTTACCCGATGACTCTCGACAACGATGAAGACCGTTCCGCAATTGCCCAAGGCGTTGATCGCGTTTGTGCTGATTTTGACGACGACTACTGGTCTCAGAAGGATCGCGACCACGAGTTTCCCTGGGACTTTTATAACGCAATGGCCGACGGGGGCTGGGTCGGTATCGCAATTCCCGAGCGATATGGCGGTGGTGGCCAGGGGATTGCCGAAGGTGCACTTGTCTTGAACCGTGTCGCAGCGTCAGGTGCCGCAATGAACGGCTCGACTGCGCTGCATCTGACGATGTTCGGCCTTGCCCCGGTCATCAAGTTTGGAAATGACCAACTCAAGGACACTTTTCTCCCTCGAGCAGCAGCGGGTGATCTCCACGTTGCCTTCGGGGTGACCGAACCAGATGCTGGGACTGATACAAGTCGCGTCTTGA
The DNA here is from genome assembly GCA_002711735.1 of Ilumatobacter sp. Lineage (GTDB taxonomy): Bacteria > Actinomycetota > Acidimicrobiia > Acidimicrobiales > Ilumatobacteraceae > Ilumatobacter_A. The sequence continues at coordinate 10,954 of PASB01000052.1, forward strand.
CGCGCGCCACCGATGACGGAATGGGTGGCTTCATCATCTCTGGTCGTAAGATTTGGACGTCAAAGGCACTTGAAGCCGAGGTGTGCCTAGTGCTCGCTCGAACCGACGGAGTGCCAGGCGAAGGGCTCGGTGGCTTGTCATTGTTTCTTGTCGATCTTGACCCGTCCTACTGCAACATTGCGCCGATCCCCAAGTTAGGGCGCAATGCGGTGGCGTCGTGTGAGGTGGCCTATGACGGTTTACCGGTCGAAGGTTGGCGCCTTGTAGGAGAACGCGGCCGTGGATTCCACCACATCTTGCATGGACTGAACGCTGAGCGTATTTTGCTCGCCTCAATGGCGTGTGGGATTGGGGAGGTGGCCCTGCGGCGCGCCATCTCGTACGCACAAGAGCGTGAGGTCTTTGGTCGCCCCATCGGGAAGAACCAAGCAATTTCGCATCCGTTAGCTAAGGCGCACATGGGCCTGCAGGCGGCGTACACGATGATGTTGGGCGCGGCTGAGCGCTATGACTCTGGGCTCGAATGTGGTGAGCAGGCCAATACCGCCAAATACTTGGCAGCGGAGGCGTCATTCTTTGCTGCTGATCAGGCGATTCAGACGCACGGTGGGTTGGGCTATGCCACCGAGTATCACGTCGAGCGTTATTGGCGCGAGGCTCGGCTGCAACGACTGGCGCCAGTCAGCCAAGAGATGACCCTTAACTACGTTGCCCAAAACGTCCTTGGCCTACCCAAGTCGTACTGACACAAAGCAGAGCGGTCGACTTGGACTGGTTTCATTTCATGCTGTCTCGTGTCAGAGCCCCGAATGGACGGACTGACTTGCGACGGCCAGAGGTTCGAACGCGACCAGTGCGACCAGTGACACAATGCTCAAACTACCGATGGGTGCGATCGGAGATGATTGATCGGAAACGGGCCGCGAGCCCACCGGGAAAGCTTGCGCCGATCCGGCAGAGACCGGTTGCAGCTAG
>PASB01000005.1 GCA_002711735.1 Ilumatobacter sp.
CGTCACTTAATGTGGTCATACTCGCGACACCTCTTCTTTCAGCAGGAACTTACGAATCTTTCCCACGCTCGTTCGTGGAAGTTCATCGAGCAATGTGATTTCACGCGGCTGCTTGGCCTTGCCAAGCCTGCTCTCGCACCAAGCGAACAGTTCCTCGACCGTTGGCGGCGACTGCAGGTCACTCGGCACCACGAACCCGACCGGAACCTCATCACGAACCTCGTCGGGCGCACCGACAACAGAGGCTTCGAGCACGCCCGGGTGAGCGGTGAGCACAGCTTCAACCTCGACAGTCGAAACGTTCTCGCCCGCGACCTTCAAAACATCGGACCGCCGGCCGTCGAAGAAGAACCGCCCACTGCCGTCGCGGGAAGCTCGATCGCCGGTGCGGAACCATTCGCCCCGGAAACTTGCTGTTGTCGTCACCGGGTCGCCAAGGTACTCGGTGAACAACGTGACCCCTGCCGTACCGCGGACGACGATCTCGCCTACGTCTCTGTCGACAGTTTCGACTCCGGCTGCATCGTGTAGCGCGACCTCGCAGCCGTCGGTTACTAATCCCATCGAGTCAGGTCGGGGATTGTCAGCGATATCAGTGAGTACTGCCGGGATGGTCTCAGTCATCCCGTAGAGCTGGCGCGGCTGGCAACCAAACCAGTCGACGACCGTTGCGTACTGGTCGTCAGAGATGTTCTGGGCAAACCAGCAGTGCCGCAGTTGGACCCCGTCGACTGGGCCACCACGAGCAAGGATCATGCGAAGCGGCGCAGCGAAAAGGCTTGCGCACGTGGCTCCGTGGCGAGCAGCCTGTATGAGAAAACCACTCGCCGAGAACGTATGCATCAGCGCCACGGAAGCGCCCGCCCAAATTGCTGAAGCAAATGAGTAGTACTGCGCGTTCGCGTGGAACAGCGGCAATACGACAATGTGGCGGTCGTTCTCATTCAAAGCTGCGGCTTCGGACATTGTCTTGCCGGCGAAGGCGTAATTTGCTTGCGAAATCACGACACCTTTGGGGCGTCCAGTCGTTCCACTGGTGAACATTACTGCTGCCGTATCGAACACCGTGGGGGTTGGCCAGTCGATGAATCGCTCGTCTGGAATCCAATCGAATGCTGCGTCAGCCTCATCGATTGGAATGAGCGCCATGTCGCTGACGGCCGCACGATAGACATCGGATCGATCTCGCCCAAAGAAACCAACGACCGGTTTGGTGCGTTCGATGTGATCATCGAATTCGGCGGCACGGCCCATCGGATCGGACGGAACGATCCAACCGCCGAGACGAACGGTTGCGATCCACACGGCAATGAAGGTCGGCGAGTTTGTAAGAGCAAGATGAACCGATGCACCAGGTACTACGCCGTGACTCACCAACTCGGTGGCCATTGAGGCCACAATGTGATCGAATTCTTCGTAGGTCCAGTTGGTGACTTTGCCGTCAGGTGCTTCGAAAGTAAGGAAGTTTGCGTTTGGGCGCGTCGCGACAGTGTTGGCCCAGACCTGGGCAAACGTCGTCGCGTCGGGCCAGTCTGCCACGGCTTACTCAGCTGCTCCGTACCCGCCGCCGCCGGGCAGTTCAAGTCTGATGACGTCATCCCCGCTGAGGCTGATCCGAGCCTGCGTTTCAACTTGCTCACCATTGACAAGGAAGCTTCCCGTGGCACCAGACTCACCACCAAAGACACCGAGTGGCGGGTCGGCGAGTCGGCTCGTGACGGCGTTGAGTTGCCACGCCTTGTCAGTGTCGACGCTGAACTCGATCGCCTGGCCGAGGCCGCCGATCTGCGCGCCGGCGCCGCCGGAGTCGGGACGAAGAGACTTTTCATGGAATCGGATTGGCGCAGAGGCCTCGACCACCTCGATCGGCACCGCCGACACACCGGTCGGGTACGAGCATGCGTTCAGGCCAGGCTTCGTCGCGCGAGCGCCAACTCCACCTGCGTACGTAAACATTGCGGTAATGAACGGGCTGCCGTCAGGGTGGTTGCCGTTCACCTGCATGGTCCACACTGCGCCCGACCCCTCAGCCATTGCTGCTTCGGGTCGAACCTGGGCGAGCGCCTTGAGGAGCGCATTTGGAAGGAACATACCCACCACNTGACGGGCCGTGCCCGGTTGGGGCGACACCGCGTTGACAATCGAACCTTCAGGAGCTTNGACTTTNATGGGGCCGAGGCTGCCATGGTTGTTCGGGATGTCAGGATTGAGCACCGACCGCACCGTNAAAGTGGTGTANGCGTGCGTGTAATTCATAACGACGTTGATGCCCCAAGGGGATGCNTCAGACGTGCCGTCNTAGTCAACNATAATTTCACCGGCATCGCTGTCGACCGTGAGTGCGCACACGATGTCAATCTTCGAACCGTCTGCTAGGTCAAGCACTGCGCTCGATTTGTAGGTGCCGCTCGGCAGGCTGCGAATGCTGTCGCGTGTTGCTTCTTCGGAGCGGTCGATGATCTCGTCGGCCAATGTCTCGATGTCGTCGAGGCCATGGGCTGCGCACAACGTGTTCAGACGTTGTGCACCAACTTCACCGGACGCCATTTGTGCGTGGAGGTCGCCGGCCATGTGATCGGGCTGACGCACGTTGGAGAGGATGAACTTCCAGACGTCGTCGTTGCGTTCGCCTCGCTTGAGTAGCTTGCAGATCGGAATCCACAAGCCCTCTTCAAACACATCGCGGCCTCCAGCACCGATGCCGTAACCCCCGACGTCGGTGTGGTGGATCGTTGACCCGAAGAGCGCAATGATCTTGCCATTTCGCCAAGCTGGCACGAGGACGGTCACATCGAGAAGCTGTCCAGCCGTCTTATACGGATCGTTGGTAATCAGAACGTCGCCCTCATCGAGGGTGTCGACTGGATACTCCTCCAACATTTTCGCTGCACCGATAGCAAGGGAGTTGATATGGCCGGGTGTTCCGGTGACGGCCTGCGCAACCATCCGCCCGCGTCGGTCGAACACTGCGTTTGCAAGGTCACCCGCCTCGCGCACAATCGGTGAAAAAGCGGAACGCTGTAACGCCCTTGCCTGTTCATTAACGGTCGAAATTAACGACTGCCACAGGATTTCAAGTTCGATCGGATCGAACCCCTCAGCGGTCGGCTGCTCTTCGGTGATGGTCATGACCTGCTCCTCACGAGGCGCTGTTTCACGATGACTGCTTCATAGCGATCAGGCTGCCGTCGGCAGCAACTTCGACGTTCCATCCCGGACGGATAACCGAAGTGGTTTCTCGTTCCTCAACCACGGCAGGTCCAGCGAAGGTAGCGCCGGCGCCGAGCGATGCCCGGTCGTAGACCGGTGCCTTTATTGCATCAGAGCCTCGCGAGAACACCATTGGGCGGAAGCTCTTCGGTGTGACGTCTCCTTCGTGGTTGGCAATCGAGTCGTCGGGTTCAACCACTGAAGTGGTCGCCGACACCGAGAGTCGCCACGTGATCGCCTCAACGGCGACGTCGGGAATTGTCATGCCATAGATCCGCCGGTACTCCGATTCGAAAGACGCAGTCACTTCAGCGGCGGACGCAGGCCACGAATCGCCCTCTCCGACCCAAATCGTGATCTCGTTGCCTTGTCCTGCGTAGCGAGCGTCGACGCCGTATCGGAAGTTAATGGCATCGTCGGGCACGCCCGCTGCTCGAAGTACGCGGCGGCCTTCCTCGCGGAGATCATCGAGCAAAGCATCGCGATCGGCGTCGGTGACCTTGTCGATGAGACGCGGCATTGACCGAGCCAAGTCGATACGCACCGGTGAAACGAGCGTGCCAAAGGCGGAGAGTACTGAGGCGTTGACAGGGAAAATTACTCGGTCGGACTGCAGCAATTCGGCTACGCCACATGCGTGTACCGGACCGGCGCCACCGAACGCAATCAGTGGGATGCCGCGCAGGTCAACGCCCATCTCAACACCATGCATGCTCGCAGCAGCGGCCATGTTTTGATTGACAACCTCATGGATACCAGCGGCCGTGTCGAGCATCTCGAGGCCGAGTCCGTCAGCGACCGTTTGCGCTGCGCCTTCGGCGAGTGACCGGTCGAGTGGCATGTCGCCACCAAGGAATGCAGCCGGGTCGAGGAGCCCCAGAATGACGTCAGAGTCCGTCACGGCAGGAATCGTGCCACCCTGCCCATAGCTCGCCGGGCCAGGATCAGCTCCCGACGACTCAGGCCCAACTTTCAGGAGACCGAACTGATCGACACGGGCCAGGCTGCCCCCACCAGCTCCAATCTCAACGAGGTCGACGGACGGGACCGACACCGGGAAACCCGAACCCTTCTTGAACCGATAGGCACGAGCAACTTCGAAGGTGTTGGTGAGTTCGGGTTCACCATGCTCAATAAGACACGCCTTGGCGGTGGTACCACCCATGTCGAAGCACAGCAATCGATCTATGCCCAATCGGTTCGCAAACCAACTGCCCGCAAGAGCGCCGGCAGCGGGGCCGGACTCCACGAGTCGGATTGGACCACTCGCAGCATCATCAGCTGAAACAACGCCACCATTCGAAAGCATCATGAGCACCGAGCCACCAAATCCCTCGGCGGCGAGCCACTTCTGGAGCTCGTCAAGGTACGGCCCAATGACCGGCATTGTCGCAGCGTTGCAAGCCGTCGTAATCATGCGTGGGTACTCACGAATCTGGGGCGAGATCTCTGCAGAAATGCAAACAGGTACTCCCAACGCCGCCCGCAGGTGGTCTGCGATGCGTCGTTCATTCGATGCATTGACATAGGAGTTGAGGAGACAGATCGCTACCGACTCCACATCGGCGGATTGCAGGCTCGCGGCAAGAGCATCAAGATCGGCATCGGTTGGGTCCGTGAGGACTGAACCATCGGCTCCTGTTCGTTCGTCAATTTCAAAAGTGAGGCTGCGCTGAATCGGCGGCTCCGGGAACTCAATCTGCAAGTCATACATGTCGTAACGATGTTCGTCACGAATCAGCAGTGTGTCGCCGAAGCCCTTGGTGGTGACCAAGCCCGCGCGACCGGTCTTGCCCTCAATCAATGCGTTCGTGATGAGAGTCGTGGCGTGCACAATCGGTGCAACAATGTCTCCCGGGCGCACTCCGGCCTTCGCCAGAAGCTGCGTCACGCCGGTGCGAACGCCGTCAAGGGGGGCGCTCGGGGTGGTGAGAGTTTTATCGACGACTACGCGCCCTGATTCTGCGTCAAGCAGAACAACGTCGGTGAATGTGCCACCGATGTCGACGGCAAGCCTCCAATCGGCCATTAGCTAGCTTCTTCCTCGCGCAGGTCATCGCGTGGCGGGGAGAATACGTCAAGTATCCAGCACTCGTCGAACTCATCGTCACCTACGAAAATGCTGTCGCCATGCCAGACGCCCGCTGGCGCCAGATACACCTGATGCTCGCCAACTAGTCGACGATCTTCGTCGCTTTCATCGTCACCGATACGAAAGTCGAGGGCCCCTCGCACAATGACACCGAGTTGTTCATGTTCGTCGTGCTTGTGCAGGACTGACCCCACCGACCCGCCGGCGATCCGCCAAAAACAGAGTTGTAGGTTGTCGCCTGTCAAGACTCGCCGCCGAAAGCCGGGCCTCCCGGTCTCAACAAACTCGTCTTCGTCAAAAAAGTGGCAGTACTCGCTCATGAGGTTCATGACGACAACTCCATCATGTCGGGAAATCGCCGCGCCTCGGCGGCGAGATCAAGGGGGCGGATAATCGCTTCGTGTTCTTCCTGGCCCCATCTGTCAGCTGGCACCAACCACATAACTTCAAACTCGAGGCCGTCCGGATCCATGCAATACAGGCTCTTGTTGGCCCCATGATCAGAAGACCCCTTCACCACTCCAGCGTTGCTGAGCCGTTCCTGCATCGCCACAAGGTCTCCGAGCGTCTCGACTTCCCACGCAAGGTGGTACATCCCGACAGTTTCTTGGCCAGCGGCCGATGGACCAACGCCTTCGCCAACGGTGAAGAATGCTATGTCGTGATGATTCGCAGAGCGCGGGGCACGCATGAACGCGAACTGACCTGGTTGATCGATCACCGTAACGAAGTCGAGAACGTCCTCGTAGAACTTTCGGTGACGTGTCGAATCGCGGACGTACAGGACCGCATGATTCATGCCCTTTATACTCAACGTTGCTCCTCACTTCGGAGTGGACTGATGGTCAGACCATAACAGGCGCTTCTAGTTTCTCGCAAGTTGCGTCATTCTTGATTGATCATCTCGCCAAATCGGCGCCGCCACTCGACCGATGGCTTATCGGACTGAACGCTGACTAGTCCGGTTCGGCCAAGCGGCAGTGTTCCAGGAACCCGTTCGAGCATCGCTTTATCTTCAGCACCGATCGCTCGGTCGAAGGCCAAGATTTCCTCAGGGTCTGTGCTGTGGTCGTCATTGCGCCAAACAACAAATGTGAAAAGCGAATTGAGGTCGTCGACCGGCGTGCTGCACAACAGCAGAATGTGTTCAAGTCCATCGTCGTAACGAATGGTGCTCCGCACGACGAATGGCAGGGCGAATCCTGTGCTCATCGTGCGGTGAACGACAGCGTCATCGCTCCCACTGACCGCCGCTGCTTCATTGGGATTGGATGCGTCAACTTCGTAGGCGTAGCCAAAGAAGTCGTCATCGAGTTGGCTGAGTTCAATTTTAGGAACGTATGGATCCTGCGCTCCGCCGAACGTGCCGGTGTGCACCCACGGGAAATGACTGAAGTCCATGAAGTTGTCCACGAGCCGTGGTGTCGACGTCGCCCATGGCTCAACCTCAGTGTTCAGCCGGCGAAAGGCCGGATCGGCATCTTGGACGATGCGCACAATGTCAGTTGCTGGCTCACCAGGACANACCCACACCAANCCGTATCGCTCTTGAACNTGCATGCACGGCAGGTGTGCAGTCGGCGGGACCGACGCNCCTGGGCCTGACGAGGGGATCGAGATACACGTTCCGTCAGGGTCGAAAGCCCATCCGTGATAGGCACACGAAAGTTGGCCATTGGACACAGTCCCGATCGATAGCGGTGCTTCGCGATGAGGACATCGATCCGGCGCCACGGCGAGCGCTCCGTCCAGGCCACGCCAGACCACGAGGTCGTCGCCGAGCAAGCGGACGGCCAGCGGAGCATCACTGACATCTTCGGTCTGGGNCACTGGGTACCAGGCCGTCCGTAAAACATCACNATGTACAAATCGAGTCATTTTCGATCCCTTAAGCCCCAGACGACTGACAAATTCTCACGACCAAACTAGTGGTCTGACAATCTGACCATAATCTGACCCTGCTCAAAGGTCAACCAATCTGAATTCGGCTGATGGAGACCTGGTTTAATCCAAATCGTCGACCATCGACTGCTCAACGGCGTCAAGATGCTGTTCAGTCGATGAACGAACAGCCGCAACATCTCGGGTGGAGAACCCGCCGGCAATGTGCAAGTGCGCTGCGCATGAATCGGCAACAATGCGCGCAACTTCGGCCTGGTTGCTCTCTGCAGATAAGAGCGTAAAAAATTCAACCGACCTGAAAAGCTGATCGAGCACCTTGCCGTAGAGCTCAATCAGTAGCGGGTTTCCGCACGCGGAAGCAACGGTCGTATGAAACTCCCGGTCGAGCTTCCGAAATTCTCCGATATCGAGCGACGGGTGAAATCGCGCNGCAGTCGCTGCAATCTTGGCTCGNTCCTCGTCAGTCGCTCGCTCGGCCGCCATCTCGAAAATTGGCAACTCCAGAACCCGACGTGTTTCAAATAATTCAGCAACAAACGACTTGCCGTCGCCGCTCGGTTCAACAACAACTTCTGGGAGATGCTCGGCCACGTAGGAACGATTGCCTCGACGCTCCACGACGCGCATCGAAACGAGTCCTTGCATCGCTTCTCGAACAGAGGTGCGCGCGACCTTAAATCTCTCAGACAGCTCACGCTCNGAGGGCATTCTTGCCCCTGGCGCTAGGTCGCCACTCGAGATTCGCTCCAGAAGCTGATTGCGAATTTGCGAGCTCACGGTCTCTCGCNAGATCGGCGTATACGAATTTGTATCAGGAATTGACACCGTGCTTCTCCTCAACAACGAAAGTGAATTCCGGTCTAATGGTCGGACAACCGTACCACTATTGATTTTCGGTCTGCTTCATCGTGCGNTACACATCCTTCGTAGACGCGTCGGCATCGATCGGTCTGACCATCGGACCAATCTGGTACCGTTGCGTCATCCNAAGAAGNANNAAATGGCANNANCAACGGAGCGCACTGTGAGCGAACTGCAAGAACAAGTACACCCGACAGAGCCGCGATGGACGCATATTGCGCTTCGCGTCAGCGACATCGACGCCACAATCGCCTGGCACGCCGAGTTCTCACCGCTCGAATTGATCGATCGCCGCGAAGACGAGATGGGATACGGCGCTTGGCTTGGAATGCCCGGCAAGACCAATAACCCGTTCATTCTCGTACTGGCGCAGTTCTTCGAAGACAAAGACCCGTTCGCGGGTACGCCCCGGGCAACCCTCGCACCCTTTGCGCACTTCGGCATTGAGCTTCCGACAAAGCAAGACGTCGATGAGATGGCCGAACGGGGCAAGCAGGGAGGGTGCCTTGCAATGCCGCCTACGATGATGCCACAGCCAATTGGCTACATCACCATGCTCCGCGACCCGGACGGCAATATGGTCGAATTTTCCTGGGACCAGGGAGTGTTCTCCAGGCTGCACGAACTGTGGGGGCAGGCCGACTGACCGACGCGACGCTTACCACCGAGTGGTGGGGCTGGGCCATTTCGATCGTGACGCCGACCCGATAGCGGTCAGTATGTTTTTTGGAGCCTAAGGGGCGGAGCGACAGGCAAGGGTGGCCTCGGCAAGCAAGATGCGCTCTCAAAGTTGCGAGGCAATCACGCCAAGGTGCAGCTCATTTGAGACATCACCCGAAAACAATGACATCTTTAGTCTCGTCGTCGAGTTTGGCATGGAANGCAGCAGCAATCATCACCACGATTAACGCTTCGCAGTTCTCCACGGCTACCCAACGCGTTCGCTCATCGCAGCGGCGCTCGAAGCCCGCCGGCGAGNGTTGCGCCACAAGACCATCGCAGCAGCGAGGCAACCGACGCCTGCGACGCCACTAAAGCCAAGCACCCAGACGAGGCCGTCCCGGATGGCATCGAGAGTGGCCGCTGAGGTGATCACGTTCTCACCCCCGAGGACTTCTCGCACTACCTCCACATCGCCAACCTGGTTGCCAACGACGAACAGCAATATCGCCCCGCCAACAGCAACTCCGTAGGTGATCCCAATGGTGCGGATGAACTGATGCGCGCTGTTGACGCGCCCCATCTCCGAATCGTCGGCGCTTGCCTGCAGCAGCGTTAGCCCGGCAGTCGACACAAACCCGATTGCCGCTCCCATGACATAGAACGCTCCGAATATCAACGGAATCGGCCAGGAGAAAGCGACCCCGATCCCTGCCCACATCACGGCCGGGATCATCAGGATCGAACCGAGCAAAATGGCGTCAGCTTCGCGCCAGCGTTCAAGTAGCCGACTGACGAGGAACGCCGCAGACGACCACCCAACGGTGAGGAACAACACCGAGAACGCTGCGAATGACGCAGATTGACCGCGCGTTGTCTGGATGTACAACGGGAGGTAGTTATCGGCTGCGAGGCCCGCAATCAGCACCAGACCAGACGTCACGTGGATCCGCTTCAGCGGAAATCGCGTGATGTGAGTTTGGGCGACGAGTGGCACCTCAGCGCGACTCGAATGAATCCAGAATGCAGCGCCGCATGCGGCGGTCACGGCGGCACCCGCAGCAGCCAGCCACCAACGGTCTCCCATCTGCTCAACAGCTAACAATGAGGCAGCAACCAAGCCAATGATGAGCATGATCCCACGAAAGTCCATGACGACGCGCTGCGGTCTGTCCCTCGTGCTCGGCAATGTCCGCCATCCCGCTGCGAGAGCCAACGCAGTGATCGGGAGTTGCACCACGAAAATCATTCGCCAGCCAGCCACAGCAAGCAGGCCGGCGGTAATAACCGGGCCACCAAAACCGAGCGTTCCCCAGACCATGGAGTTTGCTGCAAATGCTCTGGCCCGCAATCGCTGCGGGTAAGCAAGGCCGACCGCAGTCAGAGCCACCGAGATCACCAAGCCGCCACCGATGCCCTGCAACGCACGAGCCGCAACCAATGACTCCATGTTCGGAGCCGCTGCCGCAGCGGCACTCGCAACCAAAAACCAAATACCAGCACCGCGAAAAGTTCGTCGCACGCCGACGGCATCAATAATAGAACCTGCCGTGATGCCGGCGACGGCAGACGTCGCCAGGTAGGCGGTGATCACCCAAGGAAGGAGCGCGACACCTCCCAAATCATCGGCGATTGACGGTAACGCTCCCACCAACGCAAGGCCGTCAAACGCAGCAATGGCGACGATTGTGAGGTTCGCAAGCGTGATCGGCAGGTAGCCGACAGACCAGATGCCACCCTCTGACTCCGACTGTTCGGCCAACTTCACCGCTTCACGCTACTAGCTGGCGTGAAGCCCAGGCTATGCGCAGCGGTGTGTTGGCGCGCGACACTGGTGAGGTGATCGACATTCCGACCGAAACCGTGACTGGCTCCGCCGCCATGGGGACCGTCGTACCGATTAGGGCCGCATTCCAAGCAACAGCTGACATGGTGCAGATGGGCGAGTGGAGCTCCGATTGCGTGGTTCAAAAATGGCCGGACACGGTTACAGGCCCTGCCAACAGCGCTAAATTTAAAGGCGACGTCGTTGCCGACAGCGGCCCGGTCACCCTCAAACGTTGGGTGATGTCGTCCGAGGTCATCGACGCCAAACTCCACGCAGAGTTTGAGTTCATCGCTGCAGAGTGTTCGACGTGGCGGTGCGAGTTCACCAAACGAGATGGCGCCGCAGCTATGACGAAGTCGTTCAGCTACCCGCGGCGCGCCGGCTTGCCGAAGTGGGCGGGCGGGCGACTTCTGGACGGGTCAGAGGAAATGTCCCCCGGGATGCAGGCTGCACTTAACTGCACCGAAACGTCGCTCAGGCGCTGACCGTGTTGACAAGCGCCTTCGATGCCGAAACCGCGGTGGTCGCTCAAGGCGACGGTCGATACAACGTCTGCCTTTCAACTGCGTGGGATATCGGTGACAACGCGAACGGCGGCTACGCGATGCTCCCTGTGCTGCGCTCGCTCCGTGAGGAGTCGGGCCACTCCGACCCACTTTCGGTTACAACGCATTTTCTGCGACCGATTCAGGGCGGTGGTGACGCCCAGATCAACACGTCGCTTGTCCGACGCGGTCGATCGGTCAGTGTGCTGACCGGCGACCTGACCGTGGCAGAAACGCAACGCTTAAGGGTAAGCGCAGTGTTTGGTGACGTTGACGGCCACGAGCCTGGAACGGGGATCGATATTTCGGCGCCGCTGATTCCGGCACCTGAGGAATGTCTTAACCGAGCCGAGCTTCTACAGGGCGTTGCTCTGCCGATCGCCTCGCGCATTGATGTTCGCGTCCACCCCAAGTGCGCTGTCGTAAATGAGTCAAAGCCCGCAATCAGCGAAGGTTGGGTTCGGCTGAGTGATGGCGCGCCCCCGACTGCGCTGTCATTACCGCTCTTCGCCGATGCCTTCCCGCCTTCGCTGTTCGCCAAGCTCGGCAGCGTCGGTTGGGTTCCGACAATTGAACTCACCGTGCACGTCCGCCGGAAACCAGCGGACGGATGGATCCAAGCCCGGTTTGAATGCGACGACCTCATCGGGGGGCGATTGATTGAAAGCGGCACGCTGTGGGACAGCACGGGTCGAGTCGTTGCCCGCTCACGCCAACTCGGACTCCTTCTTGACGCCTAGTTCATCGCTGGATCGCCACCAGCCTGATCGGTCCTGTCTATTTTGATCAGAAGCCAGAGTCCAAGCCGCCGGCGATCACCGACTCCTCTCGGGCCCATACGTCTGTGTGGTGCGCTTCGGGGATCGAGGACGGCGTACTCTAAAAATTCGCCACCGCAAAGGAACGTACAGACCAAATGCAGAGCCGGGCATACGCCGACAGCGTGACTCAACAACGAGGTGACCTTCCGGGGATCTACGGCGGAGTTGACTTCACCGTGACGCCTGAGCGCCTCGATCAGGGAGCGACGATCGACGACGAGCGCTTCGCAGCAACCCGCAGCGCTGTACGCCGAGTCTTCGATCGCCCAGCGCTCCTTGAGACAATGCGCAATGCCACGATGACCGGGGATCGCATCGCCGACGCCTACGCCACATTGATCCCCGAGTACGGTTTCCAGGCGCTGGTCGAAATGCTAGAGGTTGCGTGCGAACGCGGCGTCGACAGTGTCGACAACGCACCGCGCGAACTTGTCGCTCTTATCTCCGCTATGGAAAACACACCCACCTGGGTCGACATGGAGCTCGTTGAGCAGGGTGCTCGAACAGAACGGATTTCGATGGCGACTGCCACGCCTCTCGCAATCCGCGGGGCATTTCTCGCTACCTTTCTCAACAAGTACGCCGCACTTCCGATGACGATGACTGGAACGCTGTCTGATGAGGCAGCGGCAAAAAGGGTCTTCGAGACGGCAAGCTTCTTCACGGCGACGACCATGCCCGGTGCTCTGCGGCGTTCAGGGAAAGGATTCGAGGCCGCGGCGAAAGTAAGGCTCATGCACTCGATGGTTCGCTACCACATCCTTAATTCAGGTCAGTGGGACGTCGCGACCTACGGCATTCCGATTCCACAGGCCGACCAGATGCCTGCCGGTCTGATCGGCGTGTTCTTAATGTCGGCACAGCTGCTCCGCAAGGGACAAACTGACTTCACTCCCGAACAACGAGCCAGCGTCGAACTGTCGCGTTACCGGTGTTTTCTTCTCGGCCTTCCGGAGGACCTGCTCGGCGAAACTCCCCAAGAAATCGTCGATCTGCTGATCGCCCGGCACGTTTCGCTGCGCGAGGGTTTCGACGACGAGACATGCGGTGCGCTCGTCCGCGGCACCATGGACGCCGACTTGTTCGACACATCCTCAATCACGGGTCGGCTGCACACATGGCTGGAGAATGGATTTTCGAAGTTCGTATTGATTAAAAGTTTCCTCAATGGCGACGCAGCAAGGGCTGCTTCAATCGGCATTACTTTCAGCCCGTCCGAAAAGGTAGCCGCTGCCGTCGCAGCGGGAGCCGTGGCTCTTAAAACGCTGTTTTATCGATTCGGCCTCCGCTTGCCTTTGGTCGGCGATTACGTGGACGCACGACTGAACCGGCGACTCGCCAAACTGCTCGACATGTACGGCCACGCCGACTTCGTCACCGATGCTGGCCGATACAAGCTGATCTGAGTTCGAATCACCAAACGAACAAGGACGGTCTCAACGCCGCTGCATTCTGCGCAGCGTGCGGACCGTCGGCAAGGGATTTCGTCGACGAATTCGGTCCCCGAACATCCAGTCTCGACCATTTTGGACGATCACATTGGGAGCACCTTCGGGCGGTCAGATGTCTCGGATTAGCGGAAACTTGGTGGCGGGAACTTTTGCATCATACGTCGCTAGGCCTGCGTGCTTTTCTTGGGAGCTGGAAGAATTGACCGCTGCACGTCATTGCTCGGGCTAAAACTTTCGCCAATCCCGCATGTCGTTGTCAAAGTTCAGATCTCGACCACGAACGCTTCAAAAACTACGGTTACCTAGATGTCAGACGGCTTTCGCTATTCCTCGGATGAACTTCTTCCGGTCGAGGTTCTCGTGTTCGAGGTCGACCCGGAGCACGTCGACGCCTTTCTGGCGATTGATCACGAGGTCTGGACGTTAGGCGAGGCCGATGTGCTTGGCCTCGACCACATTCCATTCCTGTCGAAGGAGGTGTGGCTCGACGATGCTCACCCTGGTCGCATCATCTTGACGTTTGTCTGGGAGTCAATTGAGTCGTGGCAGCACGTCAGTGACGCCCAGCGGCAACGAGAGCTTCAGGCTCGATTTGATGAGAGATTCCCGCACCGTGTCACATTGCTCCGTGCACTGCACGACGAGTCGAACTTCGGGATCCATCGAGTCAGTCGATTCGAGAGGCTTTGAACACAGAAACACCGCTGAACGATCTCGACCGGGGAATTGTTTCCAAACCTATTCGGTGTCCGCGCAAGGTGATCAACATCGACAAAGACGGAGGCGCTAGCACCAATCAGGCGGGCAGGATCTTGCGATGGGACGGCGACATCATCAGCGCCAATAACCCACACGCAGAAAGTCAAGCGACAGTCGACGGAGTCAGGCAATGTATAGAGCCTTTTGAGAAGTCAATGTCGAAGATCACCACTTTGACGTCATCGGCAAACTCTCCCAAAGACTGCAGGCGGCGTGCGAAAACGGGGCCCTCCGTCTCGTCATCAGCGTCAGCGTAAAAGCCGAATTCTTCATCCCTTGACCGCCGCCGAGCCGCGTTGAGTTTCCAAAACTGATATCCGTGCTGTGTCCGCACCGCTGCCGAGCCCATGTCGCCGATTTTTTTTCCTACTTTTAGGGTTGAGCAACAATACGTATCCTCAAAAAACGGCCGTACGTGAAATCATGATTTCAAGTCACGGTGCTAAGTTTCGTCGCTCGCACTCGACTTGAATAGGAATTGAAACGTGACAGACGACATGAGAGAAATGGGACCGATCGACTGGATGTTGATCGAGTTCGACCAGCCGTTTACCGGCAAGGCAGCGCCGCCTCTGTTTGACCTCGTCGAGCGAGGCTTGATCACCATCCTTGACGTGATGTTCCTCCGCAAGCTTTCCGATGGTTCGGTGCAGGCAATCGAGATCTCAGATCTGCCCGGCGACGAGGCCATTCACATCAATGTGTTTGACGGCTTCGAGTCCGGCATTCTCGGCGACGACGACGTCGCCGCCGCCGGTGAGGCGATGGAAGTTGACACACGAGCGATCATGCTCGTGTTCGAGAACACCTGGGCGGCGCCGTTCGCGATTGCGCTTCGCGAGGGCGGAGGAGTCGTCGTCGACAGCGGCCGGATTCCGGTGCAATCAATCATTGGAGCGCTCGACGAACTCGACGCCCTAGAAGCATCCCTGGAGGGATGATGAACACAACAACAATTACAGAAACAGGAGTTCAGTCATGATGCGTCGCCGACGTGGAGGAGTAGTCCGAACCGTGGGTCGGACCGCAGTGGTTGCAGGCACGGCATCTGCCGTTGCCGGTGGTGTGAGCGCCCGACAGACAAAAAAGTTCAACGAGGGCCAGCAACAAGCTGCTGCTGCTCAGCAATCAGCCTACGATCAGGGCCTCGCTGACTCTCAGGCTGCGGCCGCCGCCGCCGCCGCTGCCCCTCCAGCACCAGTTGCCGCCGCACCGGACCTCATGGCCCAGCTCACACAGCTCGGTCAACTCCACGATCAGGGCGTGCTGACTGACGCGGAGTTTGCTGCACAAAAGGCCAAGCTTCTCGGCTGACATGACCGAGGACCAATACCGGTCCTTGGCCACTGATTACCACTGGTACTTCGACGACGTCGCTCTGTTCCTCGGCAGTGACACACCCGGGGTCAGAGCGGCGATGTCGTCACTTGAGCTGGAGGCATGCGTTCTCGACGCTGCGTGCGGAATTGGCGTCGATGCCACAGCGCTTGTGCGACGTGGCTTCAACGTCACCGCCTCCGATGCAAGCACAGAGATGGTCGCCGTGACCCGTCACCGCCTCGAAGCCGCAGGAGTCGATCGGCCTGACGTCATCACCAGCACGTGGGCAGACCTTCCAACCAAATTCGAGCCCGAGCGGTTCGACGCGATCTTCTGCACTGGCAACTCGATCGCGCACGCACCCGACGCTGAGGCGGCTATCGACGCATTCAAAGCTTTCCGCTCGATCCTTACTCCTGGCGGAATACTCGTTCTCGATACCCACGACTGGGAACTCGTGCACGAAATGGGCAGTCGAGTCGAGATTGAGCCAGACATCGTCGAGCGCAACGGCACACGCTGCGTGCGTACCTACTCCTGGCACGTTCCTGACGAGTTCGGCGACCCACACCTGCTTGAGATAGCACCAATTTTCATTGACGGTAGTCACGCCACCCTTCGGTCATACCCGGTCACAATGTGGCCGTTTACCCGAGCTGAACTAAGTCAGCGTCTTAGAACCGCTGGCTTCACGTCAGTTGCACTTGACGCTATCCCTGGCGACGAGCGGTACACCGCGACCGCACGCCGACCGAAGCCCAAGCACCCTTAGACACCGGGGATGCTCATCGCCAGGAAGGCCGCGTAGCAGGGAGAGGCGACTACTGTTCGACCGTGCGCAGGTGGCTTGACCGTTGCGCCGGGTCGAGAGGAAGTCCAAGTTGCAACTGACGTCGCCATTCCAGCACCAAGCAGACGGAAGTTTTTCTGTAGCGAATAAATCTCGCCCTCGTGACGCTCGGCGCGTTGCATCGGGCTTTCTCGCCGCCCTGATTCTCAGCGTTGCTTTGCTTCATCTCGGGGCCGGTCCGGCTCAAGCTCAGTCTGAGGACTCTGCCCAACAACTCGTTGAGCGGTTCGCGCCGATCATCGTGGTCAAACAGCAATCTGAAGACTGCGACAGTGACGGTGAACCGTATGGACCGTCCGCCGTCGACATCGTGCTCAACAACCCGGAGGTGGCGCTGCGCCAAGTCGGCCGCGATGACCCCATCGTGACGTGGGCACCAAGCGCCGCCGACCTGTTTGACCTTGGGGAAGGATTTTTCCTCGATTTCCCAGGAAGTTCGCTGTCACCTGAGTGCATTTATGAACGCGACTTCAACAAGTACGCCGCTGACGAGCCTGCCACGGTCTACGCGCACATCGTGCAGCCATCCGACGCACCAGGCAAGCTCGTCGTGCAGTACTGGACGTACTGGTACTACAACGACTGGAATAACAAACACGAGAGCGACTGGGAAGGCATATCGCTTCTGTTCGATGCCTCGTCGATTGACGAGGCGCTGGCCTCAACTCCAATCGAGATCGGCTATTCGCAACATGAAGGCGGCGAACGCGCCACCTGGGACTCGAACAAGCTTGAGCGCGACGGCGATCACCCGCTGGTCTACTCCTCGGCTGGTTCCCATGCCAGCTACTTCGGCGCAGCGGTCTTCCTCGGGCGCGGCGCATCCGAGGGCTTCGGCTGTGACGACACCTCGGGTCCATCTGACTCGATTTCACCAGAGGTCGTGCTGCTCCCCGATGCGGTCGACCACCCCGACGACCCGCTCGCATGGTTGTCCTTTGAGGGCCGGTGGGGTGAGCGCCAACGAGGCCCGTTTAATGGCCCAACGGGACCAGCTAGCAAGGACCGTTGGCTCGATCCCCTGCCGTGGTTTGAGGAGTTGCGACCGTCGAGCGTCATGGTCCCTTCAGTTGATTCAGACGAAGCAACAGTTGTCGGAGCATTCTGCAGTGTTGTTGCGGCTGGTTCCAGCGCGCTCGTCACCTTCTCTGTGTCGCCGACTGCCGCCATGATCGCGTTCCTCGCTACCTTCTTCTTGCTGAAATTCATCGCTAGTCGCACAGATTGGTCCCGCGTACCTTCTGAACCTTTGCACCGCCGTCGTCGCGTTGGCCAGATCATCCGCGCCTCAGCGACGACGTACTTGGGATCGCCGCTTTTGTTCATCACGCTCGGGTTGCTGTACCTCCCCGCTGCCGCCTTTGCCGCCGCGACAGCCGTCATTGCCCGATTAGTTCCAATCGCCGGAAGCTTCATCGATCTGGCCCAACCATCAGGCGGCACTAACCTCTTGATGGCAGCAGTAGCTGGCAGTGCAGTCAACCTCGCCGCTTTTGTTGGCGTGAGTGCACTAGTAGCGGAGTTCCTCCGGGGCGGCGATCACACGCGTAACGGAATCCAGGCCGCTGCCCTCATCACATGGGCGAGCCGTCGGACCCTGGTCAGAGCGTTCGTCCGCACCTACGTCACCGTTGTCATCCTTCTGGTCAGCATCATTGGAATCCCGTGGGGCATCCGCCAGCTCGTGCAGTTTCAGCTCGTGCCCCAGGTGATCGCAAACGAGAAGACAGACGCGCCGGGCTCGTTGAAACGCAGTTCCGAACTCGTTCATGGTCGTTGGTTCCACACCGCTATTGCAACCGCAGCAATCAACGGCATGTTGTTCATCACCGTGATGGGGTTATCACTACTTTTGCTCGTCGGGGCTGCGTCAATTCCCCTATGGGCTTTCTCAGCACTGGTCTCGCTGCTTTACATCATTGTTGCCCCGCTGGCCGCCATTGCCATGAACCTCGTATACGGCAATGCCGTTGCCGCCACACAAGACGCCCCTTTCGCTGAGCTCGTCAGCATCGACTAGGAGCTCCGCAGCACAGCTCCGTCGGGCTCCGCCGACTCATTACTCAAAGCGCGAGTTGGTCGCTCGACATGTCTTCGTGACTGGAGCGACGCGATGTGAGAACGGTCTCAGCATTTGATCCAACCTCAGCTGTCTCGGTCGCCTGACCTGATTCGGCGGTCTGTTCAGCCACCCACGCCAGAGCATCTGTGTAAGCCTGCCGCACCATTTCTCCAACGTACTCAGTGCCGCGGTAAACGTTCTCGGCGTCGATGGCCTGGGTGACCATCCGCTCGTCAATCTGGTTGATGACGTGTTGGTTGTTAGTGACAATCATGAGCTTGCAGTCCGCATCACGCAGCGATTGCGCATATTTGCCAAGAATGTCAAGGAAGGTGGTCCCTGCGTCATCGGATCCACGGATGCGCAAGATGACGACTGAGTGTCGTGATAGCGGTGTCACCGTCGGCATTTGGTCTAGGAGAACAGTTGCCGTAGCGAAGAAAATCGGACCAAACGGCTGCAAGACAACCACCTCACCCGGCGGGAGCTCAAGCGGTGGCTTCACCTCGCGGACCCGGCCGTCGTCCTGCAACTCGAGACGGAAGGTGACGAGTCGAGAAGACTGGCGGATCACGAACAGCAAGACCGAAAGGGTCACGCCGTACATCACTGCGAACTGCAGCGGGATCATCATCGTAAGCACCAACGTGATCGACATGACCAAGAACGGCACCTTTCCGGTGAGCGCAACCGTCCGAACCTTGGCGGGCTTGATCGTGCCGATACCAACCACGATGAGCAATCCCGCCACCGATGGAATGGCGATCCGTTCAACAAGCGGTGCAAAAGCCAGCAGCACGATTGCCATAACGAGCCCTGCGAAGAACAGCGCTGTCCGGCTGCGCGCACCGGCGTCGGTGACAATGGCGCTCGCTGACATTGAGCCTCCGACCGGTGTGCCTTGAAACAAACCGGCCAGGACGTTCCCGGCGCCCTGCCCGATGAAGTCCTGTGAGTTGCTTGGCAAGCTCCCGTCGCCGTTCGGAAATCCGGCCGACACGCCAGCGCCTTGCACGAGACCAACGAAAGCCAGCGATATCGCCGGAAGCAGCAAATACGGGACCTCCGAGATGATGGGAAGTTGGACGAAGGGGAGCGAATTAGGCACGTCGGCGATGTCGCGGACGAGCTCAACTTGATGATCTGCGCTCTGGAACATTGCTGCAACAGCTGACCCGACAGCCACCGCTACGACCATGCCGAGCGCTCCGAGTCGGGTCCGTTGCAAACCGACGATCAAAACGATGGTCACTGTGCCGACGACAACCGGAGCAAGTTTGGCCTCATTTAAATTGAAGAGCAGATCAAATGTCCGAGCAATCCGGTTGCCACCCTGCGCGTCGTAGCCGCTGAAATCATTGAGCTGGCCGAGCACGATGTTGATGCCAACCGCGGTGATGAAACCCGTCATCACTGAATTCGAAACAAAACGCAGGAACGCGCCCATCCGCAACAGCCCTGCGATGATCATGACCAAGCCAGTCAGGATCGTGAGCGTGAACAACGAACGTGCTGGGTTATCGCGGCTGGCGAGATCAACGTCGGCGACGATGATCGACATAGCGCCGGTCGCTTGAACCGTCATGAAAGCAGTGCTCGTGAACAGCGCTCCGCCAATCATCCCGTACAAGTAGCCGTAAAGCCCGGCGACCGGATTGACACCAGCGAGCAGGCCACTCGCCAGACCATCGGGAATACTCTCCACACCGAGAACAAGCCCAGCGACTGCGTCATCTTTCGCGGTCTCTCGATGAAAGAGCGATCTTGGCTTCAGGATCGGGAACTTCACAGATGCGAGGATAGAGCGGCCCACCAACCGATGAGCAACCACACCCTTTAAGTTCGAAGCCTCTTCGTCATTTTCCACAAATAAGCAACGCGCAGCTCCGGGGATCTCACAAGTAGGATTTGAACGGTGTCAGACAAGGACGAGTCAGCATCGGCGCCATGCTGTGCCCCCAAGCGGGTCGAAGAGACGTCTTCAGAGCCTCAAACTGCCGCAAAACATCGAGAACTCGGCCCGGGCGGCGCACACGACGGCGATTTCATCGATATCGCTAGTGGGGCGTTCATTATGGGGACGAACGAGGACTATCGATACCCCGGTGACGGTGAGGGCCCAGCGCGAGAAATCATCCTCGACGGCTTTCGCATCGCCAAACATTCAGTCAGCAATCAACAGTTTGCAGTGTTCGTCGATGACACCGGATATCAGACCGAAGCCGAACGGTTTGAGTGGTCGTTCGTTTTCCATTTGTTGCTTCCTGACGACTTCCCCGACACCCGTGGCGTTGAACAAGCACCCTGGTGGCGGCAGGTGTACGGCGCGGATTGGGCACATCCTGCCGGCCCGCAGTCAGACCTCAATGGGCTGTTAGACCATCCAGTTGTCCACACCACGTGGACTGACGCACAGGCGTACTGTGCCTGGGCGGGCGTAAGGCTACCGACCGAGGCCGAGTGGGAGATGGCTGCCCGCGGCGGACTCGTCCAGCAGCGATTCGTGTGGGGCAACGAGTTTGCCCCCAACGATATGACGATGTGCAACATTTTTGAGGGCTCGTTCCCTGCTGAGAACACCGCCGAAGACGGCTACATCGGTACCTCGCCGATCGATGCGTTCCCGCCGAACGGTTTCGGCCTTCACGACATGGCCGGCAACGTCTGGGAGTGGACCAACGACTGGTTTCACTCTGATTTTCATGTCAAAGGTCCCCGGTCGAACCCACACG
Organism: Ilumatobacter sp.; assembly: GCA_002711735.1. Taxonomy (GTDB): domain Bacteria; phylum Actinomycetota; class Acidimicrobiia; order Acidimicrobiales; family Ilumatobacteraceae; genus Ilumatobacter_A. The sequence goes on from PASB01000005.1 coordinate 21,094, forward strand.
GCCCACCGACAGGCGAAGCAAAAGTGATGCGCGGCGGGTCCCATCTGTGCCACGACTCGTACTGTCACCGATACCGGGTGTCCGCACGAAGCTCGAACACTCCGGATTCGTCTGCGGGGAACATCGGGTTCCGAGTAGCAGCCGATTTATCGTTCGAATAGCGAAGGTCAACGCACGCGGCAGCAAAACGTCGGTTCTGCGGTTCCTGGATCCCAAAAATGGCGGACCCGCCACCTCGTTGGCTCATTGTCGGAAAATTCGCACTCGTTGGTACGGCATAGCTTGTTGACCCAATTTCGGAAGTTGTCACCAACATCAATCTGGATGGACTTGACTATCTGTACGCCCTTGTGGGGGTGTTCGTCAGCGTCGACGCTGTCGTGCCAATTTTCCCGAGCGAGTCGTTGCTCAACACCGGTTCAGTTCTCGTCACACAAAATGATTCGGACATTGAAATCTGGCGGCTGATCGTTGCGGGCTCCGCCGGGACAATCGTCAGCGACTAGATCTTGTACTAGATCTCGCGAACGATGCTCCGCCGGTTCATGTCAGAGCGAGTCGTTCAAGCCCGACGTAAAAAGAAGGCCGCTGAAACATCCGCCATGTTCTAGCGCCAGGCGCCAAAGTTAATCGTATTCGGGCGTTTCGTGCCCGTCGTGCGCTTTGTGGTCAGAGCAACGATATGCGTGACCCGATTTCCTTATCGCTGATTTGTGCTCTGGAATATGATCGGCGGAATTACTCGGCCGCATTCGCCTGCATCACGTCAGCAATTGTCTTGTCGGCGATTGGCAGTCAACCGCTGTTGTCGATTCTTACCTCGGTCATTTACCCCACAGCGATGCTCGGATTTCTTTATAAACGTCTAAAAGGTGATTGGGAGGCGTTGCAAAATTGAGCGGCGTCCGGCGTGCCAACGCCGACCTGCCCGGGGTTCACTTTTCGACGCGGTTCTCGCCAGACAGTCGTTGCTCAGGCTGCCACGGCCACCGGCCCCACAGTTCAACAACAATCGACCAGGCGAGGAACGTTCGGACGATGACAAGGAGACCAAGCGCGGCAACATTTTCAAGAGTTGGTTGGAGCGTGACTGTTCGAATGATGTCAGCAGCAATGAGTAAATCAAGTCCAAGGAGGAGCCCACGTCCAACTTGTCGCTTGACAGCCTCAACCCCGGCAACAGCACCGGTGACAAACGCTGTGCGGACACCAATAGTGACGGCAATGACGACCGAAGCAGCGATGACACAAACCGCTAGGACCTCGATCCACTCCGAAACATCCTTTGCAAGCTCCCAGTGGCCAACCGTCAACCCTTCGGCTTCTTCGCGCATGGGAGCAACGTTAGCGGTGCGGACAAATTCACGTTACTGAGCACCACTACGACGACCGTGATTTGCATCAACGCCAAGGGACTCTTCCTTCCGGCGTGGATGGCCAACAAGCTCATCGTTCATAGGGTCAGTTCCCTGTCGACGGTGGTTGGACTTCCCGATGGCCAAGTCTGCCGGCAGCCCCCTTCATGCCTCCGATTTGTTGAAGGCACGACAGCCCTACCAGTCTGATTGCTTAGCCATCAGAAAAGCAGTCACGAGTAAACAAGGAACGACCATGAAACTCTCTACAGCATTGATGTTCGACGGCAACGTCGAGCGCCTCACTTCCAAGATCCAAGACCTCGAGGCTGCTGGTGTCGACATGGTGCTCATTCCTGAGATCTACGGCTTTGATCAGATCTCCGTGCTCGGCTACATCGCGGCAAGGACCCGAGAGATCGAGCTGATGACCGGCATTGTCAATGTTTACTCCCGCTCACCTGCGCTTATCGCCCAGTCAGCAGCGACGATCGACGCTCTCTCCGGTGGCCGCTTCACCCTCGGAATTGGTACCTCTGGCGCACAGGTCGTCGAGGGATGGCATGGCGTTCCGTTCAAACGCCCGCTCGGGCGAACTCGCGACACTGTTGACATCTGTCGCAAGGTCTGGTCTGGGGACAAAGTCACCCACGATGGCAGCGCGGTGTCCCTCCCCTTGCCAGCGGATCAGGGAACCGGGCTCGGTAAGCCACTGAAATTCATGAACCGGATCGCCCGCCCAGATATCCCGATCGTGATCGCTTCAATCGGCCCAAGCAACGTCGAGATGACCGCCGAGATCGCTGACGGTTGGCAGCCCATTCACTTTGTTCCAGACCGCTTCGATCGGGTGTGGGGCGAAGCGCTCGCTGCGGGCAACGCAAAACGTCCAGATGGCCTCGGCCCGCTTAGCATTTTTGGCGACGCGCAACTCGCCATTGGCGAAGGTGCTGACGTCGCCGATGCCCGCGAGGGCGCGCGTGGTCACGTCGGCTTTTACGTCGGTGGGATGGGTGCTAAGACGAAGAACTACTACAACGATCTCTTTCGCCGATATGGCTGGGAAGACGAGGCAGAAAAGATCCAGGATCTGTTCCTTGGCGGCCAACGCGCCGAGGCGATGGCGGCGGTACCCGACGAGTACGTCGATACCGCAAACCTCATCGGCACCGAGGCCCACGTACAGGAACGCCTCGGTGTGTACAAGAAGGTTGGTGTCACCCATCTCACGGTCAACGCAACTGGGGTAAACGCTCTCGACGACCTGTCTGCGGTCAAAGCCTGGATTACCTGAGCAGCGGTTTACCCGAGTCCAACGTGACGACGTTCATGGTGCACAACCGCTATGGGAAAGTTACTGTATCGATTAAGTACTTGATCGATACAGAAACCCAGTGCGAAAGCCCCACCATGAAACTCCTCTTCACCCATTTCGTCGAATCACTCCCCGCTGACATTAAGGAAAATCTCTATCAGGCAGTGGCCACCGGACTCGATGCCGCAACCGAACTAGTCGCTGACGCCCGTAATGAGACCCACACCTCCGTCATCGAATCCGGCCTACGGGTCACACAGGGCCTCAGCGCCCTCGACGGCGCAGAAGTCCGAGTCAGCGGAACCGACCAGTTCTCTACACTCGAGATCAGTGTCCCATGGTCGGAGCCAGACGCCGGAACATCAAAGCTGTGGGCTGCCGCTCGGTTTGCGGCCGTTGTTGCTGATGAGGTTTGCCTCGCCGCCTAAGGGCAGGTTCGACATGTCAAATCAGGTGACCTTGCAGACCGTGGCGGACCGCGTCGGCGTATCTCGCACCACCGTCTCCAACGCATACAACCGCCCCAACGAACTTGGAGCAGCGTTGCGCGAACGGATCCTGCAAGCCGCCGCCGAACTCGGTTATCGAGGGCCCGACGCCGCCGCCCGAATGCTTCGGAGCGGGCACATGGGAGCTATTGGACTGCTCTTCACCGAGGACCTGCGATTCGTATTCACCGACCCGGATACCACCAGCTTCATGCAAGGCGTAGCTGAAACCAGCGCCCTGTCGGGCACCGGACTGACCCTCTTACCCGCCCCCCCGGGCGTCGCCCTCAGCGGCACTGCAGTTGACTCGGCAGCAGTCGATGGTCACATCGTCTTTTCGGTCGCCGACGGCGATCCTGCGCTCGAGTCGGTCTTAAGTCGAAATCAACCAGTTGTAGTAGTCGACGAACCCGACTTGGGTAATCGCGCTTCATTCGTCGGCATCGACGACCGCGCCGGCGCTCGGTTAGCGGCCCAACACCTTCTCGACCTGGGCCACACCCACTTGGCAGTCTTGCTCGGTCGACTCACCTCGGAAACTAGGAGTGGACACGTCGGAGCCGATCGCGAACGAACAGCAACGATGAGAATCGCCCGCGAACGAATTGCCGGCTACCGGTCCGCCGTAGTCGACGCTGGCCTTGACGAGACCAGCCTGGTGCTCTGGGAAGCGGGCGGCAACGATCCGGACTCAGCCAGGCGGGCCGCCGTCGATCTAATCGAAGCACACCCAACGGTGACAGGGCTGCTGTGTTTTAATGACCAGATCGCAATCGGGGCCAGCCAAGCCGGACAAATAGTTGGACGGCACATTCCCGACGACCTCTCACTGGTTGGCTTCGACGACGTGCCGCGGGCGCTCACCTGGGATCCACCACTGACAACAATCCGCCAACCACTCGTTGACAAAGGTCGAGTTGCAGCAGATCTGCTTCTCAAGGAAATCCACGGTGGCCCACCACGCCGCGCCATCCTCCCGATTGAACTGGTCGTCCGCGCATCCACTGCGCCGCCGCTAGCGCGCGTCGACTAAAGCAGATCGACATGCCAGGTGGACGGCTCAAAAAGCTCGCCCATCCGAAGGTTTAGTCGGAGTTGCTCGCCTTGGCTGATCGACTGGTCGAGTCGAAAGATCCGATTACCCCAACTGGTGAGCGGTGCCAGCGGGCTCGTCGACAGCGTTGTGACGTCATCGAACTCTGCCTCAAACCACACACAGCAGCCATCGACGATCGCATCGACCGAAGCAGTTCGCACTATGAGGTGATCAGTCGCCAGCGTCTTAAGCGACTCAAGGGAGTGGAGATCAAATTCGAGGATTGGGCTCGGCAGACCAACCATCGAAGCCACTGATCCTGGCCGGGCCCAGAACTGTTCGTTGCGGCCAGTGTCAAATTGCGCAGTGACGGGTGAGTGCTCGGTCGTGCTCAGATCGATGCCATCGGGAAGATCAATGTTCCAGAAACGTCTGATCCTCATCGCGTCATGGATGGTTACTGGCTCGGCAAAGAGTCGGAAGGTTGCGGGCAGGATCCGACCGCCCGGCCGCAGCACTCGGTCGCGTATGTCGAGCACGTTCTGCAGCATGTTCTCGTTGAATAGTTCATCGCCCATCTGCTCATGGAGCACGACGTCAATCGGCTCCGGGGGCGTGAACTCACGGCTATTCGCCTGGACGAACTCAATGTTTGTGAAGCCGTTGAGTTGTGCAATCTCGCGCGCGACTTGAATGAAATCAGAGTGTTCGACGGCGTAGACCTTGCTCGCTCCGGCTTTACTCGCCATGAACGCAAGCAAGCCGGTGCCAGTTCCGAGGTCGAGAACAACGTCGCCGGATCGTATGTTTCGCTGAATTCCGGAGTGGTATGCGTCGACGCGAACCGTGTCACTTAACATCTCTTCGTGCTCGGCAAGCCCAGAAAAGTTGGTCTCGTTCATGTGATCGTAGACAAGGCTCATGAGCCACTCGCTTGAGGCAATCCGACGGGCCGCGAATCCAACCGTCGATCTGGCGACCTTTGCCGCAGCCTGCGCCACCCGATTGCCCATGGGCCGAAGGCTACGGAGTGTTAGGGCGCGTACGCGGAGCCGATTTATCGGCAAATGCTGCCAGGCGTTCGCGCGCGTCGGGCTGCGTGTTGACGACCCCCGCCACAACTGACTCGGCGTAGGCTGCGTCAAACGGCGACATATTCTGCATATGGCTGATGGCTGAGCAAATCGCAAAGTTGGTCAGCGGCAAATTCGCTGCAGCCTGCTGTGCGATCTCGAGGGCTTTGTCGAGGCTGGATTGTTTCGTCTCGATGTACTGCGCCAGTCCGATATCCACGGCCGCCTGGCCCTGATAGACGCGACCAGTCAACATCATGTCGACCATTTGTGCTTTACCGACGAGCTGCGCAACCCGGATCGTTGCGCCACCTCCGGTGAACAGGCCACGTTGTCCCTCCGGGAGCGCGAAGTACGTCGTACCGTCCATCACCCGGATGTGCGCCGAACTCGCCAGCTCAAGGCCGCCACCGACAACCGCACCACTTAACGCTGCGATCACCGGAACGCCGCCATATTCCATCTTGTTGAACGCCTCGTGCCAACGCAGACACACGTGCATGAAGTCCGCTGGACTCCGATCTGCGTCATGGTGTTCGATCAGGTCAAGGCCAGCACAGAAGTGATCACCAGCGCCGGCGAGTACGACGGCCTTAACCCCAGCACGCGGCGCGACAGCAAAGAAGTCGACGAGTTCATCGATTGTGGCCACGTTAAGCGCGTTGCGCTTTGCTGGGCGGTTCAGCACAACAATCGACACGCCGTCATCGCGGTGCTCGATGTCAAGAAAAGTGAAACGGCGGGGGTCGAGGTCAACGGGCATGGATACTCCGAGTGGTTGGGCGGCGTGCCCGTCCCCTTACTTGCGGGTAACGGTCACCGGGAGGCTGATGTAGCCGTGGACAAACGATGAGAGCGTACGGCTTGGTTCGCCCTGCACTTCAATCCGTTCGAACCGTTCGAGGATTTCTTCCCACAGAATCCGGAGCTGCATCTCTGCCAACCGGAGGCCCATACAACGGTGAATGCCATACCCAAATGAGAGGTGCTGGTCGACGTTCTCGCGTTGAATGTCGATGGCGTCAGCGTTATCGAACACGGTTGCGTCACGGTTCGCCGACAGGTACCACATAAGTAGCTGATCATCCTTCTTGATCTGCTTGCCACCGAGCTCACAGTCACGGGTCGCAGTACGACGCATGTAGGCCAGCGGCGTCTGCCAACGAATGATCTCCTGGACCATGTTGGGGATCAGTTCTGGATTGGTGACCAACTTGTCGTATTGCTCCGGGAACACGTTCAGTCCATAGACGCTGCCACTCATCGTGTTTCGAGTGGTGTCGTTGCCTCCGACGATCAATAAGAGCAAATTGCCCAGGTGCTCCACAGCAGACATGCCCTTCGTCGCCTCTCCGTGCACGAGCATCGAGACAAGATCACCACCTGGACTTTCACGGCGCTCTTCCCACAACCCCGAGAAGTAATGCACACATTCCATCAGTTCTTCTTGGCGTTGCTCGAGGGATTCAATGACGCCCCCCGGCTCAGGAATTGCGAAGACAATGTCGGACCAGCGGGCAAGTTTCATGCGGTCCTCAAACGGAAAGTCGAACAAGGTTGCCAACATCCGCGTCGTTAACTCAATGGAGACCGTCTCAACCCAGTCGAACGTTTCGCCCACGGGGAGCGACTCAAGCACTTCAACCGTCCGCTCTCGAATAAGCGGTTCAAGGTTCATCAGATTCTTCGGCTGCACAGCTGGCGTCACCGTCCGACGCTGCGCGCGATGCTCAGGCGGATCCATTGCGATGAATGCTGACGTCTCCGACCCTACGGCACCACGCTCCGCAGTCGGGACGCCCAACGTGATGCCGCTGGCCGACGAAAACGTCTGCCAGTCAGCTTCCGCCGCTTTTATATCGTCACCCTTGGTCACTGACCAGTACCTGCCTGCGGTTTCGATCTCATTGAAGTGGACCGGGTCCTCATTCCGCAGTCGTTCGAAGTAGCGGTGATAACGATCGTTTGCGAACAGGTGAGCGTTCAACGGGTTGATCTCTTCGAGGGCCAACTCATCCGCCGGGGCAACGTCGGCGCCTTTTTCAGCCTGCTCTTGCTCAGGCCCACGGAATCCCGCTGGTGGCCACGGGATCTCCGTGTCAGTACTGGTATCGGTGTCAGTCACTGTCATTACCCCTTGTTGAACTCGTTACACGCAGTCCCCGCATATTGGAACGGCGTTCCAAATAATAGCGAGTGGCGTAAAGTGGTCACAATTCCAAGGAGCCCCGCCTTACAGCTCACGATCAATCAGACAGCGTGCCTATTCCAACCGATCAGGCACAAAACGTCAGAAAGCCTGTCGTCCTTCTGCACTCATTGGCCTTCCCAAAAAATCGGCCTCGCACCCGCCACCCTTTGGCGGACGACCTCAGCTCGCTTCAAGCCGATTAGTGAATACTTCTTAAATGCTGGGTAGACGAGTGGGCTCGGTCGGGGTCGACAGCGGCCTTTAGAACGGGTAGTATTCCGTTACACCTAAGCCGCACATGATCTTAGGTTGCAAGACAGGAGAATGACATGACAGATCGACTCCCATCCTGGCGTCCCGGGGAAACGCGGGAGCGGCTTATCGCCTATCTCGATGACCTAAAATCAGTCCCGGTGAATGAACGTGTTGCCTGCTTCGACAACGACGGGACTCTCTGGACGGAACGTCCGTCATACATACAACTCGACTTCTTTGTCGGGATACTGCCCCGCCAAGCCGAGTCTGATCCAACGCTTCGAGAACGGCCCGAGTTTGCTGCTTTGCTCTCCCACGATGCGGCGGCGATGGATGACATCGGGCTGGAGCGACTCCTGGGATCACTTACATCTCTCTTGGATGGCCTTACGCCGGAGCAGTTCACGGCGTTAGTGCTCGATTTTAAGAATAGTTACAAGCACCGCACCTTGGGAACCGGACTCGAGGGCCTCGTATTTCAGCCCATGCTGGAACTTCTGGATGAACTCAGAGCTCTTGAATTCACCGTCGGCGTCGTCACAGGTGGGGGGACTGAGTTTGTTCGAGTAATTAGTGAGCTGTTGTACGGCATTCCCTCTGAGCTCGTTGTTGGCAGCCTGATCGGATATGACTTCATCCGTGATGATCAGGGCCAACCGTCGCTCGTGCGCAAGTCATCGGCGCACGGGAAACTCAACGACAAGGAGGCGAAGGTTGAGCATATTCAAATGCACATCGGACGACGACCGATCTTGGCAGCCGGAAATACCGCTGGCGATCAGGCGATGCTCGAATACGCGCTTGCGGGGCCCCAGCCGGGACTAGCGATTCTCATCGATCACGATGATGCGGACCGCGAATTTTCCTACGCAGGCTCTGCAGAAACTACTGCCGAAGGCGAACCGATCAGGGACGTTGCAGATCGGCTGGGATGGCTCAAAGTAAGCGTGGCCAACGACTGGGCCCGGGTGTTTCCCTGAAAGTAACGGGCTGACGAATTAGACAAGATGGACTAGGAGTAGAGACGCCGCCCCAGGCAGCAGAAACTTTCTTTTCGGTGTTCAGGGTGACGGCCTGCTTCAAGCGGACGAGGGCCTTGAGGTCGAAGTGGATCATTTTGATGTGTGTAGTCCCGATTCAGTCAACGGCACCCTTGCCGATGGTGGACCGCTCGGCACGCGCTCCTGGACAACGCAGGATTCGACGTGCAGGGCGCGCTGGAGCCCATCGACGACGATTTGATGAATAGCCATCACAACAAGGCCAACTCATCGCTGAATTTCATGTGGCGGGTGTCCGCAAGAACACACCGCTCGGCCGGCGCACCACCTCACTTCGCCAGTTGGCGCTCAAGGCGGTCGAGGATCTCGTAGCACGGCAACACGTCATTGACGCTGCTGTTTGGCTCGCGACCGTCCTGGATGGCCGAGAAAAACTCTCGGTCCTGGAGTTCGATGCCGTTGCTCGAAACATCAACCTCGGACACATCAATCGGCACCTCACGCCCATCGACGAGGTCGTCGTAACGAGCGATATACGTACCGCTATCACCGATATAACGGAAAGAAGTACCGAATGGACCGTCGTTGTTAAACGACAGCGACAGTGTGCATATTGCACCTGATGCAGCTCTCAACTGGATTGACATATCCATTGCGATCCCGAGTTCGGGGTGAATCGGCCCCTGCATCGCATGGGCATCGACTATCGGACTGCCGACTTGGTACGCGAATAAGTCAACGGTGTGCGCTGCGTGGTGCCACAGCAGATGGTCAGTCCAACTGCGCGCATTGCCAAGCGCATTGGTATTCGTCCGCCGAAAGAAGTACGTCTGAACGTCCATCTGCTGAATTTCGAACTCGTTTGCCTGGACGCGTCGGTGAACCCACTGGTGGCTCGGATTGAACCGGCGTGTATGACCGCACATCGCCACGAGTCCCGTTTGCTGTTGCGCTTCGACGACGCGGCGACCCTCGGCAAGGTTGTCGCACAGCGGGATCTCAACTTCGACATGTTTTCCGGCATGGAGGCAGGCAATCGACTGCGCTGCATGCATCTGTGTTGGTGTGGCCAACACAACGGCGTCGACCTCGTCCAGTGCGAGGCTCTCGGCCAAATCGGTCGTAACGTGCCCGATTCCGTACCTCGCAGCAACCTCCTCGGTCGGTTCAAGCGTTCGGCCAACGATCGACACAACACGCACATCTTCGATCTTGCTCATAGCGTCAAGGTGTTTTATTCCGAATGCGCCGGCACCCGCCAGCGCGACATTAATGGTCATGGGTTCTCCAAATCTGGCTCGGTCAAGATGAGGTGACCAACGCGGTATTGCTGGCGGGGACGTGGTAAAAGCGGTGCTCCACGGAGGGTGCGGGTCGGCCAGCAAGGTCGCCCATTGCACCGCGAGCAATCAGCCACATAACCAGTTCGATGCTCTCCGAACCTGCCTCGCGGAGATACTCCACGTGAGGCATGGCCGCAAGGCACTCCGGATCAAAGATCAGGGTGTCCAAGAATGCCGCGTCAAAATCAGCGTTGATCAAGCCAGCGCGTGGACCCTGTAGTTGGTGGCTCATCCCACCAGTTCCCCATACCTGTACGTCAAGTGACTCGTCATACGACTCGATCGCGTTGCGGATGGCCTTGCCAAGGTCAAGGCAACGCTGCCCAGATGGAACCGGATACTGCAAAACGTTTACCGCCACAGGGATGACCGGGCATGGCCAGGCATCGGGCTGACCGAACATCAGCGACAGCGGCACGGTGAGGCCATGATCCACGGCCATTCGATTGACAATGGTCAGGTCAAAATCTTGCTGAATGACAGAGTGCGCTATGTGCGCGGCGAGGTCAGGGTGTCCCTGCACCTCGGGTACCGGGCGCGGGCCCCATCCCTCATCAGCCACTGCATACGACGATGCGGTGCCGATCGCAAAGGTTGGGATCATGTCGAGACTAAAGGCCGTGGCGTGATCGTTGAACACCAGCACAATCGCATCCGGAATGTTGTCGCGCATCCACTCCTGCGACGGCTCGTAACCCGCAAACAATGGCTGCCAGTACGGCTCTTCGGTCTTACCTTGATCCAGTGCTGCGCCAATCGCAGGAACATGGGATGTAAAGACCGATGCGGTGATCCGTGCGCTCATGATGCTTCACCGACGTCGCGGTTTCCATCGATTGAGCGTCCACCGCCGATCATCATCGCCCGGTACTCGTCTTCGGACATGCCCGTCATCGACCCGGCCATTTGCTGGAAGCTCTTGCCGTCAGTGGCTCCAATCTTGGCGAGAAAATAAATGTTCCCACCGAGAGCGATCATGGCGTTCATGTCTCGATCGAGCACCGACTGCTTTTGCGCAGCGGTCATGTCCCATTCATCGAGATACGAACATTCATTACCGAGAAAACGCTCACGGTTATCGGCCTGCATGAGCGACATGCAGAACTGGTTAAGCCAATAGCCCCGACGCGCTTGTGCTGCGTCAAAGACGGTCGTTCCCGGAATGTCGAGATAGGGCTTGTCAATCGCCATGGGAGTTTGATTGTAGACAATCACCGAATCGGGGCAGAATGGCAGGGTGGTCGGTATTCCCTGCATGGTGATGCGAGGCGGAACGTCCAAGGGTGCGTTTTTTCTCAGCGATGACCTTCCGGCAGATCCCGAGGAGCGCGATGCGCTGTTACTTGCGGTGATGGGCTCGCCCGATGTCCGCCAGATCGATGGGATCGGTGGCGCGACTCCCCTGACGAGCAAAGTTGCTGTGATCAATCGAAGCGTGCGCTCAGACGCAGACATTGACTATCTCTTCTTGCAGGTCAGCGTTGACCAGGCGCTCGTGAGTGACCGGCAGAACTGCGGCAATCTGCTCGCAGCAGCTGCTCAGTTTGCCGTCGAGCGTGGCCTAATCGTCGTTACAGGAGCCCACAAAAGTGTTCGCGTCTACATGTCGAACACCGACTCTGTCGCCACGTCGACGTTTCCGATCAAAAACGGAGTACCGGTTTACGCCGGCACTACTGCGATCGATGGCGTACCCCGCCCTGCGGCTCGCGTTCAACTCGATTTCGTGAACATCGCCGGCGGCTCATGCGGCGCCTTGCTTCCAACGGGATCGACTGTCGATCAGATCGATGGCGTGGCGGCAACGATGATCGACAACGGCATGCCGGTCGTCGTAATGCAATCCACAGACCTCGGGATCACGGGGGCCGAATCTCCCGTCCAACTCGACAGGAACGACGCACTCAGGGCCCGCCTGGAATCAATCCGCTTACAGGCCGGCCACCTGATGGGGCTCGGCGATGTCACCGAGGCCACCGTTCCAAAACTCACCATGGTGTCCTCTGCTAGAGGACATGGCGACCTCTCAACGCGAACATTCATTCCACACCGATGCCACGAGGCGATCGGGGTGCTGGGCGCAGTGTCAGTCGCAACTGCAGCACTACTCCCCGGCTCACCGGCCGCAGACATCCTCCGCAAGGGCGCCGGACTCGACGGCATGATCATCTGCGAGCATCCAGCCGGCAGCTTCACCGCCGCTGTTGAGATCGATACGAGCACAGATCCGCCTACTGCCCGCCGCTCCGGCATTGTGCGCACTGCACGGAAGCTCATGGACGGTGTGGTCTTTCCGACCTCACTATGAAATCAATTCCTGGCCCGCACCCGGCCCCCCACGCTCCTCGTCACTGGACCCCGCCTGCCGGAGCAACCGATGCTCACTGCCATGTATTCGGTCCGGCGGCTCGGTTTCCTTTCTCCGCTGACCGGGCCTACACACCTCCAGACTCTGGTCTCGAAGATTTTGAGCGGCTCCAGCAGCGCCTCGGCCTGTCACGTGCAGTGTTCGTGCAGGCGTCGTGCCACGGCACCGACAATGCAGCGATGGTGGATGCGCTTCGTCGCGGCAACGGACGCTACGCAGGAGTGGCGATGATCGATGAGTCATTCAACGATGCCGACATCGCTGCACTCCACGCCGCTGGGGTCCGCGCCACCCGATTTAACTTCGTCAAGCACCTTGGTGGCGCACCTGACCTTGATGTGTTCTGGCGGCTAGTTCAACGGGTCCAGCCATACGGTTGGCACATCGTGCTGCACTTCGATGCCAAAGATCTGCCTGAGTACGCAGATCTCCTCGACCAGATGCCATGTCCGTTCGTTATCGATCACATGGCTCGCGTCCCGACCGCCGACGGGATTGAGCAACAACCCTTCCAAACGCTGCTCGACCTGATGCAGGACGAACGGGCCTGGGTGAAGATTTCTGGTGCCGAACGGCTGACTGCCGACGGTCGGCCGCCCTATGACGACGTCGTTCCTTTTGCCCGAGCACTCGTTGACGCCGCCCCAGGGCGCGTGCTCTGGGGAACCGACTGGCCGCATCCCAATGTCCGCCATACGCCAGACGACGGCGACCTCATCGATCTACTCGTCGATCTCATCCCTGACGATGCGACTCGTCGTCGCGTGTTGGTCGACAATCCGGCGATGCTTTATGACTTCAAATGAAGAGCCACCGCAGGCTTAACACATAACTGATCAGTGCGTTCTAGCGCCAAACGATTCGCGCCGCAATCCGGATAGGCGTTCCATATTGAATCCGAGTGCTGGCTCTTTCCACCTGGGGTGCAAGCGCCGATTTTCCGACCCGAACGGTGCACCGTCGTGCGGAATCAGTTCCTCACGTCAACATCTGAATCGGGCATGAACGCAATGCATAGCGTGTATTTTTGGCTCGTCAGCTCAAAATCTGTATGGCGTCGCCCAGCAGGCTGAAGCCGAAGACCAAAAGCAGGACCGACACCATCGCAGAGTTGTTGGCGAGCAACCAATTCTTGGTTTTTTGAAGGGTGGGCTCGAGTCGTTCCCCGGCAAACAGAAAAGCGAACACAGGAACGATCACGGTGATCGCAGCAATCATGGTGAACACCGCAACTGCACCAAAGGTCTCGCCCGTGGTAAGAGACAATGCTCCANTTGAGACACCTGCACTGAGCGCGAGCAGCAGGTTCTTAGGNTTCAATGTCGACATCACGAATCCCAACCCGAACGCTGCACCCGGNTTGAGGTCGTGGATTTTGTTCATCCATGCCGGCGTCTCGACCTCATCGTCGGGCCCAGGACGTGTGCGCCATTTCCGAGCGCCTGCAACAAAGAGAAGCGCAGAGAAAGCGAGCTTGATCCACCCAGTGGTGCTGCTCGGATCGCCGTCATCAGCCTCAAGACCTGGTATGAACATCACGACAGTTGTCACCAGTGCAATGCCCACAAACCAGGCGACCAAGAACGAGACGCTGTTAATACGCGCCCGACCACTGAACAACATCAGTATTACCGCCGCTATGGGAATCGGACTGATAGCNATTCCCACCGCAAAGCCAAGTGTCTCGCCGATTGCTGCGCCCATCAGTTGGCTCGTCCGTCTTTGATCATGCTCACAGAATAGCAATCGAACGAGCAGTCACGATGGAATGAAGGATCAATAGCGCTGGCGTTAGCCGGCCCCTGCAAGCGCATATTGCCGAGTTGCATTAGGAGCCTCATGTTGAGGCCAGTGAATCTGGCTCGTGAGGTAACGCAGGTCGGCGGGAAGGGCACCCAGTTAGCGCTGCCGTCGCCGGTGTCAGGCTCGTTTCGCTGCCGATATGTCTTGGTTCTATCGATCGACGCAACACCCGCGATCGGGACGATAGGGGTAACTGCAGAATATTGACGCTTGATCGAGTCCTCAACGGCATATTCGGCGACGCCGACATAGACGGTGTCGCCCCTTGCGACGGACCAGAATGCTCGTGCAACAGTGGGCGTGTCGAATCGAAGCTGGTGAGGCTGACCTGCCGCGCCCAAGCGGACCGCAGGGCAATCCATGGGGGACCGGCAAGCATGTAGCCGACTTTAGAGTCGAGTTGCGTTTAAGTCGGCGAGAACTGCGAGATCGCCGATAGTGCTGAGACTTGACCAAGAATGAATGCGACAGAAGTTGCCGCGGTGGCGGGTTCGAGCTCACCCACGAGCGAGAGTTTGCCGTGTCAGTTGATGTACTCGACTCCCATGTCGTTCAGCTTCTGACGCAGGCCGTACAAGTCGACTCCGAGTTCACCCGACCTGAGCGTGACCCGCATCTGCTCTTCCTTCGCTAGCCGAGCATCTGACCGCTCCAAAGCCCGCTCTGCGTCAGCACGTTTGACGATGACCACACCGTCGTCGTCAGCGCACACTACGTCGCCTGGCTGCACCGTAACTCCTCCCAAGATGACCGGGACGTTGACCGAGCCTGCGGTGTTCTTGACCGTGCCCTGACATGACACGTGCTGGGCCCACACCGGAAAGCCCATCGAGCGCAGGTCAGCGGTATCACGAACGCCAGCATCTGTGATTAAGCCGCGCACGCCACGCGCCATGAGTGACGTGGCTAGGAGGTCTCCGAACATGCCATGCGTCGACGGCGCAGTGTTAGCAACAACGAGGACATCACCGGGCTGGCACATCTCGACCGCAGCGTGAATCATAATGTTGTCGCCCGGGTGGCTGAGCACGGTGACCGCCGACCCAGCGATCTTCGTGTCAATTTGGATCGGCTTCAGATGCGGCCCGACGTATCCCATGCGACCGATTGCTTCATGCACTGTGGCGGTCCCCGCCGCAGCCAATTGATCAATAATTGATGGGTCAGCCCGCTTGATGTTGCAGACGATGACGTGCTTATTCATGAAGCGACTCCTGTGGTCGTCAGCCGCGGGTAAACCCTGCGGACGTTGCCGTCAAAAATTTTGGTTCGTTGCTCGATCGAGAGATTGGCGCGCTCGATGTAGCGCTTTGTGTCGTCGTAGTACTCACCGGTATCTGGGTCCTTCCCCTTCACAGCGCCCACCATTTCAGAACCGAAAAGAATGTTGTCGGTAGGCACAACATCGACGAGCAGGTCAATGCCCGGCTGGTGATACACGCATGTGTCGAAGAAAACGTTCGCCATCAATTCATCGAGCAGTTGCCATGTCGAACCGCCCTCGGCGTGATGTCCCTCGGCCATTCCCTTAAACCGACCCCAGTGGTACGGAACCGCTCCACCTCCATGCGGGATCACCCACCGCATTGATGGAAAGTCACGGAACAGCCCCGACGTCATTGCCTGGACAAACGCTGTGGTGTCGGCCCCGAGGTAGTGCGAACTTGTGAAGTGGAAATTCGGGTTACAACTGGCGCTGACATGCAACATCGCCGGAACATTGAGCTCACACATCGCCTCAAACAGCGGCTTCCAGTACGGATCGAATAACGGCGGCCCACTCCAATGCCCGCCCGACGGATCCGGGTTGAGGTTGCAACCGATGAACCCCATCTCCTCAACGCAACGCCGCAGCTCTCGCACCGACGATTCGACTCCGATTTCTGGGGACTGTGGAAGCTGACAGATAGGGGCAAAGTTTTCTGGATACAGATCGCAGACTCGCCAGATTAAATCGTTGCAGTGCTCAGACCAGTAACGACTGGTGTGCTCGTTGCCAATGTGGTGACCCATCCACGAGGCCCTTGGTGAAAAGAGCGTCAGGTCGATGCCACGATCGCGTTGCAACCGAAGCTGGTTGTCTTCGAGGCTCTCCCTCAACTCCTCATCAGAAATCGAAAGTTGTCCTCGGTCACCGACGTGGCCGGAGTTGACGTCAAGCGCTGCGCGCTGGGCATCTCGGTACTCACCGAGCTGAGGTGGCGCGGTCGTGTAGTGACCGTGGCAGTCGATGATCATCGTGGCGTCATCATGGTGGTCCGCTTGCCGGGGTGTCAACAATCCGTCAGACTCTCTGCGTGACACTGCGAACCCAGGTGGCCATCATCGGTGCTGGCCCAGCCGGGTCACTGCTTTCCCACCTGCTTCACCGATCGGGAGTTGACTCAATCGTGGTCGAACGGTCCAGTCGGAACCACGTTCTGAACCGAACCAGAGCAGGCGTGCTCGAATGGGGATCGGTCGAAGTACTCCGCGCCGCTGGACTGAACGCCCGGATGGAGGCCGAGGGCCATGTTCACGATGGAGCCGCATTGGTATGGGGCGGGCGCGAAGCGTTCTTCATCGACATTAATCGTCACGTTGGCTCCCAATTCATGTCGTACGGCCAGACCAAGATGCAGCAGGACCTGTACGCAGCGGCCGATCTTC
>PASB01000006.1 GCA_002711735.1 Ilumatobacter sp.
CGCTTGTAGAGGACCCATTTATGGAGTTGCCGCGTAGCGAGGAATTTTTTGGCTACGGAAGCGTCGAGGCGACGGCCACGTTGAAGTGCACCGCTGGCACGCCGGTCAAACTTGACGTGCGGTGGGCCACCTCGGAGGTCAACGGCTTTGCAGCCCTTCGCGTCGGTATCCGTTCTCCTGAGCCCGACGACCTGATGGACCGCGCCGTCGCCGCCGCAGCGGCCGCCGACGCTGCTGTTGTCGTCGTTGGAACCAACGACGAGTGGGAGACCGAGGGGTTCGACCGAACGACGATGGATCTGCCAGGTCGGCAAGATGAATTGGTCCGTTGCGTCGTCGCTGCGAACCCTCGCACAGTCGTGATCGTAAACGCTGGTTCACCCGTAACGATGGACTGGGCGGACCCGAGCGAACCAGTATCAGCGACAGCGATTCTTACGCCCTTTTTTGCCGGTCAGGAACAGGCTGAGGCGCTCACTGACATTCTCCTCGGTGATGCAGACCCGGGTGGCCGACTGCCGATCACCATCCCTGTTCGCCTCGCCGACCATCCGGCCTATCTCCACCACCGGCCCGATCATGACGGCGACGGGAACGGAACGCAACGCTACGCAGAGGGGCTGTTCATTGGCTATCGACACTACGAAGCGACCGACACCCCAGTCCGTTTCCCATTTGGCCACGGGCTGAGTTACGGAGATGCAACATGGGGAGACGGTCTTCTCGATGTCGAAAGCTGCAGCGTTACCGCCACGGTACCCATCACATGCGCAGGTGACCGGGCAGCAACTGTGGTCGTCCAGGGCTTCGTCGAGGCCGTTACGCCCGAATACGTGCGGCCCCGGTTAGAACTGAAGAGTTGGGACAAACTGACGGTCGAGCCGGGGAAGACCGTGAATGCTGTGCTCAAGTTTGACCCGACGGCCTTCCGACGGTGGGACACCGCTGCCGATGACTGGCGGCTGGAGCCGGGCGAGTACGACATCGTGCTGTCTGCTTCAGTCAACGACGAGCGCCAGAGGCACCGCATCACCATTTCCTGAGCTAGGCACTGCCACAGGTGTTCCCCTACCCAACAACGATCTGACA
Organism: Ilumatobacter sp.; assembly: GCA_002711735.1. Taxonomy (GTDB): domain Bacteria; phylum Actinomycetota; class Acidimicrobiia; order Acidimicrobiales; family Ilumatobacteraceae; genus Ilumatobacter_A. The sequence goes on from PASB01000006.1 coordinate 1,090, forward strand.
TAACTCGCCTTCGTTAAAGCACCCAAAGACGCAGAGAGCGCTGACATTGATGCCTTCTATGGCTGGCAATACTCCCCTGCAGCGATACTGGTGGCAGGACGCACTCGTTTACCAGGTCTACGTACGTTCATTTGCCGACTCCACCGGCAGTGGGGTCGGCGACATCGAGGGGATCAGATCGCGTCTCGATTACTTGGACTCGCTCGGCGTCGATGCTTGAGTTGTATCGGACAGCTTCAGATGCTCGAACAGAATTTGCAGTTGTTCAGCCGCTCTGTGCCGAAGTCCTCAACCTCGGCAGCGACCTCGTCGGCGTTCGGCGAGGTGACCTCGTCGTCGTCGTAAACGCGTCGATGCAGCCAGTTGCAGTCGACCTCGAACATCCCGAACTCTCAATAGCGCAGCCCGTGTTCTCTAGCGAGCCAAGCGAAATGCATACGCCCGGCGTCATTCCNNCGAACTCCACGGTGTGGTTCACGAGCAGGGACGTCTAGTCCACAACACCTGACCGCTAACGTCTCAAGTCACATGCTGGCGAACGTCATCACCGAATTTACTGAACAACTCAGGGACTTCTCAGGCAACTGGTGGTTCCTTCTGGTGATTTTCGCAATCGCGCTTCTCGACTCAATCCTTCCGATCGTCCCGGGTGAGACCACAGTGATTTTGGGCGGCGTGGCAGCGGGAGCCGGTGACCAAAGCCTGCTACTCGTCATCATCGCAGGTGCGACCGGCGCGTTCGTGGGCGACAATCTGGCCTATGCGATCGGAAGCAATTTCGAGGGCCTAGTCAATCGATGGGCAGACAGGAAGACAGAGCGACGGGCGCGGCTCGATGGGGCTGCGCACCAAATCCGCAAACGGGGTGGATTGCTCCTAATCACTGCGCGATTCATCCCTGGGGGCCGCACCGTGTTGACGGTGTCTTCAGGCGTCACGCAGCAGCCACGTCGTTGGTTCATGTTCTGGATCGCCATTGCCGTGACGATCTGGGCGTCGTATGCAGCCATCCTCGGCTTCGTGTTTGGAAAGCAATTTGAAGACAATCACACACTTGCATTCGTCCTGGCGTTTGTCACGGCACTCTCAATCACCGGAATTGTCGAACTGGTTCGCTGGCAACGCGACCGNCGAAAGACCGCAGGGACCTGAGGCCAGCGCGGTTCTAGGTGACAAGCCTCCATGGTGCACACTGGGGATATGACGACGAACACCACCATCGCTGCCCTGGCCTCAATTGAACTCTTCACTGGACTTTCGAAAAAGGAACTTGCTGCGATCGACCGATTGATGACACCGATCGACATCAAAGCCGGCAAGGAAGTCATCAAGGAGGGCACCGCTGGTCGCGAAGCCTTCATCATTGTCGAAGGGACCGCATCGGTCTGGCGCGAAGGAAGATTAATTGCATCGGTTGGCAGCGGTGCCGTGCTGGGCGAAGTAGCGCTGCTCGCCAACCGAACACGAACGGCTACGGTGAAGGCAGAAACCGCCATGACGGTCGAAGTGCTCAACCGGCGCGAGTTCGAGCAACTGCTCGATCAGAGTCCCGCCATTACACGCAAGCTCCTCGTTGCCACTGCGAAACGGGTCCACCAACTCGAACCCTCGATGCTGAGCTGAAAACACGGAGANTTTGCGANGCAGTCNGCGGACAGTTGCCAGCGTCGACGCNATGCGCCGTACGCTNATGGCCGATGATCGCAGTGGTACCGGTTCGAGAGGGCGTTCTGCCGGCGGGCACCGACGACGCTATTGCTGAATGCGATGGCAACGTCGTCTTAGTTGGCTCAGGCGTTGACGACATCGACCTGACCGATCGAGCCCAAACAGTCACACTCGTCGAACTAGGTGATTTGGAGATCGCTCGCTGGGCTCGCTGCCTCGCATCTCTCGTCGACTCAGGCGGTGACGTCGTTTTGCCCGGCTCAATCGACCAAATCGTCCTTCCTCACTGCCCCGACGGCCGCGACCTTGCACCAGCACTTGCGCTTCGCCTCCGCCGGCCGCTGTACGCCGGCGCTACTGCGCTCGCTCATGATTCTGTTTTCCTAGCTCGCTCCGGTGGCCGCGAACTTCACGAGCTTCGACCCAGTGGCGCCTTCGTTGCAACGCTCCAACCAGGTATCCGCGGCGCGTCGTCGTTCAACGGCCAGCCCGATGTCCAGCGCGTACGTGTTGACGACGAGCCAGTGTCTGACCATGGTGCAAGGGTCGTGNAGATCCTGCCGCCGGACGTCCGCACNATGGACCTTTCCGAGGCACACCGCATCGTCGGTGGCGGCGCAGGACTTAACAGCNAGGATCAGTTCGCTCAGCTCGCAGGGTTCGCNGCCNACATCGGTGCAACCATGGGAGCCACCCGAGTCATTACGGATCGGTCGTGGGTACATCATGACAAGCAAATTGGCACCACAGGTGTCGTCGTCGATCCAACGTTGTATCTCTCCTTTGGAGTCAGCGGCGCGGTCCAGCACACCGCTGGCCTCGGCAGCCCAGATCACATCATCAGCGTCAACACTGACCCACACTGCCCGATGATGCACATGAGTGACCTCGCCATTGTCAGCGACGCGAATGCAACGCTGGCAGCGTTGACCGGCCTGTTCGCTGAACGCTCAGCTAACGCAGCAGAGACCCCCACATGACCGAATTTGATGTCGACGTCGTCGTGGTTGGTGCCGGCCCAGCCGGCGCTACGGCCGCCACAGTGCTCGCACGGGCCGGGCACTCGGTCATCTTGCTCGAACGCGGACCGTTCCCTGGATCAAAAAACATGTATGGCGGAGTTGTCTACCCCCGCATGCTCGACCAGTTGCATCCGCAATGGTGGGAGGAGGCTCCAGTACAGCGCTGGATCACTCGCCGCTCCACGATGGTTTTGACCGATGAGCAGGCGGTTAGCGTCGACTTCCGAAGCCAAAAATGGGGTAGCGCCCCCTACAACGGTGCTACCGCATTCCGCCCCGACTGGGACCATTGGCTCGCCAGCAAGGCCGAGGCCGACGGCGCAACACTGATTTGTTCTACGACCGCCACCGGTTTGCTGCGCAAGAACAACCAGGTCGTCGGCGTTACTACCGACCGCCCTGATGGAGACCTACGTGCCAGGGTCGTCATCGCCTGCGACGGAGTCAACAGCTTCCTTGCAAAGGAAGCGGGAATGTACGGCGAGGTTGACGCAGCGAACTACACCGTTGGCGTCAAAGAAACCATCGCACTGCCGAAGGAAGTCATCGACTCACGCTTTGGCGTACGCGGCCGCCACGGAATGGACATCGAAGTGCTCGGTGGCACATCAGGGGTTAACGGCGGTGGCTTCGTCTACACCAATCTTGACACGCTCGCCGTTGGATGTGTCCTCAAGCTACCCAAACTCACCGCTCAGGAGTTACGTCCCGAGGAGATCATCGATCGGTTCAAGAGACACCCCGGTATTGCCCCACTCGTCGAGGGTGGCGAGGTGCAGGAATACTCAGCGCACGTCATCCCCGAGGCTGGCTTGTCGATGATGCCCCAGATGACGGGCAACGGCATCCTTGTCGCCGGGGATGCAGCCGCGATGTGCCTGGCCGCCGGCTTGTGGCTAGAGGGCGTAAATTTTGCTATGGCCAGCGGTATTTACGCTGGCGAAGCGGCTGCCGAGTCGCTCGCAGTCGGCGACGTTTCTGCCAAAGGCTTAGCCGGCTACGAGCGACGACTCAACGACACATTTGTTCTGCGCGACCACAAACGTCTGCACCGGGCGCCTGAGATCGTGCTGTCGGATCGGGTGCAGCATCTGTATCCGCAGATGATCGCAAACTCCGTAGAGCGCATGTTCCGCGTCGACAACCCGACGCCGAAGCCAGGCCTGATCAGGGTGCTCAATCAGGAACGCAAGCGCGCTGGGTTGAAAGTACGCCATGTCGTCAAAGACACACTCGATGGATTGAGGACGTTCGGATGAGCAAGATCAGTGATCGCTGGGCCAGCGTTGCGGCTGGCGGGACTAAAGAGACCGAGCAGTGGCCAACCCACTCGTTCGAGGACCTCATTGGTTCAACGCGCTTCGACGTTCATGAGCGCGCTCATATCGTTGTCGACGACACGGTATGCCGTGACTGTCCCAGCCGCGAGTGCATCGTTGCCTGCCCTGCCAAGCTCTTCGTCCCGACGAGCGATGGCGGCATTCTCTTCAACTACGAGCAATGCTTCGAATGTGGCACGTGTTACCTCGTGTGCAACAAGGAAGGTGCCATCTCCTGGAGCTATCCCGAAGGTGGCCACGGCGTCGTGTTTAAACGGTCGTGAGTCAAGTCACCGTATGTTGGAAATGGGTTTCGGTCGACGGTGGCGATGTCGATCCACGTTGGTCCGGGGTGTCCCCAGCTGATGAGGCGGCGCTTGAGATCGGCTTGCAACTTGCCGGCGCCGAAGATGTAACTGTTGTGTGCGTTGGCCCTGCGGAAGCCGACACCGTGTTGCGCTACGCGCTCGCCGCTGGCGCACACCACGCAGTACGCGTCGACGCGACTAAGGCGGCAAGCAACGATGTTGCCCTTGCCATCGCAACGCTGTTCGGCGATACCGAACTCGTCGTGTGCGGCGACTACTCACTCGATCGCGGCACCGGTTCCGTTCCTGCATACATCGCCGCACACCTGGGCGCCGCACAGGCGTTGGGGCTCGTGCACATCGATACCGCAAGTTCACCCCTGCGTGTCATTCGACGACTCGACGGTGGGCGCCGCGAAGTTCTTGATGTACCAACGCCGGCTGTGCTGTCCGTCGAAGGATCAGTTGCCCGACTCCGTCGCGCTCCGCTCGCTGCAGCGCTGCGTGCAAAAAGTGCCGAGATCAGATTGCTACCAGGCCCCGCCGCTGCAGAGGATACGGCTCAGATCACGGACTACCGCCCACGCGCACGGCAACTACCGGCTCCAGCAGGTGGGACCTTGGCCCGCGTCCGCGACATTCTGGACATCGGCGCAGCCAAACAAACGCACGCTGAGACACTGATGCTTGAACCGAGCGACGCTGCTGCGCTGGTCATCAAGCAACTCGACGAGTGGGGCTATCTCGGAGAACAGCCGGCTAAGTAAAGCGATGTCTCATCGCCGTTCGCGCAGTTAGGACCCCTTGGCGGCATGATGGTCCGATGCGATTGGGCGACGCCACGTGGAAAGATGTGCAGACACTCCTCAACGATCCGACCGCTGAAGACGGAACTCGAGCTCCGTTAGTCCTGATCCCGGTCGGATCAACCGAGCAGCACGGCCCACATCTCCCAATGTCGACAGACACGTTGATCGCCGAGGAAATCGTGGCGCGCGCAATGCAGCTCACCGACGGCCTCATGGTCGGCCCCACGCTGACCGTGAGTGCATCGGGCGAACATTCTGGGTTTCCTGGAACGCTCTCGATCGGAACCGCAGTGATGCACGACCTGATTCTCGAACTTGGGCGGAGTGCTGATTGGGCCGCTGGTGTCGTTTTCGTCAACGGCCACGGAGGAAATGCAAGTGCGCTCACCGCTGCCGTGGGCACACTTCAACTCGAGGATCGCCATGTCTTGTCGTGGTGGCCGAAGTGGCCACAGCGCGCCGACGGTGGCGCTAAAGACCTCCATGCTGGGCGTATCGAAACGTCTTTGATGCTCGCAATCGACCCCGGTCTTGTCCGACTGGAACTGGCCGAACTTGGCGCTGATGCAGACATCGAGGAGCTCCAACGTGTCGGCGTCCAAGCGGTCAGCGCGAGCGGAGTGCTCGGAGACCCGACGGGAGCATCGGGCGGCGAAGGCGACCAGTTCATCACCTCCTTCGTCAACGACTTAGTGCATGCCATCGAGGCCTGGCGACCGATCGATCCCACCCCACTCGGCTGAGGCTGTGATGGTTTCCTCAAAAACTGCATCAGCCGGGGGGCCCCGACGTCGTCACGCTCGCGATCAGTCGTGGGAGCGTTTCGGGAATGTCTTGCTAGCTGGATCGCCGCTGACGGTGTTCCGCGTCACTGCGGCCGGCGGGCGCGTACTCGATGCCATCGAACGCGACGAGCTCGTCGCGACATCACCACTTGTCGATCGGCTCCTCGAGACTGGCGCAATCCATCCGGTCCCAGAGCAATCATCGAAGTTGTCCTTGGAAGACGTCACAGTCGTTACTCCGCAACTCGGAGGTGTCGGCACAGCAGATGGACGAATCGTCGTTGATGACGGCTCTGAGCCGCCAGTGGTAGGGGCGCAGGTGCGCCTCGACCAGAACGGCGGCCCGGCAGCAGCACGCAACGCGGCGCGACCACTCATCGACACCGAACTCATTGCCTTCGTCGACGATGACGTCGATCTCCTCAATGACGTTGGCATTGGCTCTTGGCTTGACGCCCTTCTCCCCCACTTTGACGACCCGAATGTTGGCCTCGTGGCTCCACGCGTTACGGGCGAAGTCGGGTCTCCACTCGACCTTGGTGATCAGCCCGCACGAATTCGAAGCGGCACTCGGGTCAGCTATGTCCCGGCCGCAGCGCTCGTCATCCGAACCGCCGCTTTCGATGCCATCGGTGGATTTGATGAACAGTTACGGTTCGGCGAAGACGTCGACTTGGTCTGGCGACTCGATCAAGCCAGATGGCGATGCAGGTATGAGCCATCGTCGACGGTCTGGCATGATCCCCGGCGCACGCTCATTGAACGCGTTCGACAACACGCCGAATACGGATCGTCGGCGGCTCCTCTCGCCCTTCGTCACCCAGGGCAGCTGTCACCAATGCACAGCAGCGGCTGGACCGCTGGAGTCTGGGCAGCCGCGCTCGGCGGCCACCCTGCAATCGCATGCGGACTTGCTGTGAGCACTGCACTCCGGCTGGCGCCAAAACTTCCCGGGGTCCCCACAGCCCACTCATTCCGGTTAACAATGTCTGGCCATCTCCGCGCCGGTCAACAGTTTGCTGCTGCGATCCGACGGGTGTGGTGGCCAATTGTGGTCGTTGGAAGTCTGTTCTCACGACGATTCAGGTTGGCGGCGCTGGTGTCGATCGTCGCGAGCCCCTCAACTGCCACGACCGATGTCGCCTACGGCTGGGGTGTATGGAGTGGCATTATTCGCACTCGCAACATCAACCCGTTACTCCCCCGCTGGCGGCCCTGGCCCGGCCGGTAAGCAGCTGCAACGGTTATTTCAAGCACCTCACCGCAGGGCAGCGACCGATCAACCTCATCGAGCGATTACCGTCGTGTCGATGACGATTCGATTGACGGTCCGGACTNCGGTCTGGCGCAGCCATGTTGCTCAAATCGCCAATGCGATCGACGAAGCCGGTGGCGGCTTGGTCCCCGTGGTCAAGGGCAACGGCTATGGCTTCGGTCGTGACTGGCTGGCCGCAACTGCTGCTGACTTCTGTGACACTGTCGCCGTTGGCACTGTGCACGAACTTGACGGCTTGCCCGGTCAACTCACGGTCGTCGTCCTGACGCCCACGCTGTCACCACCAAAGGCCCCGGCGTCGGACTCATCGGGGCCGGTGCTGACCGTTGGAAGTCGGGCTCACATTGATGCGTTGGCAACCTGGGGGGGNCGGGTAATTGTGAAGCTCNTCAGTCCGATGCGCCGCTTCGGAGGAGACCGCAAGATGGTCGAGCTCGCCAAAAGTGCTGGACTTCACGTCATCGGTGTCAGCATTCACCCGCCGCTTGCCGGATCTCCCAAAGAACATGCAGCAGCGATCACCGACTGGCTTGACAATATAGACACCTCGATTCCCGTCTGGGTGAGCCATCTCCATCCTGATCAGTACCGCGCACTGCCTGACACCCACCAGTTCCGTCTGCGACTTGGAACGATGCTGTGGCACGGCGACAAGTCTGCGCTCCACCTTGATGCCGATGTGCTCGACGTCCGTCCGATCACCGCAGGCGAAACCGCCGGCTACCGCCTCGGATCAGTTGCGTCCGACGGACACCTCGTGATCATCGGCGCTGGCACCGCCAACGGTGTGACGATGATCGATGAGGGCAATGACGGGAGTCTCAGCCCGTTCCACTTTGCGCAAAAAAGAATGGCACTGCATGAACCTCCGCACATGCATTCGTCCATGGCGTTCGTGCCTATCGGCTTTCCGCTTCCGGCAGTCGGTGATCGCATTGACGTGCAACGCCCGTTGCACATGACAACGGTCGACGAGTATCGATGGCTTTGAGCACGGGCACACTGCCCGCGTCAGCGGNCATTTCCACGCGTCGTCAGCCCGGCCCCGACGTCATTCGTTCGCTTGCACTCGTCGGGGTAGTCGTGATGAACTACCACGGATATCTGATCATCCGCGGTGCAGCTCGCGGTGATAGCTGGGCCGATAATTTCTTGAATCCGTGGACNGGTCCTCTCGCCACGCGCTTTGCAGCAACGTTTGTGCTGGTGGCAGGCGTCGGCGTCACGCTGCTCACAAGGCAGGGCGTCGATGATATGAATCGTGTGATCGACATGCGATGGCGGCTCATTCGACGTGGTGCNGTGCTCTACGCGGTCGGGTTGTGCCTCGACTTGATCTGGAAGGGCACCATCATTCCGTTCTACGGCGCAATGTTCGTTCTTGCGGCCTTCATATTTACCTTACGGTCGAGATGGATTTTTCTCGTTAGCGCTGTCGCCGTTGGAGCGGCCGTTCTGATCGGCACTTGGAGGTTTTGGCGACAGGAAGCTGGCGAGAGAACAGCGTGGCTTTTTTCCCCTGCCGAGGGTTCTCTGCAGGGCTACGTCTTCGATATCTTCGTCAACGGCACACATCCGCTGTTTCCGTGGTTCGGCTTTTTCTGCGCTGGCATCCTGCTGGGACGCNTGCTCGGCCGGCCTAATTGGCGAGCGATTGTTGGCGGCATTGGCTTCTTACTATTCGCCAGCGCCTCACTTGCGAGCAATGCCGGCGACACCATCTTCCAGTCAGTCGTGCTGTCGACGCAGCCGGCGAGCCGTAGTGCGATCTTCTTTGCCAGTGCGCTCGGGACGGCCCTTTTGGCCTACGTCGTCATAGATGCCACCGCTGAGCGGTTCCCCACTGCGGTCGATCCGTTGCGCCGGGCAGGCCAGCTGACGTTGACGCTATACCTGCTCCACATCCTGGTTTTCAATTTTGCCGTCGACTGGATGGGCTGGGTCATTCCGACAGACCTGTCGACCTCACTGCTGTTTGCTGGTGGCTTCTGGATCGTGGCGATCGCGCTCGCCAACCTGTGGCACCGCCGATTAGGTCGTGGTCCGGCCGAGCGGATCTATCGAGCCATCGGCAGCTAGGTCGCCAGAAACGCCGGATTTCGGTGGTGATCGCCGGGCCCGAGTCCCGCGGCGAACATCGCGACGGCTACCACGCCAACCGACGGCTCCGGCTCCGATCAACGGNCCCGAGTCAGCGAGTCGCGACGGGGTAATTCTAGCTTCGGTGGAGTAAGGAAGCTTCACGTGCTCATCGAGTGACATTTGTGCCGAATGGAAAAACGTGGCTGCAAATCCCAGTGCGACGGCACCACCGACCACGACGAGTGACAGATCAAGTGAGTTGCAAATCGAGGCCGCCGCTCGTCCGACCAAAGTCCCGGTCCGTTGCATGATCTCATAGGTCGGCTCCGTTGGCGGACGGCCCGTGATCTGCTCGATCGCAAGGCCAGATGCCTCTGCTTCCAAGCATCCCTGTGCTCCGCACCCGCATCGGCGGCCGCCTGGCTCGACAATGAGGTGTCCAATATGGCCCGCGTTNCCCGACTCACCATCGAGGAGCTCGCCATCCAGCACGATCCCTCCACCGATCCCNGTTGAGACGGTCATCGCACAGAAGTTCGAATGGCCCTGGGCCGCACCCAACCAGCCCTCCGCCAAGGCGAGCGCCTTGGCATCGAGATCGCCGTACACCGGCAACCGAGTGAGCTCACGGAGCCGTCGGCGTAACGGAAATTCCTGCCACCCAGCGATGTTGACCGGCGAGACGGTTTCGAGTTGACGCGTGACTGGGCCAGCGCATCCGACGCCGACGCTGCGAATACGAGCATTCTGCTCGGCCGCTTGCNACTGCATATCAGANACAAGGCTGGCAAGGGCGGTCCAATNGGACTCAGGTCCGACGTCGCGGTCCACTTCGACTCGAGTTCGAGCCACAAGTTCGCCGTGAGCAGTGACTAGGCCGGCCGCGAACTTTGTCCCACCGATGTCGACACCAAGCACGACATTGGTGGGAGGCAACGAAGTAACTTCAATTTCATCGTCTTTGACGGAGTGATCGTGGTGCGCGNCACGCTGTGCGGTGTGGTTGCCATCGGCCATCTGACGCCGACCGTATCTGTCTCGCCGCATACCGCATTCAAATTCGTCTGCTATTTCACGAAGAATTTTGCTGCGAACGCTTCAGAGATCGGAGACCCGACGAGCGTCTTCGACGAGATTGATCTCGTAAAGCACTTCGTCGAGCGCATCTGCGGCACTGATGGCCGAGAACCGTTGCGGATTGTCGGGTGTGCAGCAAGATGAGACGGGTGCCAGCAAAGTCCAAGGGCGCGGGTGGCAGAACTGCACAACGCTATATCGCTCGNCNGTGTAGCCCGGCGAGGCAACGACTCGATGCCAGCCAACTGGAATGGTGCCGTTCGTCAACCGTTCAAGCATGATGCCGGTGTTGATGATCACACCGTTGTCAGGTGCCACTGCGTCGATCCAGTCTTCGTCGACCTTGACCTGCAACCCCGGGGCTGTGGCGCGCGGCAGTGCGGTGATCAGATTGATGTCGCCGTGCTCCGCTGCCCACACGTGGGCAAGCCCTTCGCCGTCCTTCCCGGCATCAGGGAGTTCTCCCATTGACGGGTAGCGGATCGCCCGCGTGAGCGTCGGTCCGTCAACGACCATGTCATCGAAGAACGTTTCATGACAGCCAATACCCACAGCAATGATGTGCAAGAATCGGCGTTGGAGCTCCGAAATCGAATCATGGAATCGGTAAAGGACGTCGGTGATCCCAGGCACCACTGACTCGGGTAGCACCTGATCGGGGTAGGCGGTCGCGAAGTTCCGTCGGAGGGGATGTCCGGAGGCGATTGGTGTTGACCAGTTAAGCATCTCCTTCCAATCCGGTTTGTCGCTCGAGGCAGCAGTCTCGACCAACAGCCCGGTGTAGCCCGTTTGACCGTTTGCGCCGGGAGGTGTGAATCGCTGCTTCTCGTCCGGCTCTTTTTGGAAAAATTCCCGAAGCATTCCGTACGCAGTGTCGAGTAAATCTTCCGAGAGGTCGTGACTGGTGTACACGAAGCCGGTTGCAAGGCTTCGTGTGACGCCGTCGACCACGGCGCGCCGTTGCTCAGGACTGCCTGTTTCGAAGGCGAGAAGATCGACGTCGAGAATCTGATCACTCATATCGCAAAGGTTAGCGACCGGCACTGATGCCTAGTCGGCCAGCATGATGCTGGCTCGGGGCGTACACCGACGACCGAAAGCCGCATTCTGTTGTCATGTCGCTCGCTACAACACCGATCTGTTCGCGTAGTTCGGTGCTATCAATTCGCAGTAGCTGCTCGATTGCGTCAACCGGATCGATCTTGGCGATTGGGTCGGTCGGGTCGATTCTGTCGATCGCCTCTGTTAGCTCAATCTTGTCGATCGGGTCCTCAGGCTCCATATGCTCCGTCGGCTTCTCTGGCTCCGTGGCATCGATTGGATCAGCAGGCTCGATCGGCGGGCTTGGTCAGGCTGGCGCGTTCGAACCCGGGCGGGCGGCCGCAGCGGGGGTGTGTTGCTCGCTGCAATGGTGCTCATCTCGTGCGCTGCACGACGACGACGCAGCCGCTGAGCAATTACGCCGGCGGACATGCCAACATCTCAGGCCATGGGCGACAGCACGACGAGCAGCACAGCAGAATCAAACCAAGCACGCGACCTTTTCGATCTGACCGACCGAGTCGCTGTCGTCACTGGCGGATCCCGTGGTCTCGGGCGCGAAATGGTGATGGCGTTTGCCGAACGTGGTGCCGACGTCGTGATCGCCAGCCGCAAGCTTGACAACTGTGAACTGTTGGCAAACCAAGTGACGCAGGCAACCGGGCGCCGGGCGATTCCCGTTGCATACCACGCAGGCAACTGGGACGACAGCGAGCGGCTGGCAGACCTTGCTTATCGCGAGTTTGGCAGGGTCGACATTCTCGTTAACAACGCTGGAATGTCGCCGCTCTACAAATCGGTTGATTCGATCTCTGAGGAGCTCTACGACAAGGTGCTCGACGTGAATCTGAAGGGACCGTTTCGATTGTCGGCGCTGATCGGAACGCGGATGGTCGACAGTGGCAACGGTGGATCAATCATCTTCGTGTCCTCGATCGCTTCACGTCGCCCCAGCCCGCAAGAGCTGGTCTATGGCACGGCCAAAGCAGGGTTGAACAACCTCACTTACGGGTTGTCACGCACGTTCGGCCCAACCGTGCGCGTTAACTGCATCGTGCCTGGACCGTTTCTTACTGATATCTCGAAGGCCTGGGACCTTGAAGCGTTCCAGGATCGAGCCACGGATGCCTTTGCTCTCGAGCGAGGTGGCGAACCCGACGAGGTCATCGGCGCAGCGCTGTATCTTGCGAGTGATGCGTCGACATACACCACCGGCGCTTTGATCGACATCGACGGTGGCCCGCGTTAACGGTGAGGGACTCAACGCCTACAAGGGGCTAGACACCGAGAACTTGTCCGACAGCAGCGATCACGTCGTCGTGGATTGTCCCCGAAGTGGCGACAACGCCACTGTTGTCTTCAAGCCTTGCTCCGTGCGCGAAATCGAGCGGCACACCGGTTACGTCCGTGACACGGCCTCCAGCTTGCTCGACGATAAATTTACCGGCAGCGTGATCCCAGATTTTCTCTCGGTATTCAGATCTGGTGGGAAGTCGAAGATAAATCGATGCGTCCCCACGTGCGACCGCACCATATTTGCATTGGCTATCGATTCGAAGCGGCTCTGATGAAATGCCGAGTAACTCCGCTACCTGCTGGGACTGTGACTGGTCGGAATGACCCGACTCGACTGACTCACAGAACTTTGCTTCACCAACTGTGGCTGGCGGCGCAACGGCTATCTCGACTGGGTCAGTTAAGCCGCCGTAGAACGCTTTGCATGAGCCCTCAACGGCCGCAAAAATGGCGCCCCTCGATCCGTCTGGGTTAAGGAGGTTCGGGCATCCCAGTACGCCGAGAATGACCTCGCCGTTGTCAATCAACCCGAGCGCAACGGCGTACTGATCGCCTCGGAGAAACCCTTTTGTGCCGTCAATTGGGTCGAGTGTCCAGTAGCGGCCAAGTGATGCTGTGCGGTCGGCCGAGGTTCCCTTGGCGATCCATTCGAACACGTTGAGGTGTGATGCTCTTTCGCGTTGTCCCCGCACCAGGCCCGTGACGGCAGCGAGCAGCTCACTATCGGTATCGGCGCGCAGATCGTCGGCATCTTCCTCACCGATCATCAACACTTCTCCAAGTGCCTCGCCGAGTTCTGCGCACACCACCGCTTGGGACGCGAAGTCGGCAACCGTGACCGGGCTGTCATCGGATTTGGTGAGCGTGTCACCGGCAGCGAGTCGGCCCTGTGCTGCTGAACAAACGCGGCTTGCAGCAGTCACTGCGGCGAGGGCCGCGTCAACTTCAGATGGAGAGGCACTCATAGGTGCGCAACTTTAATGAGGCGGCTCGGCGTAGTAATCGTGGAGCCGGGTGCGAGGATCGAACTCGCCACCTCATGATTACAAATCAAGTGCTCTACCAACTGAGCTAACCCGGCGGGGAACCGAGATGATAGCGACGTCAAGCCAGATGAAGGACGCCTTCGACTAACTGATCGTCAGGCGGCAAACTCAGACGGCTAGAGACTTGGACCAGACAACTCGCGTCCGTCAATCTGCCGAGGGCTTTCGGCCTCGCGTGATCTCGTAGGTCGCAAGGGCTGCAGCAGCCGAGACATTCAGCGAGCTAACTCGGCCGCGCATCGGAATGGCCACGATCGAGTCGCAGCGCTGTCGCACCAACCGCGACAGACCGTCGCCCTCAGAGCCGAGCACCAGGCAAATCGGCTCGTCAGCGAGGGACTCCAACTCGAAGAGGTCGCGGTCAGCGGCATCGTCCAGCCCGACAATCCAGATGCCGTGGTCCTTGAGTTGGGTCAGCATTGCCGGCAAGCCGGGAACGAGTGCGATCGGCATGTGCTCAATCGCGCCAGCCGATGCCTTCGCAACGGTGGGCGTCACATGAACGGCCCGATGCTTGGGCAGTAACACTCCGGTGACACCGGCACCGTCGCAGTTGCGAATGATGGCGCCAAGATTGCCCGGATCGGTCACCCCGTCCACTGCGACAAGAAATGGCTTGACGCCATTGCGCGTGCGCAGAAGCTCCCCCAGGTCTGCCTCTTCAAGTTCTGCGGCGAGCGCCATGACACCCTGCGGCGCCTCGCTGCGGGTCTCTCGCTCGATCTTGGCTCGAGCGATGTAGCTCAAGGGGACCCTCTGCGCTCGTGCAATTTCGGCGATGTCCGAAACACCGGCATCACCTTCAAGCTCAGCGCTGATGAATATGTCGTAAATTTTGCGCTTTTCGGCCATCAACAGTTCGCGGACCGCCTGACGTCCCTCTACTTGCTTTCCGCCAAGACCGCGACCGGGCGTACGCGGGTCAGCCTCACGGCCGCCACCCTGCGGGCCACCAGTGCGACGGCCACCATTGCTCGGTGAGCCACCACGCTGCTGGCCTGAGCGACCCTTTTGTCCATTTCGACCACTCGAGCGTGAGCTAGAGCCACCGCCTCGTTTGGGACTCGACGTGCCGCTGTTTCGTCCGGCATTGCTCATGACGGGATGCTCGATTCTTGCCAGTTCGGTTGTCGCTGGATCAGCGCCGTCGCTAGACACACGATGCCTTCGGTTCGGCCGATTGCACCGAGTCGTTCGGCGCGGTTTCCTTTCAACGTCACCGGCGCGCCAACGACGCCGCTCAACGTCTGCTGAATCTCGACTCGACGAGGAGCTATCTTCGGCGACTCACAGATCACCGCCGCATCAATGTTGTTAGGCATCCACCCGTCATCACCGAGGAGCGAGACCACGTGAGCAAGGAGCGCAAGTGAGTTAGCGCCCTTCCATGCCGGATCGGTGTCAGGAAAGTGAACGCCGATGTCGCCGAGGCCAGCAGCACCGAGCAGCGCATCGGCGCATGCGTGCGTGATGACGTCGGCGTCGGAATGCCCGACCAGACCTTTTTCGCCCGGAAACACAACACCACCGAGAACCAACACTCGATCAGATCCCCCGCTGAAACGATGGACGTCGAAACCTTGGCCAACGCGAATTTCAGGAAAGCTGGTCATGGTGCAACGTCGTCTGGTGCTGAACCGAACGTGGCGACGCGCTGGCGCGCCCATTCCAAGTCGTCGGGGAGAGTGATCTTGCGATTCAGGTGTTCTCCTTCTACCACGACGACGCGACCACCTGATTGTTCGACCAAGGCAGCATCGTCAGTCGCATCGGTTCCCTCAGCATGGGCAGCACGCAATCCTTCAGCCCGAAACGCTTGGGGTGTCTGCACGGCGACGAGCGACGCTCGGCTGGGAGTATCGACGACAATTCGCACGCCNTCGACCTCGTTCACCATCTTGATCGTATCGGGCACCGCAANCCCAGGGATCGCGGCATCTGCGCCGTTAATGACCGCGTCGACCACACGCTCGTAAACGGCGATTCCGGCGAATGGCCGGGCAGCATCTTGCACACAGATGATCGTTGCCTCGGCGGGAACCGAAGCGAGTCCAGCACGCACCGAAGCCGACCTGCTGTCACCACCGGCAACGGCNCACTCGCGTTCAGCGTCAGCTGCAGGCACCACCACGACCACGCCATTGCTTATCTGCTCCGCTACCGCACACGACCAGTCGATAACGCGCCGGTCGCCAAGCTCCTCATACTGCTTGGGTCGACCGAAGCGAGAGCCACTTCCACCCCCAACAACGACGGTCCAAATGATCTCGTGAGGCGCCACAGGGCGGAGGGTAGTACCGTGACGTTCGTCATGGCTCACGAAGATGTTCTCTCCCGCACCGACTTCTTTGCTGACGCGCCACCGGATGCGTTGTCAGCACTCGCCTCTAAAGGACAAGAACGCCAGCTCATTCGTGGCGATGTCCTCTTCAATGAAGGTGATCCACCTGACGCCCTGTACCTCGTTCTCAGCGGCCGAATGGCGATTGCCATAGCTAATCCGATTGATCGGCGCGAGAGCGTGGTNGCGCTCATGGAACCCGATGACCTGTTCGGTGANATGAGCATGCTTGACAACGGACCGCGTTCAGCAATGGCTCGGGCACTGGAGCCCACCACCGTGCTCGCCATTCCTTTTGAGCCCATCCTGGCGATGTTTGATGAAAATCCGAAGTTGCTCTGGAACGTCACACGAATGCTTGCGCAGCGCATCCGAGTCACTGACGAGGCACTCGCCGACTCAGTGTTTCTCGACGTCACCGGTCGGACAGCAAAGCGTTTGCTCGAACTGGCTGACGGCGCCGATCAATTCACGCTACCGGTGACTCAAGAAGAGCTTGCCGGCATCGTCGGCGCCTCGCGCGAGAGAGTCAATAAGGCCATCGCAAGCTTCATTCGTCTTGGCTGGCTGGAACAGCAAGACCGCACGTACAAGATCACACAGCGCGACCGCCTTGAGCTTCGCGCTCGCTAGCTGTTCCGGCTCTTCTCGCCANACATNAACTCTNTTCACCTGCNGCCCACCGAGCNGCCTGTCCCAAAAACTGGGTTNTAAGCATTGCGCAGCGGAGGGTTTTCTAGGTATNCGCCGCAGTCCACTTCGATTGANTCTGACATCTNTCCATGTTCTGATAACATATCGANNNATTTCGATATGAAGGGTATTATGCGNCTGCAACTCGCTCTCAACGTCAGNAACATTGACGAAGCAATCTGCTTCTACACGAAGATGTTCGGCACCGGCCCGGCCAAGACCAAGCCCGGCTACGCCAACTTCGCCATCGAGAATCCACCCCTAAAGTTGGTCCTATTCGAAGCTGCTGGCGGCGTAAATTTCGAGCATCTCAACCACCTTGGTGTTGAGGTCCAATCAGCCGCAGAGGTTGCTGCCGCAGAGGCGCGCATCGCAGCGAGCGGCATTGAAACGACTGGCGTCGACACCGCAGCGTGCTGCTTTGCCGAAAAAACTGAGACGTGGGTGGCTTCGCCCGACAATGTTCGCTGGGAGTGGTACGTCAAGACCGGTGACACCGAGCAAATGGAACACGTCGCAGTCAATACTGCCGGTGTCTGCTCCGGCTGACCTGACTCCAGGCTCCGCACTTTCCGACCCTCTGAACCTGCTGTCTCTGACTTTCCAAGCCCGTGGAGCGCATGGGCTGTGCAAGGGTGATGGGATGGCCATCTACGGAGACGCACACCGCGCAATGCAGGAACGATTCGACACCAGCAACTTGGCGGCGGCGTTCACAGCTACGATTTTCAGCGAGACGATTGGTGACGATGACCGCACGTTCATCGAGTCACGCGACTTTTTCTTTCTCTCAACTGTTGACGCCGATGGCTGGCCAACCGTCTCATATAAAGGCGGGCCGACAGGCCTGGTCCGGGTAGTCGACGAGCAAACCATTGAGTTTCCTAGCTACGACGGCAACGGCATGTACCTCTCGAGGACCACATTTTTCAAAAAGTCCAAATTCTTCGAGTCTCAACCGATGCGATTTTTGACGTCAAAATCGCATCGG
>PASB01000007.1 GCA_002711735.1 Ilumatobacter sp.
CGCCAACGGCGTAGCGCAGGCTTTACTCGATGCTCCCAACGTCGCCGAGCAAGACAAGATCGCGCAGTACCTCCACAATTGCCCGGAATACCTTGAGTCGACGTTCGCTGCATTCAAGGCCGGCTTCGCCACCGTCAACACCAACTACCGATACGCCGCGGACGAACTCGTCTACCTCTGGGACAACGGAGACGTCACTGCAGTCGTGTTCCACGGCACCTTCGTTGGCCAGATCGAGGCAATCCGTCACCGGGTGCCTCGAATCTCCAACTGGCTGTGGGTTAACGATTCCTCCGGTCCCTGCCCTGACTGGGCAACGCCGTATGAGACTGCAGCGGTGTCGGGTACTGACGTCAATGTCGCTGGGCCGTGGGGCCGTTCGGGCGACCATCTTTTGCTGTTGTACACCGGTGGGACCACGGGGATGCCGAAGGGGGTGATGTGGCGTCAGGATGATCTTTTCGGTGTGCTGGATGCCAACAATCGCAAGCGCATGCCGCCTGAACAGGACCTTACTGCTATCGAAAAACGAGGGAGTCGGCCAGGCCCGCGCAATATGCCCGGAGCGCCGCTCATGCACGGCACTGGGCTCTTCAACGCGATCAGCAACCTGATGGTTGGCGGCAGCGTTACGACGATGACTGGGCGTCACTTTGACCCGGCTGAGTTTCTCGACACCGTGCAGCAATACGCCGTGAACTCGACGTCAATCGTCGGTGATGCCTTCGCCAAGCCAATTCTTCGTGCTCTGGACGCCGAACCCGATCGGTGGGACATCTCGTCGCTGAGAGTCATCGTGTCGTCGGGCGTGATGTGGTCGAAGGAAAGCAAGGACGGTCTGCTCTGCCACAACAACCGGCTGATAATGGTTGATGCGCTGGGCTCGAGCGAGGCGATCGGTATGGCGACGAACACCACGACCTCTGATTCGGGCGGCAGGACTGCGAAGTTCGAACTCGGCCCGCACACGCGCGTTATCACTGATGCAGGGAAGGACGTCGTGGCTGGCTCCGGCGAACTTGGCCGCGTTGCGCAGCGCGGACGCACCCCAGTCGGCTACTACAAGGACGACATCAAGTCGGCGCAGACGTTCGTGATGATCGATGGCGACCGGTACTCGATTCCTGGCGACTACGCAACCGTTGAAGCCGACGGCACGGTCACGTTGCTTGGCCGCGGAAGTCAGTGCATCAACACTGGCGGCGAGAAGGTGTACCCCGAAGAAGTTGAGGAGTGCCTGAAGCTCCACCCGTCGGTGGCTGACGCTGCCGTAGTTGGGCTCCCCGACGACAAATGGGGCGAGGCAATCAACGCTCTCGTCGAGCTGCACGCTCATGCAACGATTGATGAAGATGAACTCCGTAGCCACGTCAAGGCCCACCTTGCCGCGTATAAGGCACCAAAAGCGGTCTTCTCAATCGACTCTGTCAGCCGCGCAGCCAACGGCAAGCTTGACTACAAAAATTTGAAACAGATTGCCGCCGATCGAGCAGCTGAGCAGACACCATGACGCTGGCGGCCGGACGCGCGTAGCCTCACCGAATGGATCGAGTGACGCCATCCAACTTCATGTGGACCGACTACGCAGGGGTCCTGTTTGACCTCGACGGGGTGATCACGCCGACCGCTGAGATTCATGAGCACGCATGGGGCGAGCTCTTCGCGGCCTACCATTTCACACGAGTCGACTACCTGAACCACGTTGACGGCAAGCCCCGCTATGACGGAGTCCGCAGCTTCCTCACGTCCCGTGGCGTCACGCTTGCCGAGGGAACACCCAACGACGCACCTGGCGATGAAAGTGTCTGCGCGATGGGCAACAGAAAAAACGAGCTGTTCAACATTATTCTTGAGCGCGACGGCATAGCGGCCTACCCCGGTTCCCAGGCCATTGTCGACTTGCTTGCCGAAGCGGACATTCCGAGTGCCGTCGTGTCGTCTTCGAAGAACGCCGTGCCCGTGCTCGCTGCTGCTGGTCTGAGTAGTCGTTTCGATGTGGTCGTTGATGGCATCGTTGTCGCCGATAAGGGTTTGGCTGGCAAGCCAGCGCCCGACGGATATTTGCTCGGCGCCGAACGCCTTGGCGTCGAACCAACGCGGACAGTTGTGATCGAAGACGCAACGTCGGGAGTCGCCGCTGGAAAGGCCGGCTGCTTCGCCGTAGTCATCGGTGTTGATCGTGGCGCAGGGGTCGAGGCGCTCCTCGACAGCGGCGCAACTTTTGTCGTCAACGACCTCGACGAACTCCTTCCGTGCGCCGATCACGATGCCGCCGCGATCAACGGCGCCGCACGATGAAGCACCGTCCCACTCCAACCGGGCTACCCCAGCATCGGTTTCCCGTCGATCGCTGGCGGCTTGTCGAGACCAAATACGACGACACTGACCTCGGGGTCACCGAGTCGTTGTTTGCGTTGGGTAACGGCTATCTCGGTATGCGCTCCAACCCTGAGGAAGGTCGTGACGCGCACAGCCACGGCACGTTCCTGAACGGCTTCCACGAAACCTGGGAAATTAAGCACGCCGAGGAGGCATACGGGTTTGCCACGACAGGCCAGACCATAGTCAACGTCCCCGACGGCAAGTTGATGAAGCTGTACGTGGATGACGAACCATTACTGCTCGGGACCGCAGATCTCGCAGAGTACGAGCGGTCAATCGACTTTCGCGAGGGCGTCTTGCGACGCGATCTGCTGTGGCGTACGCCGTCCGGCAACCGGGTAAAGGTGTCGTCGACTCGCCTCGTCAGCCTCGTCCATCGCCATCTCGCGATGGTGACGATCGAAATCACGCCACTTGACGCGCCCGTCCCTATTGTCGTGTCATCGCAGCTCCTCAATCGTCAGGACGGTGAAGACGAGTACCACGTCCGCTCCGCGGCACTAGGTGAGGGCAAAGATCCCCGAAAAGCAAGCAAATTCAATGAGCGTGTACTTGAGCCACAGCTACAGCAACGCGAAGAGGGCAGTGTTGTTCTCGGCTTCCGGTGCCGCAACAGCGGCATGACGCTGGCGTGCGGCTATTGGAACCACGTTGACGCTGCATGCGAAACACGAATCGAAACGACACTTGAAAACGACCTTGCGAAATCGGTGATCACTGCGCTACCCGACGCAGGAGAAACGGTGACGATCACCAAGTTTTTGTCCTACCACTCCTCTCGCGGTGTTCCGCCAGAGGAACTCGCCGATCGGTGTTCGCGTACATTACGTCGAGCTGCGGACGAAGGTGGTGCACACCTTGTCGCCGAGCAAAGCCGGTGGCTCGGCGACTATTGGGCAGCGTCCGACATTGAGTTACAAGGCAACGACGGCGATCAACAGGCACTGCGTTGGAACCTATTCCAGCTCGCCCAAGCGTCGGCGCGTACGCATGAACAGGGAATCGCTGCAAAGGCCGTCACTGCGGGAGGCTATGACGGTCATTACTTCTGGGACACCGAGGTATACGTCACCCCGTTTCTTGCGTACAACAACCCTGAAGCGGCCCGCAAAGTGATGCGTTTCCGTTGGAAGATGCTCGATGCTGCGCGCCGACGCGCCACGATGCTCAGCGAACGCGGCGCCCTGTATCCCTGGCGGACGATCAATGGTGAAGAGGCGTCTGCATATTATGCGGCTGGTACGGCGCAGTATCACATCAACGCTGCGATCGTTTTCGCTCTGCGCCGCTATCTCGACGCCACCGGCGACGTCGAATTCCTCGCGCACGAGGGAGCTGAAATGTTGATCGAGACCGCACGTCTTTGGGCCGACCTCGGCTTCTACGCAACCAATAGCTCAGAGAGCTTCCACATTCACCGAGTGACAGGGCCCGACGAGTACACGACAGTCGTCAACGACAACACGTACACCAATGTGATGGCGCGTTTTAATCTGCGCTACGCGGCTCGAACCGTGCGCTTCCTTGCCGAGTGGAATCCCGAGCAATTTTCGCGTGTGCAGCGTTCAACGGGACTCGACATCAGTGAGCTTGACGAGTGGGATGCTGCGGCAGATGCGATGTACATCCCATTCGATAGTGATCTCGAAATCCACCCGCAAGACGCTGAGTTCCTCGAACTCGAACCGTGGGATTGGGACGGAGTTGCCGCCGACAAGTATCCGCTTTTACTGAATTATCACCCTCTGGTGATCTACCGGCATCAAGTCTTGAAACAAGCCGACGTCGTGTTGGCGATGTTCCTCCGTGGCGAACACTTCTCCGAAGAGCAGAGGCGACGAAACTTTGACTACTACGACCCAATCACCACGGGGGACTCCTCGTTGTCGGCATGCGTGCAGTCAATTGTCGCAGCCGGGGTTGGGTACGAAGATCTTGCTGTCGACTACTTCCGTCAGGCTCTGTATCTCGATCTGTGTGACTTGCATGCAAATACCGCTGACGGTGTCCACATCGCGTCTGCAGGCGGAGTGTGGGCGGGAATTGTTTACGGGTTCGCCGGGATGGTCGAACGCGGCGACTGTATGGAGTTTGCGCCGCGTCTGCCTGCGGTCTGGAAATCGGTCACGTTTCATCTGACCCGACATGGGTCGCGCGTGCGTGTCGCACTCGATGATGGCGGGTGCACGCTGACTTTGACAGAAGGCCTTGGGGTGCCGGTCGGCGTAGGAGACCAAATACACGTCGTCACTGCCGAAGAGCCGCTGCGCATTGACCGCTGAACAGCGTGCGTTGGTTCAGTTCAGTGGTTTCCCAACCTCGTACGATCGTTGGGAGAAACCTTTACGCAGTTCAAAGTCGGCCACAGTGAGGAACATCTCGTAGCGATTGCCTGAAGCTGCATCAGAAATCTCACAGCGAAGCCGATCGTCGACCAGAACGGTGCTTTCGTCAGGGCATTGGACGTCGGAGGGGGCGATGACCACGCCAATTTCCTCGCCCAGGACATCAGCCGCCTCAGTTTCGACGGCAGACATCTCGCTTGCAACGATGATGTTCGAAGGAGCAACAAAGATCGAATCGTCAGGGTCGATCACGCCCTCGAATGTGACTGTTTCACCAGCTTCGGTCATTGCCGTGCACGAAAAAGGCGTTCCAACCTCACCATCAGCGGGCGCTGTGCATGCGGCGTCGTCGAAGACGAAACCGACTTGCTCGCCTATTACTTCCTCAATCAGCACCTCGCCGGCCCGCTCAGGAGGCGTGCCCGACGACAACGAGCAGCTTGCCAGGACAGCAGTGAGTCCGGCGACCAAAGCGAGGTTCTGTGACTTCATATTCATTAGTTGAACACATTTCCATCACCTGCGNTCACACTGTTGGATCTTGACGCGCCGATTGGAGTGTCGTGCTCCNCGGATTTCGGTGCCTTGATNCCCGCCGGTAACATCANGTCCCATGACAGATCTTGGTTTCGACGGCAAAGTAGCGATCATCACCGGTGCCGGGGGCGGGCTCGGTAAACAGCACGCCCTGATGATGGCAGCGCGAGGCGCTCTCATCGTGGTCAACGATCTTGGCGGCTCGGTTGATGGATCGGGCAGCGACAAGGGCGCCGCGCAGCTCGTCGTCGACGAGATCACCGCATCGGGCGGCGAAGCAACCGCAAACACCGACTCGGTTGCCACGCCTGAGGGAGGCGACAGCATCGTCAAGACTGCCGTCGACGCATATGGCAAGGTCGACATTGTCATCAACAACGCCGGCATTTTGCGAGACAAGTCGTTTCACAACATGGGGCCGGACCTCGTCGACCCCGTCCTCGACGTGCATTTACGTGGCGCTTTCAACGTCACCGGCCCTGCTTGGAAACTGATGCGCGATCAGGGCTATGGCCGCATCGTGTCGACCTCGTCGGCCGCTGGCATCTTCGGNAACTTCGGACAAGCCAACTACGGCGCCGCCAANATGGGCCTNGTAGGTTTCACCAACGTACTCGCCGTTGAAGGCGCCAAGTACAACGTCAAGGCCAATGCTATTGCACCGCTCGCCTTCACTCGCATGACCGAGGANCTGCTCGGTCCACTCGGCGAGAAGCTNCAGCCGGAATTGGTTTCGCCACTCGTCACCTANCTGAGCCACGAGTCNTGCGANTCCACTGGACGCGTGTACTCCGTTGGNGGCGGGCGTGTCGCTGAGGTCTTCATTGCCGAATGTCAGGGGTACACGAGCAACGAGCTCACACCTGAAAGCCTNCGCGACAACTGGGACACCGTGACTGATCAGGCGGGTTACGAAGTCCCGGCCGCTATCGCCGAAGAAACAGCGATGTTCCTGAAAGCCCTCAAGGACTGACCTCGGCGCCGAACTACTGAAAGNATGCGGACGCTGCGCCCCTTGTCCGTGTACTGCGAATACTGTCGGCGCGTTTACGGGCCCGGTTCTGACATGCTGGAGGCGTGAGCGACTCTGACTTCGATGACCAACCTTCTCGNAATGGCCGCAACGGGCCCGGCCTGTTTCTCATCCTCACCATCGTCGTTGCCGTNATCACGGCGGTNTTCGTCGCACAGAACCGCGATCAGATCGAGATCAAGTTCCTCTTCTTTGATTTCTCAAGCCGTATCTGGACCGCTATNGCGATGGCCATCGGGCTGGGCATTTTGCTCGACCGGTTGGTCATCGGCTGGTGGCGCCGCGCCCGCAAACGCAAGAACGACGACTGACATTTGAATAGAAGCGGCCTTTGTCTCGCCATATTGCTAGGAAACGACAGAATTAGCGGAGGCGAGGATCATCCAGCGATGATGTCTTCGTGCGGGTCGAATCTTCTGATGATGTCAACGTTGCAGTCCACGACTTCGGAGGCATCGGTCCGAGATTGTTGTTCAGCCACGCGACCGGATTCCACGCTCACTGCTATCAGCCAATCGCAAAGCGACTGAGCAACGAATTCACTTCGTTCGGTCTCGACCACCGAGGACACGGCGCTACGCCACGTCCACCCGACTGGAAGGTAGACTGGGATTGTTACGGCGACGACGCCACCGTCGCTGCAAAGGCCCTTGCTCTGGAGGAGGGCCTGGTGGCCTTCGGTCACTCCATGGGCGGCGCCAGCCTCGTGATGGCGGCACTTCGTAATCCGGAGCTGTTTGATGTGATCGTGGCTTTCGAGCCGATAATTTTTCCTCAGATTATGGGGCGCCCTGGCGACGACCCATCGCCAATGGTTGCCGCCGCACGGAATCGGCGAGACNCCTTCGACTCGTTCGAGGCTGCAATCAGCAACTACGCCTCGAAACCTCCCATGATGTTCTTTGAGCCAGANATCTTGCGCGCATACGTCGAGTACGGATTTGAGCCGATGGACTCCGGCGTCACGCTGCGCTGCGCACCAGAACACGAAGCGCGCACCTTTGAGATGGGAGCGACGCATGACCTTTTCGAGCGACTCCCCGAAATTGAGACACGCGTCGTCGTGGTGTCCGGCAAGGTCGACATCGAACGCAGCCCAGCAGGTATCGCCAAACGGGTCGCCGAACGGCTGCCCAACGGCACCTACATCGAACTTNCCGCCGGCAACCACCTCAGCCCGTTCATCGACCCAGACGAAACTGCCGATCTGATTCGTTCCGTCATCTGACGTTTCGCTGTTCACCCGAGGCTTGTGGAATTTTTGCCAGNAATCCACGNNAGCCTGTTTCAGGACCGCCAGCACCCGGACTCTGTGTGCGCTCATCGGTATGGTGGCCATCATGACCGAGATTGCCGCTGACGCCGACATACCGGTGTACACCGTGCCGATGACGTTGTCCCCCTCACGAGTCAGCTCATTTACGTCATGTCCAATGCAGTTTCNTTTCTCGTCCATTCAGAAGCTTCCCGAACCGCCCGGGGTCGCCACGACCAAGGGCACCATTGTTCATCGAGCGCTCGAACTGCTCTTCGTCCGCCCGACAACTGACCGCACCCCAGCGTCACTTGCCGTTGACCTTGCCGCAGCTCTGGCCGAGTACTCGACGCACCCCGATTACATCGGCCTGCACCTCGATGCTGCGGCAGCAGCATCGTTTCGCTCCGAGTGCGAGACACTGANCGAAAAGTACTTTGCGATGGAAGACCCGACTGCGGTCCGGGAAATCGGACTCGAGCTCTGGATGACCGCCGATGTCGACAACCTGCAGTTACGCGGCATCATCGACCGGCTCGAACTCGACGACCATGGCGGCTTGGTCGTCACCGACTACAAAACCGGCCGAGCTCCGTCTGGTCGGTTCGAGCAAAAGAGCCTTGCTGGCGTCCATTTCTATGCTTTTCTCTGCGCGCAAGTTTTCGGTGTCGTCCCGTCGAAGATTCGACTGATGTACCTCAAGTCAGGTGAAACGATCGAGACCGTCCCCACCCCGCAATCAGTCAAGTTCATCACCACCCGCACGAAGGCCGTCTGGTCAGCAGTCGAGCGAGCCTGCGCCACGGGTGATTTTCGGCCCAATCAAAGCACCCTGTGCAATTGGTGCTCTTTTAAGCGGTGGTGCCCAGCGTTCGACGGCGACCCTGACCTGGCCGAAGTGGAAGCGCGTGCCACCTACGACGCACTCCTTGCGCCGCAAACGCTCAGCGCTCCTTCGCCATGACCGACGCTCTCGCCGCACTCAGCAACGACTCAGAGGTTCCCGGCCAGGGCGCCTTCGGTCCCACCGTCGATGCCTTTGATCGCCGAATCGACGAACTCCTTGACCAACTACGCGGCAACCCTGTTGCCGACAAGCTGTTCACTACGGCGAGTCATGTCGGCGAGTTCAGTATGGTCTGGCATGCCATCAGTCTGGGTCGAGGCCTCGCCAAGGGCCGGTANGACCAGGTCCTCCTCCTTACGATCTTGATCGGCGCCGAAAGCCTCGTAGTCAACCAAGGCGTTAAGCGATTGTTCAAGCGCACACGGCCGACCACCGACGGCGAAGACGNCCTCAAGGTACGACGGCCAATGACGTCGTCTTTCCCCAGCGGGCACTCCAGTGCCGCTGCCTTTGCCGCCACGATGCTCTCTACATGGGACGGCAAACGACTTGGTGGTGTCTGGTTCAGTGTCGCNAGCNTNGTCGGCGTTAGCCGCGCCTACGTCCGNATTCATCATGGCTCCGACGTAGTCGGGGGATTCGTCGTTGGCACGCTGCTTGGCTTCGTTGGGCGCCGAGTCGCCCGGAAGTTGCTTCGCGCCTGATCAGTAGCGCAGCTGGCGATCCTCCANCACCCTCGTCATCGGCCCTCTACCCTGATCACCAATGAGCGATATCGTCTACGGCTCCAAGATGAGCGACGCCGAGGGTCTGATGTGGCGCCTCGAGAAAGACCCACAACTGTCTTCAACGTTCGGA
The DNA here is from genome assembly GCA_002711735.1 of Ilumatobacter sp. Taxonomy (GTDB): domain Bacteria; phylum Actinomycetota; class Acidimicrobiia; order Acidimicrobiales; family Ilumatobacteraceae; genus Ilumatobacter_A. Next base: position 9,258 of record PASB01000007.1, read on the forward strand.
ACAGTCACGCTTCTCGACCGAGCACCTGACTTCGAGCTACTCACCGCCCGCCTTCTGCGTGCCACGCTGACAATGCCCCGGTTACGGCAACGAGTTCAAACTACCCCAGGAAATATCGGTGCTCCGACCTGGGTCAACGACCCGGACTTCGACATTAATATGCACGTCCGACGTCTTGCCCTCCCCAAGCCGGGCAGCGAGCGACAACTGTTCGACCTTGCCAGCCTCATTTGCGCCGACCCGTTCGATCGTTCTCGACCGCTCTGGCAGTTCACCGTCATCGAAGGTCTACAAAATGACCGGGCCGCCATCATACAGAAGCTCCACCACACGATCGCTGACGGCGAAAGCGGTGTGCAACTATCGCTCGAGTACCTCGACTTTGAGCGCAACGCAGCGCAGCCGATCACTCCCAGTCCAGATGAAATTGATAGCGCCTATGAAGACCTCCGAGATGCCGACACCAAGACCGCCGACGCAGTGCGCGACGTGCTCGCCAGCGGTTTGCGGTTCCCGNTCGAAGTAGCGAAGCAGGTCAAGGAACTGCTTGCCGATCCTGGACAACTTTCTGATGCAAGCAACGCTGCAGGCGACACCTTTCGCGGAATCATCTCGCAACTCAGCGATACCGATGCTGCGCATTCGCCTCTCTGGACTGGTCGGTCCGCGCGACGCCGAATCGAACACGCAACGGCACCNCTCGACAGCACAAAGGCGGCCGCCGAGGCCCTTGGGGGCACCCTTAATATTGCGTTCATCACCATTGCTTCCGAGGCAGCCAGCCGGTACCACGTAGCGCTCGAAGCCCCAGTCGACTTCCTTCGATCATCGATGGCGATCAGCACTCGCACCGAGGAGTCGGGCGCCAACGCATTTTCACTGGTCCGACTGCTCGTCCCAGCCAACGAAATGCCAATCGACGAAAGGTTCCACTCCATTCAAAAAGCTGCGACTCACGCGATTGAGGCCAGCTCAAACACCTCCCTGGACGCGCTCGCCGCCATGACATCAGCGATGCCAACCTCGCTGATCACTCGACTGGCGCGCCAACAGTCGCAGACCGTTGACTTTGCGACCTCAAACGTGCGCGGCGCGCCTGTCCCGCTATANGTCGCCGGAGCGAAACTGTTGCACAACGTCCCGATCGGCCCGCTCAGCGGCGTTGCGTTCAACCTCACGCTGCTCAGCTACAACGGACATCTCGACATGGGTCTGAACTCTGACGTGGCGGCCGTGANAGAACCTGAACTCTTAAAAGCCTGCCTAACCGACTCGATCTCTGCCTTTACTGNCCTCGCTGGCTGAACTAGCAACAGGCTCTTTAGAGTTAGACCGCTTCGGTAGCGATTGGCTCAATCGTCTCGATCACCGGCATGACAGCAACATCAGCTTCGGTGGTGAGAAGGCTCCGTACATCAAGCAAAAGATCGGCAACCTCGCCGGTCGACACGAGTTCACGCGACATCATCTTGGCAAGTGCGCCGTCGATGACTCCGAGTGCTTCGTTGATCACTGCTTCNTTTGCGTTGCGCTGATCGGTCATTACTCAACACGGTACCTGCCGATTAGCGTGCGTGCGTGCTCTACCTGAGAGTTCAGAAAGCTGTCACACCATCGTTTTGAATCCGCGATGTTCCGGAGCGACAGCGACACAACCTTGAACCAGGCGAACAGCGCAGGCCCCTACGAATCGGTGCACCGAATTCTAATGATTGACAACACCACAAAACAGGGTGGTGAGCGGTCGTCCGCCTACGATGCGTTGCCATGAAGCTGCANGGAAAGAACGTCGTCGTCACGGGTGCAGGACGAGGCATTGGTGAAGCGCTCGCCCGCGAGTTTCACGCACGTGGCGCCAACGTCGTGTTGGCCGACCTCCGAGATGCTCGCAACGTTGCTGCAACCCTTCCTGGCGCCGTGGCCCTTGACGCTGACGTCAGCACCGATGCTGGCAACAAAGCGCTCGTTGAGCAGTCGATGAAGGAGCTCGGGCAGATCGACCTGTTTTTTGCCAACGCTGGGGTAGGGACGGGAGCAGGCATCGTCGAGACGCCAGAAGACGATTGGGAGTTGGCGATGAATGTGAACGTCCACGCCCACCGCTGGGCAGCNAAGTACCTCCTTCCAGACTGGCTCGAACGGCGCAGCGGGTATTTCTGTTCCACAGCTTCAGCGGCCGGGCTGCTCGCACAGATCGGCTCTGGGCCGTACACCGTTACCAAGCGGGCAGCCGTTGCATTTGCTGAATACATGGCCATTACATACGGCGACGGCGGTGTAAAGGTCACCTGCCTCTGTCCTCAGGGAGTCAACACGGCCATGTTGCATGCAGGCGATGGTGCACTTCCTGGCGGCAACGTAGTGAAGGCAGCAGGCGACGTCCTTGAGCCTGCCGACGTCGCAGTCGAGGCAGTCGACACCATTGAACGCGAGGAGTTCTTTGTNCTTCCGCATCCCGANGTGGCGGATTATGTGCAGTTGAAAGCTGAAAATCCGGAGCGTTGGCTAGGTGGCATGCGCAAGTTGCAGCGCTCGGTCATGGGCGGCTGANTTTCCTCAATCTCGCCTATGCAACGCTCGCCTGCCGCCCTCGCCCGCCTCGGGTTNCGCCACGACGAGCCGATTCGCTTCCGACGCAACAAGACAGGCCGGTGGGTGGTCGGCAAAGTCGTTGGCATCGAACCGGANGGCAGCATCTTGCTTCGAGACCCTGACGGCTCCGCTCGGTCGCTGCGCGCCGAAGTCGTTGAGATCCGTCGCCCCGGGTCGCGAGGCCGCTTGCGGTGGCGTGTTGTCAGCGACGTGGCCGTCACGTGGGAACAACTTGAGATGTTCGGCACCGACCCGGTAGCTCCAACCTTGTTCGAGGAGTGATCGATTCCGCTGGGCACAATTCTCCACTCGTGACCCGTTGAGCTTCAGCGACTGCCATTGCCATTCAGAGTCATTGCTGCGATGTAAGAAACTGCGTCCAACGCAAGGCGTAAAATGGCGTTGGCATTGAAGTTGAAATTAACGATGAAAAACCGGCCGCCTCAGTGACCGGGCATGTTGCGGCACCGATCCTGCAGCTTGTTGCGGTAGCAATAATTACGTCAGTTAGCTGCAGACCAGTCAGTGCGTTCAGACCTCGTTGATCCACTGTTCGATGATCCTGCCNGCGATCGACATTGTCGGCGGAATCATCGGCAGATCGTCCTTGCGATACCAGTGGGCATCCATGATCTCGGACTCCTCACACACAATGTCGCCGCCGGTGTAGCTTGCGCGAAAGCCGGCCATCAGGCTGTGCGGAAAGGGCCAGGGCTGGCTGCCGACGTATCGAACATCGTTGACGTCCACCCCGACTTCTTCTTTGACCTCTCGGATGACTGCTCCTTCAAGGTCTTCGCCCGGCTCGACAAAACCCGCGAGGCACGAGTACATCGGAACCGGGAAGCGCNCTCCACGAGCCAGCAAGGCTTCTTGATCGGGGCCCTGTTCACCGCGAGTGATCAGGGTGATCATTGCTGGAGCGACGCGCGGATAAACAACGAGTTCGCACGCCGGGCACATCAGCCCTCGCTCGCCGGTAGAAAGTCCTGTAGGCGTTGCGCACCGGCCACAGAATCGGTGAGTGCGGACCCACTCGACTACCTGCAACGCTCGACCTGCTGCGAGCCACTCAGCTTGCGAAGCTACGCCGAAGTACCGGTAGAGATCCACTGCCGCTCCAAACGACGGATCACCCGCNACATCNGGGACATCGATNGCCCACCATCCTTTACCGTCGACNATGCCAATGAAATGTTGCGGCCAGGTCTCATCTTCAGCTCGGTCGTCAACGAAGACTGTGGTGCCGATGACATGCACGAATCGCCGTTCGCCCACGAACCCCCCAGGCACATCATTGAGCGGCTGGTACAGCGCTGCGGTGTTCATCGATACAAGATTCAGTTCCATGCTCGAGCTCATTGTCGGCATTAGTACCACGAACACGTAGCGCGGCGTAGCGTCGCAAGCATGACTGCCGCATCGGGACCAGTTCTCCACACCGATCTCGCCGACGTTGCAATGCTTCTTGGAACCTGGGCGGGAACCGGCCGTGGCGAATACCCGACCATCGCGCCGTTCGAGTACACGGAGTCCATCACCTTTAGTCATGTGGGCAAGCCTTTNCTTGCCTATGAACAGCGCACGTGTGCAACCGAGAGCGGTCGGCCGCTGCATGCCGAATCTGGCTACTGGCGGTTTCCCCGGCGAGGCTTGACTGAGCTNGTGCTCGCCCACCCAACCGGAGTCACGGAAATACTCGAAGGCTTTGCGGCTCCCAACGTGCCTGGAAGCGCCACGTTCATGATCGACCTCCGCTCGACGTCAGTCACCGGCTCGTCGTCGGCCAAAAATATCACTCAGACCGAGCGCACCTTCGAGGTAACTGGCGACACAATGCGGTACACGGTGCGAATGGCCGCAGTCGGCCTGCCGATTCAGCATCACCTTTCGGCAGTTCTTCAGCGGGTCGTCTGACGTCGGTCACATTCGGCTCTCGAGCTATGGGGCGGAGCAGTCGGTTTCCTACCATCAGGTCATGANCAATGTCGTGATCGTTGATGCCGTCCGCACTCCTATCGGAAAGCGCAATGGTGGCTTATCCACTCTGCATCCGGGCGAGACGTTGGGTCTTGTTCAAAAAGCACTGATCGAGCGCACAGGCATCGATCCCGCCGAAGTTGAGCAGGTCGTCGGCGGTGTGGTCAGCCAGGCAGGTGAGCAGGCATTTAATCTCACTCGCACAGCCTGGCTTGGCGCCGGTCTTCCACTGACCACCGCAGCGACCACCGTTGACACCCAGTGCGGTTCGAGCCAACAGGCCACAAGTCTCGCAGCATCACTCGTCGGCTCGGGAGTTGTCGATGCTGCGATGGCCTGTGGAGTCGAGGCCATGAGTCGTGTTCCGATAGGTGCAAGCGGCTCGAAGAAGCTCGGCCTCGGGGTCCCGATCCCGCCGCCGTACTTCGATCAGTACGAGATGACCTCACAATTCGAAGGTGCCGAGCGCATTGCGGACAAATGGGAAATCACCCGCGAAGACGCCGATGCGTTCGGCCTTGCATCGCAACAGCGCGCCATCAAGGCCTGGGAAGAGGACCGCTTCGCTGGCCAATACATCGAGGTCGTTGCCCCNGACGTCGATCAAGAAGGTGAGCCCACTGGCGGCTCTCACACCGTGGGCCGCGACGAGGGGCTCCGCGAAACTACAATCGAGAAGCTCNCAATGCTGAAACCAGTCGGTCGACCTGATGGCGTACACACAGCAGGGAACGCGTCCCAGATCTCCGANGGCGCCGCTGCAATTTTAATGATGACCGAGGAGAAGTCCGCCGGACTCGGCCTCACACCAAAAGCTCGTATCGTCGACACCTGTCTCGTCGGTACCGACCCTGAGTTGATGCTCACCGGCCCGATCGATGCAACACAACGTCTACTTAAGCGCACCAGCCTCTCGATCGAAGACATTGACGTGTTCGAGGTCAACGAAGCATTCGCATCTGTGGTGCTCGCCTGGGCNAAAGAAACTGGCGCCGATCTAGCTAGGACAAATCCGAATGGTGGAGCCATTGCACTGGGCCATCCGCTCGGGGGCACCGGCGCGTTCTTGCTGACCAAGGCGGTCTATGAGTTGGAACGGACTGGCGGGCGGTACGGCCTCATCTCCATGTGCTGCGGTGGCGGTCTCGGGACCGGCACCATCATCGAGCGAGTCTGATTATCAACCGTTACTGGATCGGACATTTCTTTACGCTGTTCGCAGGAGTCCCGTCACAACGGCTGGCAGGGCGATTTCAAGTAATCAACACCCGGTGAAAATGCAGGTCGCCATCGCTGCACTCGAGGCAGAGTCGCATGTAACACGCTCTACGCGGGCACCATCAGTGCCATGTCAGCTCCCGGAGAACTGCAGCTAAACGCAGTCAGCGGCGACGACGTCGATCACGACACTCTCGTCAGTTGCGAAATGAGACGCTGCGCCTGCGCCCAGCGCTCTCGACCCCAACCGATGAGACATTCGCCAACTCCTAGCCGGTGCAGTGAGCGCTGCAGAAGCTCACAACACCGGTCTCTGGGCTGCCTGGAGCAGTTAACGTCTAGGTCGTGACCACCCTCGCCGAACGGCTCGGATATGCCCCTGACGTGAAGCTCGTAATCCTTTCCTGCGACGACCTCGGCGCAAGTCACTCGTCAAATGTCGGCGTGTTTCATGCAATGCGTGAAGGTGCTGCCACCTGCGCCTCAATCATGGTGCCTGCACCGTGGGCCTGCCATGCAGCGGATAACAGCACACCGAGCGATGACATTGGCGTGCACCTCACCCTTAATGCAGAACACAGCTGCTACCGCTGGGGGCCGATCACAAACTCCCCCTCGCTGTTCTCCGGCGAAGGCGGGTTCCCGCGTTCGCTCGAAGACCTCTGGGAACATGCTGACCACACCGAGGTTCTCCGCGAACTCAGAGCACAGATCGAACGAGCCTTTGCCTGGGGCATCGACGTCACACACCTTGCGCCGCATTTGTCGGCTATCACCCTGCGACCCGAATTCTTTGATATCTACCTCGAGTTGGCGTTCGAGTACCGATTGCCAATCCGCCTCCCCTCAACGGTCACCGCCGAACAAGCGGGATTCCCGTTCCGTCAGCTCGCTGCTGATGAAGGTGTGGTGTTTCCCGATCACTTCGACCACGACTGGCGTGCGGGCAGCTCAGATCGAGTTTTCGAAGCCATCGCTGCGTTGCAGCCAGGCGTGACCGAGATCCACATCCAACCAGCCATTGACACGCCGGAAGTGCGGGCGTTCGCCGGGGACGCGGCTGATGGCTGGGTCGCCGACCTCAAGCTTGCGACCGGTGAAGAATTACGCACAGCCCTCGCTGCGTCCGGCGCCGTGACGATTGGTTTCAGAGAACTCCGCGCTGCCCAGAGGGCGTGACGCCCTCAGAGGGCGCGAGGCCTGACGGGACGCAAGTCGGCCGAGCTGCCGCAGTTACGCAGCAGCAACGAGCGCAGCGAGGGCCGTGGCAGCTTCGCCCGACTTTAGAAGATCAAGGATCTGGCCAGAGTGGCCAACTGCCTTAAGCTTGCCCCGCATGAAAGCGACCGTGGGGTCGAAATCGTCAGCGGCTGCGTCGACAAGCGGCACAGTGATAACGATCTCCGCATCATCGGGTCCTTCGACGCGTTCGTCTTTCTTGGCAACCACAACTACATACCGCACGCTCATGAGGTCACACTCTCGCGCACTCCAGCGAATAGGTCACGCTCACCGTCATCAGTCGGAATGGGGCCAGCTACCGAGCGGGCAAGGATCCAATCCTCCCAGGGATAGGCAATCGACAACTGCTCGTCGGTCAGTCCAAACCACCAACCGGCATTCGGGTCGACCTGCGTGGCGTGAGCTTTCAATGCACCCGTACGGGCCCACTGAAAGCTGGTGCAGTCGATCTTGGTAGTCACCCGATGGTCCTGGCCGTCGCGGGCAAGCCAGTCTTCAGAAAACGGGGATGCTCCAGTGTGCTCGATCATGGCTTCATGCACTGCGACAATGCGCTCCTTAGTCCAGACCGAGTAATAAAGCTTCGAAGGCTCAAAGGGCTCACCAAGCTCGGGATACCACTCTGCATCGCCGGCACGTTCAAAGGCCAACACCGAAATGTCATGCACGCGCAGATGATCAGGATGCGGGTAGCCGGCTTGATCATCACCATAGGTAATCATGACTTGCGACTTCGTCCGGCGAACGATGGCTACTAAACGACCAACTGCTTCATCAAGATCAGCCTGGTGGAAGCAATCAGGATGATCATTCGGCGCCGTCTCGGCCATGCCCGAGTCGCGGTAGCCGAGCATTTCCACTTCATCGAAGCCGATGACAGCTGCTGCAGCAGCCAACTCTGGCGCGCGCATCGAAGCCACCAGCGCCCGCTCCTCATCGGGCTCAAGGCCGTAGAACGGTTGACCTTTCTTGCGCAAGGAGGGATTCTGAAGGTCACCTTCTTCGCCACCGGTACAACAAACCAGAACCGTATGAACACCCTCGGCGCCGTATTTGGCGAGCGTCGGTGCGCCTTTCGACGCCTCATCATCCGGATGCGCATGGACGGTCAACAGCGTGAGACGATCAGCCACAACCCGAGGATACCGGCGCTACCCAAGGCCAGGGCTGGCGGCCTACGATGTTGGACGGTGAGAAGGCAAGAAGAAGACAGAGAGCAGATCCTGTCGGCGGCAAAGCGAGAGACACGACCCAAAAACCGGATACTTGCGTCTGCTGCTGGCCTGGGCTTAACGCTCAGCATGATAGGGGCGTGCGACACCGGTGACGGCAAGTCGCTACCCGAACCGACCGGGACCGTTGCCCCTCCGACGGCGCCACCAGTGACTGAGTTGGTGGGCGACGGAGTCGGCACGCTTGCTTCGCTTCCTCTCGACTCACCGATCCTCGACAGCATCGAGCCGCTCCCCACGTCGTCAAGTCCGTTCAGCTTTGTTGCCCCCTGGCCCGACGCTGGCCGCATCGATTCGATCAACACATGCGATGGCGCAAACTTGTCACCGGCGGTCAGCTGGACGGCCGTCCCTGACGGCACTGTTGAGCTCGCTATCGCCTTCGTGGACGAATCGATTGATGACGAACTGCCTCTTATCCACTGGGTACTCGCCGGACTCAGCCCAGCCGACATTTCGCTCTCTGAGGGATCGGTGCCGCTCAGTGCTATCGAAGGCATAAATTCCTTGGGAAATGTCGGCTACGACGGACCTTGCCCACCGGCTGGCGAGCCAGCGCATACCTACCGCCTCACGATCTTTGCCCTCAACCAGCAGACCGAACTTGTTAATGGCACGCCAGCCGTCGATCTTCTGAATTTTGTTCGGACCGTTGCGATCGCATCGAGTGACCTGACCGGAACATTTGAACGATGACTGCGGACAACACATCGGTTCCGGCGAGTTAACCGATGTGCTCCTAAGCGCCACCGACGAATAACTCGGTGCCGACGAAGCGGTTATCACTACGACCTAGCCCGGGCGCCGTTCAGATCGTAAATCGTGTTGCTCTGCGAGCGCTCGGGGCCACGCACCTGGATGACAAGGACCGAAGCTCATCAGCGCACGCATTGCAGCGTTCATTGCTCGATCATGTCCGACAACATCTGCTCACGTCATGCGGGTATCGGACCTTGACCGCGCCATCAGCCAATGAGTCCAGGTATTTATCCTGCGTGCTTGTGCGCCCACCGTGCAAGGCAGGTCGAACGAATCAGCGGTGTAAACAGTTGAGTCATCTGACTGCTGCCAGCGAGGACTTCGTGCATGACCTCTACTCAGCACTATGCGCCCTAACCAGGGTTAGCCCGGCTCGACGGTGGCCCGAAGAACCGCCGGGCTGAGCTCGTTTTTTCGTTGCTGCCGACCGCTAACGGTAGATCGGTAGCCTGTAGCCGTGCCGCTCCCACCACCACCACCCGGCTCCGGATCCCCCGGCATACCGCAACCCGGAGGCTCACCGTTCTCAACTCCAATGGACGCACCTACGACGCCGACAGCGTGCTACCGGCACCCCGACGCCGCAACCGGTCGACACTGCACTCGGTGCGGTAAGCCAGCGTGTAACCAGTGCCTCACCACCGCAGCGGTTGGAAGCCACTGCCCTGACTGTGCGAAGGCTGCGCAGCCCGACTTAAGAACACGGGCGAAGTTCTGGTCAGCTGGCCAACCCAACCTCATCACGATGTTGCTCATCACAATGAACGTTGCCGTGTTTGTCGGCGTGCTTGTCTGGACACGCGGAAGCGGAGCTCTAACAGGATCAATTACCGAAGCCCATGTAAACCTCGGTCTCAGCAAGGATGTTCTGGCTCGGCCACTTCTGTGGAACCCCGGGAGCGGTGACCCCATCGTGACCGAGCCCGGTGGCTGGTATCGCCTCGTCACGTCAGGCTTCATGCACTTCGGAGTCATCCACATCGCTTTAAACATGTACTTCCTGTACGTGCTCGGGCCCTTGTTAGAGCCATCGCTTGGACGGGTTCGCTTCTTACTGCTCTACATGGCATCACTCCTCGGCGGTTCCCTCGGCGTGCTGGTGTTCGATCAAGGGGCGCTGACGGCCGGCGCATCGGGGGCAGTCTTCGGCCTCATGTCTGCCGCAGCAGTGGGGCTTTGGCGGCGCGGGATCAACCCGTTCTCGACGAGCATCGGGACCACCTTGATCCTCAACTTGTTCCTCACCTTTTTCGTTGGCGGCATCTCGATAGGCGGCCACCTTGGTGGTGCCATCGCCGGCGCTGTGTGCGCGATCGTCATGCTGGCACCGGGCCACAAGCCAATGCAGGCTTGGGCCACCTATGCAGCTCCGGTAGCAGTTGGAATCATCTGTATTACGCTGTCGGTCATAATCGTCAACGCAGCCTGATCTCTTCGTAGCCAACTGCGGCAGCCGAACGTTTGCGAACACGCGGCGACGTAAGTCCGATCCGGTCGTACTATGTCAAAATGTCACTGCGCTCGACTCACATCGACCGGATGCGAAACGGCAGCTTCGACACCTTGATCATCGGTGGCGGCATCAACGGTGCGGTCACGGCCGCATCGCTCGCCGGTCGGGGGGCAAACGTTGCACTCGTCGACCGAGGCGATTTCGCCAGCTTCACCAGCCAAGCTTCGTCCAATCTCGTTTGGGGTGGATTCAAGTACTTGGAGAACTACGAGCTGTGGCTCGTGTTCAAACTGTGCCGTTCACGCAACCGACTAATGAGGGCGTACCGCGACAACATCAAACAGATCGGGTTCTACGCACCACTCGACGAAAAGGGGCCGTATAAGCCCTGGTTCGCTGCATTCGGAGCGCTCGGCTACTGGATCATTGGACTGTTCGGCACCAATCGCCCACGGTTGCTAAGCCGAGATGACATCGAAAGCGAGGAACCGGCGATCAATACCAAAAACGTCGCCGGCGGCATTGATTACCACGACGGGATCCTGGTCGACAATGACGCTCGCTTCGTCTTCAACTTCGTCCGCTCTGCAATCGAGGCAGGGGCAACGGCAGCCAACTACGTCGAGATGGTGTCTGCGACGCGATCAGACAACAAATGGACGGCAACACTGCGCTGTGTCGACACCGGCGAAGAGTTCACAACGACGGCAAGCACGATCGTAAACGCTGCCGGGCCGTTTGTTGACAAAACGAATCAGCAGTGGGGGCTCACGACCGAGCACCGCATCGTCTACTCGAAGGGTATCCATCTCGTTGTTCCGCGTCTGACGACGAACAACCACCACAAAGTACTGGCGTTTTACGACGATACCGAGCGGCTCTTCTACGTGATTCCGATGGGTCGCCGGTCGGTCATTGGCACGACCGATTCACGCGTGGACACGCCATACACCGCAGTTGACGATGCCGACATCGATTTCCTACTTGACCAGATCAATGCCCGTATGGATCTCCCGAAGCCACTCAGCCGGCACGACATCATCGCCGAGCGATCTGGTGTACGGCCTCTTGTCGTCAATGCCGGTAAAGGTGACCAGAAGAACGTTGACTGGACCAAGCTCAGTCGCAAACATGCTGTGGAGGTGGATCACAACGAGAGAGTTGTAACTATTTTCGGTGGCAAGCTCACTGACTGCCTCAACGTTGGAGAGGAAGTTGCCGCCAAGATTGAGTCGCTTGGTGTTCCACTCGAACGCGACCTCCACAACTGGTACGGCGAGCCTGCCAAGGCGACCCGCAAGGAATTCTTTCGACAGGCCCGGCTGATGCGTCTCGACGACCTACGCGAGAAGCCCGAGACCGAGCCGCTGAGCGAACGGCTGTGGCGCCGATACGGTCGCCGGGCGTTTGCCATGCTTGAAGAAATCCGTCAAGACCCACGCATGGCCGAGGACATTATGGGTTCGGCTGACTATCTCCGGGCCGAGCTGTACTCTGCCGCCGAGTCCGAGATGGTCACCCGCCTCGAAGACTTTATGCGTCGTCGCTCCAAGATTGAGTTGGTGGTCCACGACGACGACACCAACACCTCTGCAGGGCTCCGTGAAGTCGCCGAAATTTTGTTTGGCGACGACGCTGATCACCGCTTGGCCGAATACTTCGGCGGAGCGGACCGGGTGCCGACTGCTGTTCGCAACGGCCCGACCCCTGCTGACATCCTCGCCTGAGCCTGCATGATGACGAGGTGGCTACGACGGCTGTTCGGCACTCCACCTCTGCAGTTCGATGAATCGTGGCGGCCTGAACTCGTCTCAGGTTTTCGGCACTGGTCACTTCTGAGCGATGCTGAGCTCGATCGGATGGAGATGCTCGTCACGCGCTTCATCGCCACGATCGACTGGGAGGCAGCTAACGGATTCGAACTGACCGATCAGATCAAGGTGTTAATTGCTGCCCAAGCTTCGATGCTTCTGCTCGGCCTTGACCTCGACGGCTATGACGATGTGACCTCAGTCATTGTCCATCCGGCAAATGTGCGGCTGCGTGGAAACCGGCCAAGCGGGGGCGGCACTTTTTTGTCGACGCCGACCGTCATCTCGGGCCAAGCTCACTACCAGGGCCCGGTGCTGCTGTCGTGGGCCGCTGCACGGCGCGGTGCTCGGTTCCCGGAGCACGG
>PASB01000031.1 GCA_002711735.1 Ilumatobacter sp.
ACCACTGCAGTGAAGTCCGTCGCCCCGACGGCTGCGATGGCATCGAGACCGGCATTCACCGTGTCTTCGTCACCGATTAAACTGATCTCTTCGACGCCGCGAACTCCTTCGATGTCGAGCATGGAACGGTACGACGGAAGCGTTGCATAGCCCTCGAGCATTTTACCGACGAACTCGGTCGTCGGCCGGACGTCGTCGGTCACGCAGACCGGCAAGCTGCAGACCACTCTCGGTGTTGGTCGTCCAGCTTCGGTCGCAGCATCGTTGATGATCGGCACGATCTGCTGCTCAAGCGTCTTGGGGCCCACGCACCAGAGGATGGTTCCATCGGTGCGCTTGCCGGCCATCTTCAACATCTGCTCGCCAAGTGCTGCGACCATGACTAACGGCTTGTCGTCAGTCATCAACGTCGCCTGCTGCTCGAGCGACCACACCTCGCCTTGCAGGCTTGCGGTGCCAGTCTCAAGCAGCGAGTCGAGAATCGCCAGGTACTCCGACATGTGTTTAACGGGGCGCTCCCACTTCATCCCCCAGCGACCTTCGACCGAGGGCTGGTGCGCAAGGCCAATACCAAGAACGAGTCGACCATTGGACGCAGCCTGCGCGGTAAGCGCACCAGCTGCCATGACCTCGGGATGGCGCGTCCACGTCGGCACGACAGCGGTACCAAGTTCAATGTTTGACGTGGCGCGACCCGCTATTGCAAGCACGGCCAGCGAATCAGCAAGCGCTGTCTGAGCGAGCCAGTAACTAGCGAAGCCAGCCACTTCGCTCTGCCCAATGTCGGTGACGATCGCGTCAAGGTTCGGATGTGCGAGCTGGCCGGAGCCATTGATACCGATTTTCATGATTGGACCATAGGTCGCCGGTGCACGGGCGGACGGGGTCGCGCAGTACCGTCTTCACGGTGAGCTGGGAACTTGTTCTTGACAGCATTGACTTCGGCGAGGGGCCGCGTTGGCATGACAATCGATTTTGGTTCAGCGACTTCTTCCAGCACTCAATCTCGTCAGTCGGCGACGACGGGGTTCGCAATGTCGAACATGCTGATGTCGGTCGGCCGTCGGGGTTGGGCTGGCTTCCAGATGGACGGCTCTTGTTTGTCGAGATGACTAGCCGAAGGGTGATGCGTGTCGATGCCGACGGCACCCTCGTCGAGCATGCCGACATCTCAGGTGTCGCAACGGGCCACTGCAACGACCTTGTGGTTGACGCAGCGGGCAACGCCTACGTTGGCAACTTCGGATTCGACATGGAGGGCGACGACAAGTTTGCGACTGCATCGCTCGCTCTCGTTCGGCATGACGGCTCCGTTGAGGTCGCAGCAACCGATCTGATGTTTCCCAACGGGTCAGTGATTGTCGATGATGGTGCGACGCTTATTGTCGGTGAATCATTCGGCGGCAAGTACCTCGCATTCAACATTGCGGCGGATGCCACACTGTCGAATCGACGCACTTGGGCCAAGGTTGATGGGATGGCTCCTGATGGCTGCTCTATGGATGCAGAGGGCGGCATCTGGTTCTCCGACGCACTCGGTAAGCAAGTCGTCCGCGTGATTGAGGGCGGCAAGGTCACGCACCAACTGCCGACCGGTGACAATACGTTTGCCTGCATGCTTGGCGGCGAGGACGGTACGACGTTATTTGTGCTCACGTGCGAGGATTCACACCCCTCCAAAGCAGCCGGCACAGGCACCGGCAAGCTGTGGAGGACCACTGTGGACGTCCCGCGCAACGCCACTGATCTTCCCTGAAATAGCCTGCCCGCCATGCTTCAATGCCCGTTTGCGGGTCTTAAAGCACGGCGTTGCCGTACATTTCCCCCAGGGGATCGCTAATCAACTCAAGCCGTTCGCCGTCAGGGCCAGCGAAATAAAGCGACGTGTCACCAACGAGGAAAGTGTCCACACCGGCGTCTTCGAGCCGGCCCTTCAGCCGTGTCCAGCTGTCCGGCGGCACCGAAATTGCCAGGTGATGATGGCCGCCGAGCACTTCGGCGTAGTCCCCTAGGCCCAACCCGGGGAAATCGAAAAATGCCAGTGCATTGCCGTTACCAACGTCGAAGAAGAAGTGCGTCGAACCCTTGTAGTCACGGTTCTCGAATAGTTCGGTCAGCGGGAACTCGAGGAGGTCTTGGTAAAAGCTGATCGTCCGTTCGACGTTGCTGGAGATCAGCGCTTGATGGTGCACGCCGCATGCTGACGAGGCCGCTCGTTCGGCTTTCGGCTTGAGGTACTTAGTACGCATCTTTGCCCATTCGTCCTCGCGGGCGGGATGATCACCGTCATGAACGGAACCAAAATGCGGATTACTTGCCATCGCAACAACCTAGTCACGAGTGGCGTTACCGGGCACGACGCTCAGTACATCGATGACTCGGCGCCGCTCGATTCGCCCCGCGCCTGCGCCAGTTCTGTGCTGAGACCAAACTTCATTGCCTGAAGATCGCCGGTGGCTGTGACCATCCGATATCCCCGGCGCAGACGATCTGGAGTGAGGGCGCCGGTTGAGTGAATGCCCGCCACCACGCCTGCGCGAGCGCACGCAGCGGAAATCAAATCGAGCGCGTCGGTGAAAGCCGCCGATTCATCATGGTTCCCCGGACCTAGGCCGAGCGTAATCGACAGGTCGGACGGACCGACGTAAATCGCGTCGATTCCCGGCACTGCGAGAATTGCGTCAATGTTTTCAACGGCCTGCACCGTCTCAATCATCGGGATGCAGGCAACGTTGTCGTGGGCCCAGTCAAAATACGGACGGTCAGTCCGCATCTGCACCAACGTCGGACCTGAGCTTCGAGCGCCGTGAGGCGCGTACCGGCAAGCACGCACAGCTGCTTGTGCCTCTTCGACGGTGTTGACCATCGGAATGATCACGCCGTGTGCGCCTGCGTCAAGCAGCTTGCCGATGATGCCCGGCTCGTTCCACGGCGCCCGCGCGATTGGACGTCCACCGCCGAGCTCAATGGCTGGAATCATCGCAACCACATCGGAGTACTCGACTGCTCCGTGTTGGGTGTCGATACACACGTAGTCAAAGCCGGCGCGTGCCGTGACCTCGGCAGTCACGGGACTTGCTAGCGAAACCCATCCTCCGAGTGTCGTTCCGCCGTTGTTCCAGATCTCGCGCAGGCCCTGCATGTCGCCTATTCTCGCATGCTCAAGGACCATCCGACGGGTCCGCATAACCATGAATGCCAAGTGGGCGTTTCCGGCATCAGACGCACCGGTTGGTGAGGGTTCCGATGCCTTCGACCCGAGAGGTGATGACATCACCCGGTTGCAAGAAAATGCCATTCGGGCCACCGACGCCATCGGGAGTGCCCGTGAAGATGATGTCACCCGGCGCCAGCGTCATGATTGACGACAGGTAGGCAATCTGATCGGCGACAGAAAAGATCATGTTCGAAGTCCGGGAGTTCTGCCGTACCTCACCATTGATCGCACACGTCAGAGCGAGATCGGTCGGGTCCGCGAACATGTCGGGAGACACCAGGGTTGGGCCAAGCGGGCCGTAGGTGTCGCGAGATTTGCCAAGGTCGAAGTGCGGCGGCTTGGCCGCAAACTGCAGCGCGCGGTCGGAGATGTCCTGCCCAGCGGTCAAACCGAGCACATGGTCCCAAGCGGCACCTGCGGCGATGTCGCGCCCACCCCGACCAATTACGACGACCAGTTCCACCTCATAGTCAGCGTGTTCACTGCGCAGCTCAACGTCCGCGTTGGGACCGACGATGCAGCTCGGGAACTTTGTAAACACGAGAGGCGTCGTTGGTGTGACCATCTTCGACTCAGCAACATGATCGGCATAGTTCAAGCCAACGGCGAACACGTTCCGTGGCGTCACTGGTGGCCGAATGTCGGCACCGTCGAGCGTTCCAACCGGTGTCATGTCGTCGAGTCGGCCTTGCGTTGCAGTCAGAGCATCAAGATCATCGAGAACCACGTTTGGATCTGATGACACTGCCCCATCAGTTATTTGTTCCAGGTCGTAGTAGTCACCGGTGTCGTCGACGAGTGAGGAGCGGCCTGCAACGTTGGCGAACCGAAATCCCATACTCAAGTGTCGCAGGTTGCGTTCAACTAGTTTCGTACTGAACCGCAGCGCGCTGTTTCACCCTGCCGGCCAACAGCCCTTGGATGACTGCGACGTGGTCAGGGTGATCGCGGTAAGTCGCGAAGTCATCGGCGTTATTGAGGTCGGCAACGACCACGTAATCGAAGTTACCGTCCGAGATACCGGCGTCGGGCCCATGGCGGTAGGAGCGCAACACGCCGATCTTGCTGGGAAGCGCGTCAAGTGCCGCCGCCACTGCAGCAATTTGCGCGTCATCAACGCCATCGGCCCAGGAGAACATCACTACGTGTCGGAACATCGTTCCATCATGGCCGATGGCGCCTCTGAACGTTCGATGCTGAAAATCACCTTCACCGAGCAACGCACGAAATCTGAGTGGGTTTCCTTTGCAGAGCGAGGTGGCTCCGTTCAGCCGTCCAGATGCCGAAGCAATCCTTCAAGCGCAACGGTGTAACTGTGGCGGCCGAATCCGCCCACCACGCCGAGGCATACAGCACTGAGCACCGAGGCATGGCGGAACTCCTCGCGAGCGTGCACATTCGATAGGTGGGTCTCAACGACCGGTAACTCACATGCCGAGATCGCATCGCGCAAGGCAACGCTGGTATGGGTGTACGCCCCAGGGTTGAAGATCACGCCTTCGGCCCAGGTCCGAGCGTCCTGCAATGCGTCGATCAGCTCGCCTTCACTGTTCGACTGCGCATCGCGCAATTCTGCACGTCCGGCAAACTCATTACCCAAGTGGGCGAGAATGTCGACCAGCGTGGTGGAGCCGTAGACCTCCGGTTCGCGAGTTCCGAGCAAGTTGAGATTCGGGCCATTAAGCACGAGGATCTGGCGAGCCATGGCCCAGACACTAGGCCCCATTCCATTGCTGATCGGCGACCTTTCTCGTGCGCTTCAGCTTCGCGCCGATTCGGTATGGCCGTCGACCGTGAGCGCTTGGCCGCTGATCTTGGCCCCTGCAGGCGAGCACACGAAGCGAATCATTGCGGCGATGTCTGCAGGATCGACGAAAGTCTGGAGCGAAACTGCGTTGGTGAAGCCGCGCCGGATCTCTGCTGCCGGCCTTCCGCTTGCGTCTGCTTCAAGTTCGACCACCCGGTCCATCCGTTCGTTGTCGACCGACCCGGGACAAATTGCGTTGACGCGAACTCCGAACTCACCCAGTTCCATCGCCATGGTCTTTGTCAGGCCGATAATCGCCCACTTTGAAGCCGCATACGGCGCTCGGTTCGGAAAGCCCATCAACCCCGCAGTTGATGACATGTTCACGATGGCACCTGAGCGCTGAGCTACTAGATACGGGATCACTTTCCTGCTCGCCAAGAACGTTCCCGTCACGTTGACGTCGAGCGTGCGGCTCCACGCGTCGAGCTCGAGGGTGTCGGTCCGGCCGCCAGGCCCAGCGATTCCCGCGTTGTTCACGAGTACATCGACTCCCCCCATTGCGTCAACAGCGCTGGAAACGAACAGTTCGACGGCGATCTCATCGGCCACATCAGCGTGCCATGCACCGGCGACACCGTGATCAGACCGGAATCGCTCGAGTGCATCGGTATCGACGTCGCAAATCTGCACCTGCGCGCCTCCGGCGAGAAATTCCTCCGCAGTCGCCAGTCCGATGCCAGACGCCCCCGCGGTGATGACAACACGGAGGCCAGAAACGTCGTCGTCCATAACCCGCAAGCTACTCTGATGGTGAAGCAGGGGGTAAGGAGCAGGGGATTTAGTGCCGTCTCCTGGCCGCGCCTAGGACGACGCCATTAATCATTGCGCCCAATGCGGACAGCGCAGTCCTCAGCACTCAGGAACGCGGACCGATACATTCACAGCAAGGCCGCCCTGGCTGGTCTCTTTGTAACGGTCCGACATGTCTTCCGCTGTTTCTCGCAAGGTGCGAATCACGTCTGTGAGCGACACGCGGGCATCAGCAGGGTTGCTCGCAATGGCTAGCTCAGCGGCGTTGATCGCTTTAACGGCACCCATCGTGTTGCGCTCGATGCATGGCACCTGCACGAGCCCGCCAACTGGGTCGCAGGTCATGCCCAGGTGGTGTTCCATTGCGATCTCTGCAGCCATCAGCGACTGAGCGACAGTCCCACCGAGCGCCTCAGCCAACGCCGCTGCGGCCATCGCACTTGAGACACCAACCTCGGCCTGGCAGCCGCCCATTGCGGCTGAAATCGTCGCCCCCTTTTTGAATAGCGTGCCGACCTCACCGGCCACGAGCAGAAACTCGATGATCTGTTCCTCGGTCACGGGCGCCGCCGAGAAGCACACGTGATAGAGAAGCACCGCTGGGATCACGCCGGCTGCTCCGTTCGTTGGCGCCGTCACGACGCGACCGAGATCTGCGTTCTCCTCATTGACCGCCATAGCAAACGTGCTGACCCACTGCAGCACTTCTGCAAAGCGGAACTCACGACGACGGATCAGTTCAACCCACTCGTCTGGCGTGTCCGCATCGGCGTACACGTTGTCTACGGTGAGCAGACGTCGCGACAGCGGCGCCGCACGTCGCCGCACATCCAGACCGCCAGGGAGAATCCCGTCGGTGTGGCACCCCCGATACACACTCTCGAGCATCACCTTCCAGATCTTTCGCAACCCCTCGCGAATCTCGTCGTCGGAACGCCAGGCTTGCTCGTTCGTCCAAACGACGTCAGCGATCGAGCAGCTCCGCTCGGCGCAATGAGCACCGAGTTCATCGGGAGTCTGAGAAGGGTGAGGCAGTGCAACGAAACCCGCAGCACCAAGCACTTCGTCTTCACCGACAACAAATCCCCCGCCGACTGAGTAGTACGACGAAGAGAGCACTCGTTCATCGACGAACGCACGGCAGGTGAGTCCATTGGCGTGACCGGGGAGCCGCTCATCAATGTGGAATACGATGTCGGTTGCCATGTCGAAGTCGACGTCAGCAGCGATGCCATCGAGTGCCGACAGTTTCTTTGCTGCCGCAAGGTCGCGCACAAAACTTGGGATGCCGTCAACCGGTACCGTCTCGGGTTCGTAACCCAGCAATGCAAGAGCGATGGCCTGGTCGGTTGCGTGGCCTTGGCCAGTCAGGGCAAGCGACCCATAGAGGTGGACCTCAACGTGACCGATGGCCGCGAGGCCACCGTCGGCGTTCAGTTCGTCGGCAAGTTCGGTAAGCCATCGCTGGACTGCGCGCCACGGCCCCAGCGTGTGCGAGCTCGAAGGGCCGACGCCGATCTTCAACATGTCAAACACGCTCAGCGATTCCATAACGCCACCTCGCTATCAGGGGGCTTGACACACAGCGACTGCACGGCAAGAAACTACCCGCACGGCCGTTCCACCCCGTTGAAATCAAACAACCACCGTCAGAGATCAAGCTCTGACAACCAGCCTGACAACTTTATGTTTGTACCCTTCCACCATGTCCTCCAACACGCCATCCGTTACGCCAGACCTTGAGGCCATTCACGCGCGTTACCTTGAAGAGCGCGACAAGCGCATCCGACCCGACGGCAACGAGCAGTACCTCGAGCCAACAGGCAAATACGCCCACTTTCTAGACGACCCGCATACCGAGCGTGTTGAACGTGAGCCGCTCTTCGACGAGGTCACGGTTGCGTTTATCGGCGGTGGCTTCGCTGGGCTGCTCACCGGAGCAAAGCTGCGACAGGCCGGGATCAACGATGTGCGCATCATCGAGAAAGGTGGCGACTTCGGCGGCACGTGGTACTGGAACCGCTACCCCGGTGCACAGTGCGACACTGCCGCATTCATCTACCTCCCGCTCCTGGAGGAGACCGGTCACATGCCGACCGAGAAGTACACCCATGCCCCCGAGATACTGCAGCACTGCAGGAACATCGGGGTCCAGTTTGATCTATATAACCAGGCATTGTTCAGCACCGAAGTCACCGGGTTGGACTGGGACGATGCAGCGAAGCGATGGATCATCCGGACCGACCGTGGCGACAAGATGCGTGCGAAGTACGTTGCCATGGGCACCGGCCCGCTGCATCGCCCAAAGCTCCCTGGGATCGACGGGATCAACGACTTCGACGGGCATGCGTTCCACACCAGCCGCTGGGACTACGAGTACACCGGTGGCGACCCGGGCGGTGCTCGCATGGAGAACCTGGCCGACAAGCGAGTCGGCATCATCGGCACTGGCGCCACGGCCGTGCAGTGCGTGCCGCACCTTGCCCGAGCGTGTGGTGAGCTGTTCGTGTTCCAACGCACCCCGTCCTCGATCGACATCCGGGACAACAAGGCGACCGATCCTCAATGGTTCCAGACCCTCGAGCCAGGGTGGCAGAAGAAATGGCTGGAGAACTTCACCACGTTGCAGACGGGCGGCTTTACCGATGAAGACTTGGTGATGGACGGCTGGACCGACATCAGCCAGCGCATCCGCGACAAGCTACTTTCGTCGCCCGAGCCCAACCTCTCCCCCGAAGGCATGTTGCAGGCGTACCACGACAGCGATGACGAAAAAATGGTCGAAGTTCGTGCTCGGGTCGATCAGGTCGTCGAGGATGAGATCACAGCCGAAAAGTTGAAGCCGTGGTATCGCCAGTTGTGCAAACGGCCGTGTTTCCACGACCAGTACCTCCAGGCATTCAACGAGCCCGGCACACACCTCATCGACACCGACGGCAAGGGCGTCGAGCGCATTGATGCCACCGGCGTCTGGGTCAATGGCGAGCACTACGAACTCGACTGCCTGATCTTCGCGTCAGGCTTTGAAGTCGGTACCTCGTTCGAACGTCGGTCAGGATTCGAGACAACCGGCCGAGATGGCCTGACGCTGTCGGAGTACTGGGAAGATGGAATGCGCACCTTGCACGGAATGAACGTGCACGGTTTCCCGAACGCCTTCGTCGTCGGACCCACGCAAGCGGCGAACCTGATCTCCAACATTCCTCACAACCTCGTCGAGGCCGGCGAAACCATTGCCACCATCGTCGCCCACGCAGAGTCCATCAAGGCCGCCGAAGTGGAAGTCAACCGAGAAGCCGAAGACACGTGGGTCGCGCTACTCGAAGCGGGTGGCCGCACCTTCGGTGGCGATCCGACGTGCACGCCCGGCTACTACAACAACGAAGGCCGCGAGATCAGCCCCTCGCAGCTGCGCAACACGCTCGGATACCCCGCTGGGCCAGTCGCGTATTTCGAGTACATCGAGAAGTGGCGCACAACTGGCGACTTTGAGGGTCTCACCTTCTCGTAACAGAACGATTTCTGTCCTCAGGTTTCGTCGTGATCGACGTGGACGCTGCCTGTCACCACCCGTCGTCGTGGACCCATTCGGGATCCTCTGGCAATCAAACTCCAGCGGACGCCACGATTGTGAGGCCGGGGTGTCAGACTTGGACTATGGCCAAGATCACGATCGCTGGTGGAGGAATCGGCGGGCTGGTGGCGGCGATGTGCCTTCACGATTCCGGCCATGACGTCAATCTCTATGAATCGGTGATTGAGCCGACTGAACTTGGTGTCGGCATCAACGTGCTCCCCCATTCGGTGCGAGTACTCGACAAGCTCGGTTTGCTACCCGAGCTTGACAGGAACGCCGTTCGCACAGGAGCTTTAATGTTTCTGTCACGCGACGGCACCCGCATCTGGACCGAACCTCGGGGTCTTGATGCTGGCAACCCGTGGCCACAGTTCTCGATCCATCGCGGTCGACTTCAGACGCTTCTGTGGAACGCTGCAGCGAGTCGACTCGGACCAGAGAGACTGCACACTGGGTTTCGGCTGACTCACTTCGAACAATCGACCGACGTGGTCACGGCCAACTTCACCGAGCGACCGGGCAACCGCAACGTCATCGTCGAATCCGACGCTCTAGTTGGCGCCGACGGGATCCACTCGGTGGCACGCAAGCAACTACACCCGAACGACGGGCTCCCGCATCCGAGTGGGTTGGTTCTATGGCGAGGTGCCGTGCGGGCCCCAGCGTTCCTTGATGGTCGCACGATGTTCATGGCAGGCGACGACAGTCAGAAAGCGGTCGTCTACCCGATCACGCCGCCCGATGTTGACGGTATCGCACTGATCAACTGGGTCGCCGAGCGACCCCAGGACGTTGACATGGCAACTGTCAGTTGGAATCGAGAGGTCGACGTCGCCGGAGTAGCTCGATACTTCGAAGACTGGGACTACGGCTGGCTTAGCATCGGGGCGCTCATTGCGTCCAGTGACGCCGCCTACGAATTCCCGATGGTCGACAGGCACCCCGTTGAGCAGTGGTCATTCGGCCGTGTGACGCTCCTTGGCGATGCTGCTCATCCGATGCGACCAAACGGCAGCAACGGGTCGAGCCAGGCAATCCTTGACGGCGAAGCCATCGCCCACGCTCTCTCCAGACATGATGACGTCATCGCCGCGCTGCACGAATACGAAACCGCACGACTCGAACTCACTGCCAAGCTGACCCTCGCCAACCGCCAGGCCGGACCCGAACGCGTGATGCAATGGGTTGCCGATCGATGCGATGGTACATGCGCGACATCGCACGATCGGGCCCACGCGTGTATCGACACCGCCGAACTCGAACGCGAAGCAAACGCATACAAAAAGCTCGCTGGATTCGACCTCGCCACACTCCAGTCGATGAGCGTAGGGCAGTGAAGAAGTTCGTCTTCCACGGCCTGGATCGGCCCGACAGCACTGCATTGCGCGCCGCCACGCTGCCTGCGCACGCGGACTATCAACATCACCGCGGCAACCCTGTCGGCGGTCCACTCCTCGATGCCATCGGGACATCGCGTGGGACGCTGATCATCTTCGAGGCGCCCGATCTCGCGACCGCCCAAGCAATCATCGCCGACGATCCCTTCGTCATCGCCGGACTCTTCGCAACGGCCAGCGTGTACGAATTCCGAGCGGTCGACTGGCCAGGCTGAAGGACTATTGCTCTTGTCTCAAGTGCGGCTCAGTTCTGACATCGGGACCGGTGTTGAGCTCAACGCCCCTGAGCTCCAGGCTTAGTCGTTGGCAGTGTTCGCGACGTAGATCGTGCTGGCGGTCGCGCGGCCTGTGTACACGTTCTCGAACGTGACGGTGTGTGCTTCGGCTGAGGCGAACGACCCGCGTAGTACCTCGACGAACTCGTCATCGACGCCGGCATCCGACCAGAGCGCAAACACACCGCCCGGCACCAACTGTTCTTGAAGCCGGGCCAGCCCAGTGGGTCGGTAGAGACCCGCGTGACTTGGATCGAGCAGATGCCGGGGTGAGTGATCGATGTCGACCAGGATCGCATCGAGCTGGCCCGGGCCACCTGGAGCCAAGGGTTCTCGCGTGCGCACCAGCTCGAAGAAGTTGCCATGCACCAGCGTCGTTCGAGGGTCAGTGGTGAGCTCCGCGCCGAGTGGGGTGCGGTGGCCTTCGTGCCATCCGATCACCGCGGCGAGGGTGTCGACGACATACATCGACGCCACCCGCTCGTCGGCCAACGCCTCAACGGCGGTGTATCCGAGGCCCAATCCGCCGATGGCGATGTTGAGATTGTCGCCAACTGTGGCGGCCAATCCGAGCGACGCCAACGCCCGCTCACCAGTCGTGAACAAACTCGACATCAAGAACTCGTCACCGAGAATGACCTCCCACACATCGAGCTCCAGCTCCGGTTCCCAGCGGCGCCGGAGGCTGATGTCACCCATCGGTGTCGGTTCGCGCCCGAGTTCTTCGAAGAGCCTGCTCATCGGGCCACCCTCTCAGAGTCGAGCCGAGATGCCCGAATTTCGCGTCGCAGGAGCGCGGCAAGCGCCGAGCCGACGAACAGCGCCGCAGCGCCGGTCAGCCACAGCCATCGATAGCCGCCGGCGTCGACGATGACGCCACCGAGTGCCGGACCAGCAGCTGCTCCGATGAACACACCGATCTGGGTGATCCCCGTTGCCGCGCCGGGTGCCGACGGATTGTTCCTGATGACTGAGAGGTTGAACAGGCCGGGCCACGCCCAACCGAACGCGAATGCTGGGATCGACGCCAGGAGGTAGGTGATCGGCACGTCGACCGCCAGCACCAACGCCCCCAGGCCGCCGACGAAGTACAGCAGGATCAGTCGCTGTATTGGCAGCATTCCGGACTTGTCAACCCGCCAGCCCTGATACAGACGACTGGCAATCCCGGTCGCCGAACCAAAACTGAGCACGAGACCGGCGACGCCGGGCGAAATTCCCGACTCCTCAGCACCACTCGTGATGAACCCGACCATCGCTCCCGCATGCATCGCGCCGAGGAATCCGACGGCGGCATACAACGCCAGGAGTGACGTCCGCATGTCGGGTCTCGCTGCCTTGCCACTCGACGACCTCGTCGGGATGCCGACGTCCGCTCGATCCGGCGGCAACAGAACCATGACGACGAGTGCAAGCACGCCCGCTCCCGCATATGCCCACTCCCAACCAACCGTCAGCGCCACCGCTGGAACGGCCACTCCGCCGACGAGCGCGGCTGCCGGCATCCCCGACTGCTTCACTGCGAACGCGAATCCAAGCCGCTGTGGATCGACATGCGAAGCGAGCAGCAAGTTGGCGGATGGCTGATTCAACGCATTGGCTGCCCCAGCGACTGCCAACAGCAGTGCCAGCGCGAGCACGGAATCGGCAAACATTGAAATCGCAACCACCGCCGATGCAGTCGTCGCCAATCCGGCGCGAAATCCACGCTGTGGTCCGAGACGCTGCGCGAGCCGACCCATCGGGGCCGAAAGCAACGCAGCAACAGCGAACGAGACGCCCATCGACAGGCCAATCGCCGTTGCGGTGATGTCGAGATCGTCACGCAGCTGCACACCGACTGCACCGGTGAGGAAGACCGGCAACGCGCTGCACATCGTGCCCACCGCCACGATCATCCATGCTCGTCGCTCGCGGATCGCCGTCGAAGCGATCGATGGGTCCTGCACAAGTGCACCGTACCGGCGGGCGCGAGACAGGTCAGCCGGCTGAACGTTGACGCAGCACGGACTGACCCATTCGTCGCTCAAAGCGGCGACGTGATCGCCAGGTGGTCTGCGGTACGCGAGCATGGGACATGAGCGACGTGATCGACTTCTCTTCTGGCAACTTCGTCCACCTCGGACTCGGCGCCGCCACCCTGCCCCTCCCAACCCATACCGGCGACATGGAGTGGTACGCCGAGTACGAACAGTCGCACGGCGACGATGGCTTCGAGGGCCGGCTCGTTTCGATGCACACGTTCACCGAGACGTGGGACACCTGGGAGATGCACCCCAACGGCAGTGAACTGGTGCTCTGCATCAATGGGTCGGTGGCGCTGACGCAGGAGGCGATCGACGGGACGATCAACACGGCGACCATCTCGGCCGGTCAAGCAGTCGTCAATGGCCCCGGCGTGTGGCACACCGCCGACATCGTCGACGGACCGACCACCGTCGTCTTCATCACTGCCGGAGTCGGTACGCAGATGCGCGATCGCTGAGTCTGACTGACCAAGACTCGACGGGGCCGTCGGCCGTCAGACCGGAACAATCGTCATCGACTGGCTGGCTGTCGCGAGCAGTTGGCCACGTTCGCTCCACATCAGACAGCTGCTGTGAGCGAATCCGTTTCCCATGAACTCAACGCGGTTGTCACACAGCACCCAGTCGGTGTCGTCCGGGGCCGGATCGGCGAATCGGATCGTGTTGTCCAGACTGGACAGGTTGGTTACCCGGCCTGCAGCATTACCGATGACCGACGGGCTGTAGTCGGCAATGATCGCCAGCGCTGCCGCATCGACGCGGACCTCAGGCATGCGGACCCAGACCAGTGATCGATGATCACCGGTCGGCTCCCCGACGCCGGAGAAGCCGAACATGCCGCGCGCCATCTTCACTTCGACGTGGTCATGCAGTGACGGGTAGTCGAACTCACGCTCAGGGTCGACCGACACAGATGGAGCCGCCGCATCCGGGTACTGCTCCCAGACACCACGCAGTTGTTCGGGTCGTTGCCCCGTTGCCCCCAGCACGGTAAGCACATCGTCGCCTTCGAATGTGCCGTACATACGACACTGCGTCACCGTGCGTCCGACGGCGGGACTCGTCACGTTCAGCCGCATCTCCGACGGGTTGTACATCGTGGCGATGTATTGCGCCGTTGCCCAGACCGCAGGCTGGCCGGTCTCGATTTCCATGGCAGCGATTCCAATAGCAAGTCCAATTCCACCGAATAGCGAGCCGCGCCCGCCACCAACCGCTCGGTCGGTAATCGGCACCGCCCACTGGCCGTCCCCGTAGTCCACCATTCCGAGAAACTCCGCCGTCGACATCCCACCCATCGTCGGCAAGCTAGCCCGAAGACTGAATCTGACCCAGACCGGACTCGTTGCGCGACGCACAGCTGGGCCAGGCTGTCCATGATGGTTGAAGCGAATGAGACAAACATCGACGCTGCCGTGCGTGATGCTGACCTGCGAGTCCTGGTGATGTGTCTCTTTCAGATCACCGGAGACCGTAAGTGGCTCGCCGAGCCGTACTTGCCGCAACGCGACGTTCGACTCATTGCACCCGAAGACGCTGGTTTTTCAGACGAGATCGCCGAACAGATCTGGGACGCAGCGATCGCCGAGCACGACACGACGCCAGTGATCTCTGACCCCGGTGACGAATTAATGGTTGAGATGATGAGCGCCTGTCTCGGCGAGCCCGTCGCCGCCGAGTACGCCCCGATGATGCGCGAGGAAATGGGATTTGTGTCGCGCGACATTGAATGGCCCAAGGGCGCAGCGCAGCCCAGTGTCCTGGTGGTCGGCGCTGGAGCGAGCGGCATCATCATGGGCGCACGGCTCAATCGAATGGGTCTCAACTACGACATCGTCGAACGTGGGGCCAGCGTGGGCGGAGTGTGGCGAGATAACCGTTATCCCGGCGCTGGTGTCGACACCCCGAATCATGCGTACTCGTTCTCGTTCACCCGACCCCACCGCTGGTCTCGTTTCTTCTCGCCGCAGGCCGACCTCGAGGCCTACCTACAACAGGCCGCCGATGACTGTGACGTGACACGCCACGTGCAGTTCGAGACCAGTCTCACCGGAGCGCAGTGGGACGAAGACACCCAGGAGTGGCGAGTCGAACTCGAGACTCCAAGCGGTAGCGAGTCGCGGTCATACCAAATACTGATCAGCGCAATCGGCCAGCTCAACGTGCCTAAGCCCCCACCGGTGCCTGGGACCGACAGCTTCGAGGGCCCATGCTTTCATTCGTCGCATTGGCCCGACGGTCTTGATCTCACAGGAAAACGTGTCGCCGTGATCGGAACGGGTGCGTCATCGATGCAGATCGTTCCGGCAATCGCGGATCAGGTCGCGGAGCTGACCGTGTATCAACGCACGGCGCAGTGGGCTCGACCGATCCCCCGCTATCACGAACCAATTCCCGAGGGCTCGCAGCGGCTGTTCGAGCACTTGCCGTTCTATGCATCGTGGTTCCGCTTCGTCATGCTGTGGCGGTACGGCGACGGTCTCCTCCCGCTCCTGCGGAAAGATCCAGACTGGGAACATCCACACTCCATTAATCGAGCTAACGAACGTCACCGCCAACAGATGGCCGATCATCTTCTGACAGAGCTCGACGGACGCGCCGACCTTGTGGAGAAATGCATGCCCAGTTACCCGCCCTACGGTAAGCGCATCTTGCTCGACAACGGTTGGTTCGCCACTATTCGCAAGCCGAATGTTGAACTCGTCGTCGACTCGGCCGATCATGTCGACGCGACTGGTGTCGTCGCCGACGGGCAGCATCGCGAGCATGACATCGTCGTGCTCGCGAACGGCTTCGAAGTGTTTCAAGGGGCCAGCCGGCTAGGTCTCCGTGGTCGCAACGGCGTCGACCTGGCAGAGCTATGGGCCAACGATGACCCCAAGGCCTATCTCGGCATCACCGTGGCCGACTTCCCAAACTTCTTCATCATGCAGGGCCCCACCACTGGCCTTGGACACGGCGGCAGTGCGATTTTCCAAGCCGAGTGTCATGCCCGCCACATCAGCGCATGCGTGGCCGCAATGTCAGCAGCAGACGGACGAACCATTGAGGTCCGCGAGCAACCAATGGTCAACTACACCGATGCCTTCGACGCAGAGCATGAGCATCTGATCTGGAGCACCGACGGGCTTCGCAACTGGTATCGCAACGACGCCGGCCGAGTCGTGGTGATCATGCCGTGGCGGCTCGTCGATTACTGGTCGATGACCCACGATCCCGACCTCAACCATTACTCAATCACTTCGTGACCGCCCCACCTGGTCACGTCTCCGTCGCACCCTCTCCGAGTTTCATCGCACTGGTCAGCGTTCTCCTCCAAGCGGGCTCACTGCATTGAGCCAGGCCACGAGGCGGCAAATCTCGGACCGACCTGCGAGTGGAGTTCGCTCAGACAACGGCAGGCCTGGCACCATAACGTCCTTATGACGATGACTTTCCAGGACGCCTGCGCAGCCGTGTGCGCGCCCGGCTCAATGTTCGAAATACAAGAGACCGAAGTATTCGGCCGCCCAAGCAAGGTGTTTGCCGGCACCCCACCGAACATTCGAGCGCTGTTCGCGCTTGCTGCGGGACGTACAGACGAATTCATCATCTTCGAAGATGAGCGTTGGACGATGCCAAGCGTTCTCGAACTGATTGGCCAGATCGGCCACGCGCTCAGGAACGACCTCGGCGTCAAGAAGGGCGACCGCGTTGCCATTGCTATGCGCAACTATCCCGAGTGGATCGCTGCGTTTGCCGCAATCACCTCCGTCGGCGCCGTCGCCGTGCCAATGAATGCTTGGTGGGTGACCGAGGAAATGGTCTTTGCTCTCAATGACTCCGGATCGGAGGTCGTTATCGCCGACGACGAGCGCCTCGGTCGAATGCAGGCTGCTGCGCCTGGTGAGATCAACGCGACCATCGTTGTCGTCCGCCCCCAGGGCACGTTGCCGGACAGTGTGCTTTCGCTCGACGACCTGCTCACGCCCGGCGCCACGTTGCCCGATGTCGACATCGGCCCTGACGAGGACATGACGATTCTGTACACCTCAGGTACCACGGGACGGCCGAAAGGTGCTGTATCGACACACCGGGCCGTGCTCAGTGCATTGCTTGCATTCGCCGCACGAGCGGCTGTCGGGAACCTACGCGAGCCGGAGGACCCAGCCTCGGTTGAGGAAGGCGGCGCTCCGCAGACAGCATTCATGCTGTGTGTGCCGCTGTTCCATGTGACGGGTCTCGTACCAGTGATGCTCGGATCGTTCGTCAGCGGCGCCAAGCTCGTCATGACGTACAAGTGGGAACCAAATCGTGCGCTTGAATTAATCGAAAATGAACGAGTCACCAACTTCGTTGGTGTTCCCACGATGAGCTGGGATCTCCTCGAAGCAGAGACGTTTGCCGAACGCAACACATCCAGCCTTCGTTCAGTTGGTGGGGGCGGCGCGCCGATGCCGCCCGAGCTGGTGAAGCGCATCGATGATGAGTTTCAGCGCGGCCGGCCCGGCCTCGGCTACGGGATGACTGAGACAAATGCCTACGGACCCCAAAATGCAGGCGATGACTTCATCAACAATCCAAAGTCGACTGGTCGGCCCGTGCCGATCATGGATCTCCGGGTCACCGATCCGGAGGGCAACGAGCTGGCTCTCGGGGAAACAGGGGAGATCTGGTTCCGCAGTCCGTCACTCATTCGTGGCTATTGGAACCGACCAGAGGCAACCGCCGAAACGCTTGTCGACGGCTGGCTGCGGTCGGGCGACATCGGCCACCTTGATGCCGAGGGTTTTGTTTACATCAGCGACCGGGCGAAGGACATGATCTTGCGTGGTGGCGAGAACATCTACTGCGCTGAAGTGGAAGCGACAATCTACGAACATCCGGCGGTATACGAAGCGGCTGTGTATGGCGTTCCCGATGAGCGACTCGGTGAGGAGCTGGCCTGCCACGTCATGGTCAAACCAGGTCAGACACTGGAGGTGGGTGAGCTGCAACAGTTCATCGGTTCGCACCTCGCCAAGTTCAAGGTGCCGACCCGGGTCTCGATCGTGCAAGAGTCTCTGCCGCGCAACGCCAGTGGCAAAATTCTCAAGCGAGAGCTTCGAGACGCAGCTATCGCTACCGGCTCTTGACCGCTGCGCCTCCATGTTGATGTCGAGCTGGTGGTGACGCGCTCGCGGTGATGGGAGGATGGTGTTGCCAGGGTGCTGGAATCAAAGTGAAGCTGGTGGCCTCCGGAGGAGGCGTGTGTGATTGAGGGTCACAGCGCGCCAGCGTCGAGTGCTGCAAGCACCTCGGTGGCGCGATCGCGAACAGCGTCGATGTCGCTCAGCCGACGCAAACCGGCGAGCTGCTGAGCCATTCGGTGATTGTTCGAAAACTCCTCCGCATTGCGAGCAAGAAAGTCCCAGTACAGCGTTGTGAACGGACAGGCGTCATCGCCTGTGCGCTGCTTCGGATCGAATCGGCATCCACGACAGGAGTCGCTCATTTTATTGATGTACGCACCGCCTGATGCGTAGGGCTTTGTCGCCATCAATCCGCCATCGGCGTACAGTGCCATCCCAATCACATTCGGCAACATCACCCACTCGGCACCGTCAACGAAGCTCGCCCACATCCATTCGGTCATCGCCCACGGCTCCACCCCAGCCGTAAGCGCAAGATTGCCAAACACCATCAGACGCTCAATGTGATGGGCGTACCCATGTGCATCAAGATGGTCGACAGCACTGGATACGCATGCCATCTCGGTCGCCGCCTGGCCGCTGAAAGCCGGCGGAACGGGTCGAGTTGCCTCAAGATAGTTGCGAGACCGATAGTCGGGCATCCAGCGCCAGTAGACGCACCAAACGTACTCGCGCCACCCCAGCACTTGGCGAATGAACCCCTCGACCGAATTGATCGGCAAGTCTCGCTCACGGAACGCCGCCTCAGCGGCCTCAACCACCTCGGTTGGGTGCAGCAGTCCAAGATTCATGCATGACGACAACACCGAGTGCGCAAGCTTCCACTCGTCAGCGAGCATGGCGTCCTCGTGTGGGCCAAACGGCGCAAGGCCAGTGTCTATGAATTCGTTCAACCGTATGACTGCTTGCTGGCGAGTCACCGGCCAAGTGCCGTCCGCACCGCTACCCCACACGTCATCGCCGAGCGATTCAACGAAATTGCTAACCTCGGCGTCAATATCGTCTGATTCAAAGCGAGTGATCGCCGGCCACGAACGTCCGTCCTTCGGGGGTCTCTCACGGTTGTCGTGATCAAAGTTCCACTTTCCGCCGATGGGCGCGACGCCGTCCATAAGGACTCCGAACCGCTCGCGCTGCCAACGGTAGAAATCCTCCATCTTGAAGCGCTTGCGGCCCTCAGCCCACTCTTCGAACTCAATGTAGTGACAGAAGAACTGGTCGTTCGGCAGCGTTTCAACGCGCTCGCTTGCCCCTAAGCGTCCAAGCAGCGCTGTCACGTCCCAGCTCATTGGCTCCATCACAACTAGCCGATCGACGTCGAATTCGGCGCAATGCTCGCGATATCCCTGCACGAAGCTCGGAGCGCGCCGCAGGTCGACATCAAACCCCTCATCGCGGAGGTCCTGTGCGAAATGCCGCATCGCAGAGAGCACAAGATGTAGCCGCTGCCGATGCCATCGCTTCGACGTGACTTTCAGTTCACTTTCGACGAGCAGGACGCGACAATCGCCTGCCTCTCGATCGCGTAAGGCCCCGATGCGCCGATGTAACTGATCGCCGAACACCCAGACAGTCGGCAGTCGGCCGCTCACGAGAATGCACTGCTCGGTAGTTCATTCACGCCAGCTTCGAGCGCGTCACAAATTACGGTGGCAACGTGAGCTGGGGGCATCCCTTCAGCCATCTTGGGTGATACGCCTTCGATTGGGTGATTGGCAAGACCGGTTTCCGTGTGCCCTGGACGAGCGTCTATCACCCGGACCTTTGTTCGTCGCGCCTCACGACTAAAAGCCTCATCGAACGATCGAACTGCCGCCTTAGAAGCACCGTACGCTGCCATTCCCGGGAGATTCTGTTCAGCAATGACGCCAGAGATATTGACGATCGCACCCCGTGGTTCGATCCGTCCAATCGCCGCACTGGCCAACATGATTGGCACGAAGGTGTTAGTCAGGAACAGCTCCTCCATGGCATCGATTGATAGGTCGGCCACATTCCCGAACGCCACCACCCCGACAGCGTTTATCACAACATCGAGCCGGCCTGCGTGAGCAATGGCGAACTCGACTGCATCAGCGCACGCATCGGGCAAGCGTAAATCGAGTGTCACCCGCTGCGCGTCCACCGGCACGGCGGCAAGACGGTCGTTGTCTCGCGCAGCGAGCGTGAGGGTGGCTCCGCGCCGGGCCAATTCGACGGCCAGAGCCGTTCCAAGTCCGCCGGAGGCGCCGGCGACGAGCACCGATTGGCCCAAGAGAGGGTGCTGTGAAACCACGGCTTAGAGTCTGCCACGGTCTGATTCGGGTTGGCAGATCGTGCGCCCTGTCCGGCATGTTAAACCGCAAGCGTCAGCTGGTGAATCTCGGCATTGCCATCCCACCGGCTTACGCCGCAGCACAATGAGATCTGAACCGTTGCTTCGACGGCATCGTGCAACACTGGGGTGCATGACTGCAGAATCCATGACTCCCTACGAGGCCATCGTGTCCAAACGTGACCTTCGGATGTACACCGCTGAATCCATCGCCGATGAATCAATGGCGCGGATTCTCCAGGCCGGACGTATGGCAGGCAGCGCCAAGAACATCGAAGCAAACCGCCTGATCGTGATCACCGACCAGGCGGTTCAAAACGCGCTCGTCAATGCCGGCGACTTTGCATCGTGGATTGGGAGCTCAGCGACAATCATCGGATTTGCCTCGCCTGCCAGCGAGCTCCGTCTGTTCGACGTTGGACGCCAAGCGCAGAACATGATGATTGCTGCGCACGCCGAAGGCATCGGCAGCTGTCCAGTGACGCTAGGACATGCCGATGTTGCGCGAGACGCTGTCGGCCTGCCGAACGATTGGATGATGCCAATGGTGATCACGCTGGGCTACCCCGTCGCGAACCATCCCGACAGCCCGCTGAAGCGGCAACGCGTTTCGCTTGATGATCTCGTCCGCCACGACCACTGGAGCTGACGCTCGGACCAGTAAGTCTTGCGTGGTCAGACGTTCTTGGGAAGCTCGGAGAACGGAAGCACCTTGTCGTTGTTTGGCTCCTTGGGTAGCCCGAGGACTCGCTCACCGATGATATTTTTTTGGATCTGGTCGGTGCCACCGTAGATCGGTGGGGCCTGGGCATAGAGAGCCTGACCGGTGACGATACCGAGCAGTGGATTGCCCGTCGCAGCGTTGAGAGAGTCACGTTGCTCGGATGTGTAAGCGTGGAGTGTCCCTGCGACGCCCAGAATGCTAAGCCCGAGATCGCGCGACAGCCGGACGACGTCGCTCATCATCAGCTTCGAAATGTTGGCCATGCCGGGAATGTCCTTGCCGGCGTTCCGCATACCCTTTAGTCGCTGGGCATTCAGCCCGCCGACGACGTTGAGCGAGTGAAGCCGCATCAGCTCCTGACGAACGATTGGATCATCGATTCTGCCTGCGTTTCTAGCAAAATCGATCAGAAGCGTCTGATTCAGACGGTTGACCGCCCGCCGATCGGTCCTCTTTTTACCTGACTTCTTTGTTCCGGATGTGCTCTTCGCCGGGACCAGATCTCCTGCGCGCCGCTCGAGCTGCCCGGCAATTGTGCCGGGTTGCGCCCCGGCTGCGCCTCCAGAACCACCGGCTCCAAGCCCGGCTCGCTCCGCTTGCAAGGTCGTGTTCGTCGCAGCCCAGCCATTGTTAACGTCACCGACTACCCCACCGACCGGGACGCGAGCATCGGTGAGGAACACCTCGTTGAACATGGCGTGCCCGGTCATCTCGAGGAGCGGGCGGATCTCCACACCGGGTTGATGCATATCGATGGCCATCCAACTGATGCCCTGATGCTTCGGCGCGTCCACGTTGGTCCGAGCAATGAGCATGCCCATGTCGGCGGTGTGCCCTAGTGAGGTCCACACCTTCTGGCCGTTGACGATCCACTCGTCGCCGTCGCGCTCGGCACGAGTCGTGAGGCCAGCCAGATCGGATCCGGCGCCGGGCTCGCTGAAGAGCTGACACCAGGCCTGCCGTCCAGTGACGATGTCACGAATGTAGGTCTCAATCTGTTCAGGTGTGCCATGTGTGGCAATAGTCGGGGCTGCAAGCAGGAGCCCCAGTCCACTCGGTGGGCCAAGTGCACCGAACGCTCCTATCTCGCGCATCACCGCTACCGAGTCGGCGCGGGACAGGCCAAGACCAAACGCCTCGGCGGGCAGAACAGGCGCTGCCCACCCTGAAGTACCAAGCAACTGCCACCATTGCGCAACGGTGAGGTCAGGGTCCCAGTTCTTTGCCAACCAGTCTCGCACTGCGGTGATCGGGTTGGTTCGAATGAGGCGATGGGGTTCGGTGATCGTCATCGTGTGTCCTTCTCGGTATCAGCGGCCTGATATTTCATGGCTATCTGGCTCGTCAGCGCTGCGGAATCGCGTGAATGACGGACACAGAGAACGTGGTGGTTGCCTTGTGGCGGATGGCGGCTAGCTCGCGATATTCGGGCGAGTTCCACCATTCCATCAGTACTTTCTCAGAGGGGAACTGAATGATGACCGTCCGTCCGGCCTCGCGCTCACCTTCCAGCACGGTCACGTTGTCGTCAAAGGTGATGAAGTTCGCACCGTATGGCTTGAGTACAGGGAAGAATCCCTTCTCATAATTGTGATAGCCCTCGCTGTCAGTGACGGTGAAGTGGGCGATGAAATGAACGGGACTGGCGTCGGACATGACTGCTCCTGCTGGTAGTTCGACTTGATTCGAGTCCCCAGTGTCGCAGAATCACAATCGCTAGCATTAGTTGATGCAACAGAGGTCCAATGGTGTGACGCCATCCGACTATTCGGTGAACAGCCTGCTAACCGGGCAGATAGAGGTTGCTGGCGCCGCACCGATGGCGAAGTCGCCAACGTGAGTGACGGTCAGGGCTCTCCGGCGCCTACACACTCGCACACCATCGGTTCCGGACCCCATCCTCAGCCTTGGCCAACCGAGCCGCACTTTGATCCCGAGCTGCTCGCCAGCGGCGATCATCGCAACGTGGTGGACCGATATCGCTACTGGAAGGTCGCGGCAATCGTCGATGATCTTGACCTGCGCCGCCATGGCCTGCACGTCGCTATCGAAAACTGGGAACACGACTTCAACATTGGGACCGTTGTGCGCAATGCAAACGCATTTCTTGCGTCCACCGTGCACATCATCGGACCACATCGCTGGGACCGTCGTGGGGCGATGTCAACCCACCGCTACCAACACCTCCATCACCAC
The DNA here is from genome assembly GCA_002711735.1 of Ilumatobacter sp. Taxonomy (GTDB): domain Bacteria; phylum Actinomycetota; class Acidimicrobiia; order Acidimicrobiales; family Ilumatobacteraceae; genus Ilumatobacter_A. Next base: position 23,459 of record PASB01000031.1, read on the forward strand.
GCAACCATCAGCGCTTTCGCAGGCTGGGCTGCTGAGCAGTCAGTCCCGATCATTGCCATCGACAACATCGAGGGGTCGGTGCCTATCGAGCGAACGTCGCTGCCACGCGAGTGTGTGCTGCTGTTCGGCCAGGAGGGTCCCGGATTGTCGGCGGAGGCAAATGCTGCGGCGAGCATGATGTGTGCAATTACACAGTTCGGGTCGACCAGGTCACTCAACGCCGGAGTCGCGTCTGGCATTGCCATGTACGAGTGGGTACGGCAGCACGTGCCGCAGGCCTGACCTGGTTTAGCGAACAGTCCTAGCGGTTCTCAGTGGCACGCACCGGCGTCCAGAGCACCGGTCCCAACGCGCGAAACATCCGCTGACCTCACGTGCACGGGCCCAATCATGAAGTTCGTAGATCAACAACAAGTCAAATGAATACTGGGCCGACACGGCCGCCTCTTATTACCGTTTGCTGCGTCTTGATCAGAGATCGCTGCGACATCTGCGCGATTCCAACTGTTGTCCCCACGTATCCAAAACCTCAGCATGCGTAAGTTTTCGATGCCATTCGCAACAATCGTTCCACACTGCAGTCTTGGATTCACTGAGCCAAGCAGTGTTGCAACGTCAACATTTGGCGCTTGGTGTATCGACCGCCGAGCCCAAACAGTCGAGGAGATAATGTGCGAGTCTCACTGGTATGGCTCAGCAAGTGTTCAGCGTTCAATCTGCCCTGTCGGTGCGCGAAGCATTCGACCGATGTATCGACCTCCAGCGTGTCAACGAGTGGGATCGAGGCGTCACCAACCCACGCCGCACAAGCGGTGAGGGCCAGGCGGTCGGCTCGACCTATGAGGTCACTGTTACCGGTTTCGACGGTCAGCCGGCGACCGTGGTGTACACGTTGCTTGAAGTTGAAGCACCCCACCGGTTCGTGATGGAGGGAATCAACGACAGCTTCCGCGCCTACGACGTCCTGACCTTCACCCTAAACAAGGGGGGTTGCGAGCTGCACTACGACGCACAGCTCGAACTTCTCGGGTCGCCGCCGCCGATCGCCGATGACGATCTCGATTCGCTCTTCTCCCGAGTTGCTGCCGTTCCACGGCAGGGCCTTTCCAGCTTCCTTAACCCGTGAGGAAGTTGCCTGGGAGGTGCATCGTTGTCGTCTCTGGTCGAACGGCCGGAGTATTCAGCCAAGCGCTAGCTGCAGCTGGTTGACTCCTCACGTAGGTTCCGGCTCGACCAGTCAGTGAAATAGCTGCGGGCCCTAGACAATCAAACTCACCGGCCATGTCGCGCGGGCAGACGTCGTGCTCATCACAGTCTCTGGTACTGCGATCGAAGCTGTTTCGGCTGCATTCCAAGGATCGTCGACGCCCTTACTTCCATGCGTCTGGAGCGTCCGGCCTTGAGTTAAGTGCGCCGCGCCGGTGCGTCGTATCCTCGGATCTGTCGACGTTGCTGCCCCACGCCTAGACCGGTGCCCACAGGCTGCACGTTTGCAATTGATGGCGGTCCGCTGCTCCGCAGCGTCGTTGATTCGCTCAGTGGCCCAGCTGTCCAAGTGACCCCGTCTAAATGCCTGTACGGGGTGCGTTGCGCTCTAGCAGCCCACCTCGCCGAACGTCAGGCGCTGTAAGACATCGACGAAGCCTGAGTCGATTCGCTGGTCTTGCTCTGCTAGCTCTTCAACTTTCTTAGTTGCCACATGCGCGTGCTCTGCTGTTCACATGGGGCTTTAATGTCCAACGATCGCGGTGATATGCCCGAAGCCCCGGCTCTCAGCAGTGCCTGCACGAGAGATACGTTTTGATGATGGCTGCCAAACGGACACCAACCGGCACCGAGTTCCTGCGAACTCCAGACGAACGCTTCGAGCAACTTCCCGACTTCCCATACGAACCCAAGTACGTGAATATCAGCGGACTTCGCATGGCGTACATCGACGAGGGCCCGGCCGACGGACCCGTTCTGCTCTTGGTACACGGCGAGCCAACATGGAGCTACTTGTATCGACGGATGATTCCACCTTTGGTCAATGCCGGATTCCGGTGTGTGGTACCCGACTTGATTGGGTTCGGCCGATCAGACAAACCCGTCGAACGATCGGCGTACACCTATAACGGGCACGTGACCTGGTTCCGCCAATTCATTGACGAAATTGGACTAGCGACTGCAACGCTGTTCGCGCAGGACTGGGGTGGGCTGATTGGCCTTCGTGTCGTTGCTGACGAACCAGATCGCTTTGAGCGAGTAGCCATCGGCAACACTGCGCTTCCAGTCGGAACCTCCCTCGGCCCCGGCTTCGACATGTGGTTGGCGGCATCGCAAAACATGGCGTTTATGGACTGTGGCGCACTGATGCAGCGGGCAACTGCTGCTCGCAATCTCAGCGACGCTGAGGTGGCGGCGTACCGCGCTCCCTTCCCCGACGAAGCCCACATGGCTGGGGCTCGGGAGTTTCCGGCGTTGGTCCCGATCACGCCAGAGCACGGTGGCGTCGCTGAGAACATTGCGGCTTGGGAGATTTTCGAACGATGGGAAAAGCCGTTCCTAACCCTCGCATGTCCAGGCGATCCAGTTTTAGGGCAAATGCACCATGAATTCATCGAACGCGTGCCCGGGGCCTCGGGGCAGCCCCATCAGGAGTTTGCTCCCGGCGGCCACTTCATCCAAGACGACTGCGGCGAAAAGATTGCAGCGTCCCTCGTTTCATGGCTGTCGTGACCATGTCAGTTTCGGTCTACGACGAGGCGTTCACGTGGTACTCCGAGAATTGGAACCCAAGTCGCCCGATCGGCGAGTGGTGGGCGCTCCTCGCCGAGGCAGGCTGGTCTTTTCCTGCATGGCCCGAGGGGCGGGGGGGTCGCGGCCTCAGCCCGCGTGCCGCTAAGCAGGCCGAGCAGGCTCGATTGGATGCTGGCGCGTACGGTCCCCCCAAGGGTTTGTCAACGTTTCTTGTGGCCCCGACGCTGTTGACCTACGCCACCTCTGAGCAACTCGACCGATTTATGCCCGGCATTGTGCGCGGCACCGACACCTGGTGCCAGTTGTTCTCTGAACCGGGAGCCGGAAGCGACCTGGCTAGCTTGTCGACGCGTGCCGTCCGCGATGGCGACGAGTGGACCATCACTGGCCAAAAAGTGTGGAACTCGGGTGCTCAGAATGCGGCATTCGGCATTTTGATGGCGAGGACCGATCCGAGTCGACCCAAACACAAAGGCATTTCTTTCTTTCTAATCGACATGACTCAAGAGGCCGTTGACGTCCGGCCGCTTCGCGAAATGACCGGCGACATCGCCTTCAATGAAGTGTTCCTCTCCGACGCTCGTATCGCCAACGACGACCTGCTCGGCGAGCAGGGCGAAGGCTGGCGAATCGGCATGACGACGCTGTCACATGAACGCGACCCTGATAACTCTGGGTCCGGTATTGGATTCGATTTCGCAGGCGCCGATCTGAATCGCACTGCTGGCGAGCATGCAGCGGCGGTCGACGGAGACGTCGACGGCTTTGGATTAGCCATGAGCGGCGGGGCGAATCGGCTCCTTGAGGACATCCTAAATGAGTTCGATGTTTCAGCGGACCCGGTTCGGAGACAAAGAATAAGGCAGTTGGCCGAACTTCGTCTGACATCTCGTTGGTCAACAGCGCGATCAGTGGCAGCAGTAAAAGCGGGCGGTCAGCCGGGTCCCGAAGTCTCAACACTCAAGGTCATTGGCGCGGAGGTGTCACGCCGGACACGCGACCTCGGACTTGAAGCGATGGGGCCTGAGGGCATGTTATGGGGAGACGACGCACCAACTGGCGGACAGTTCCATGCGTACTGCATGTTCACTCCGGCGATGTCAATTGCCGGCGGCAGCGACGAGGTCAACCGGAACATCATCGGTGAGCGCGTGCTGGGGCTGCCTCGCGAGCCCGGTGAGTCCGAACAACGCCAACGACCGTGGTCCGAGCTTCCTCGCAACTGAGTGCTCCGCAACCCGAACCCGATCAAATGGAACACACGGTGACCATCTCCGTCGGTAACCGATGTGGCAATTCCGACGATGACCGAGACTGGACGCATCTCAAGCGAATCTTCATCGACGACGTCACGTTCGACATGACCGACCGTTCTGTTCCGATCTGCGAAAGACTCACCGACATTCGACGCTTCACGGATAGAGAAGGCAGGCCCCGAAAGATTCTCTCAACGAGGAAAATCTTCGTCAGTGATGCTGATGCTGGCGTTCAGCTTGACTTCCGGATCGTCGGCGACAGCGGTCGTAGCGCCGGCGGCGGCTTTCAGGCATGCATCGACTGCGTCGCCAAAATCGGAGCCAACATAGACATCGACTTCGCCTACACCAAGGACTGGACAGAACATGGCCGACAACACCTGGCAACACATCAGTATTGAGCGTCTAAAAAACCGCGTCGCTCGGATCACTCTCGCTCGACCTGAGGCGGCGAACGCGCAAAATTATCGGATGCTCAGCGAGCTAAACGAGGCCTTCGACGAAGCGGCTCGCGACGACGAGGTCCGGGTGATCATCCTTGCCGCTGATGGCAAACACTTCTCCGCCGGCCACGATCTGCGCGCAGACGCTGACATGTCCGATATCGACCCGGTCGGCACCTGGTGCTGTTTCGATGCCGAAGGCGCTGAGGGCTACATGGCCAAAGAGGCCGAGATGTACGTCGGGTTGTGCTGGCGGTGGCGAAACATCCCGAAACCAACAATCGCCCAAGTTCACGGCAAAGTCATCGCTGGCGGTCTGATGCTCATGTGGCCGATGGACCTTGTTGTGTGTAGCGACGACGCTACCTTCTCAGACCCGGTCGTCGCCTTTGGTGTCAATGGCCATGAGTACTTTACGCACCCCTTCGAGGCTGGCGCCCGCCTGGCCAAGGAGATGTTGTTCACCGGTCGCTCGATCACCGCGGACGAGGCACTCCGGTGCGGCATGGTCAACACAGTCGTCACACGCGACGATCTTGAGTCAACAACGTTGGCGATGGCCGAGCGGATTGCTCAACGTCCAATGATCGGCCTCACCCTCGCCAAGCAGAGCGTCAACAACACCCTCGACCAGATGGGAATGTACACCTCAATCCAGTCGGCATTCGCTTTGCACCACGTGGGCCACAATCACAACGCGCGAGTCCATGGCACGATCGTTGACCCCTCTGGCGCACAGGTCATCCGCGACGAAGCCTGAGCGCTGGTAGGAGCAGGAACGGTAGCGCCGTAGGCCGCGTCGTCATGAGACGACTGAGTTACCTAGGTTCAGCCTATGACCGAACGCTTGCCCGCCGTGTCCCTCGCCGCCGTCCCAGGGCGGCGCTCCCAAACCATCGAGTTGGCGGCGGAGGTCGAACAGCGCGGCTTTTCTGGTTTGTACTGTCCGAGCTTCGGCGATGCGATGGGGCTGTGTCTCTCGATAGCTCATGCAACCAACACCATTGAGTTCGGCACATCGATTCAGCCGATCTATCTGCAACATCCGGTAGCACTTGCGACGTCAGCGAGTTACCTCCACGAGGTCGCTGACAAGCGATTCAGACTCGGTATCGGCGTCACCCACGGCCCAGTGNTCGAACGTCTCGGCGTCGAGACCGGCAAACCGCTGACCGACATGCGCNAGTACGTAACGACCATGCGAAAAGCCGCCGAGCAGATGGGTGGGATGCCCGACGTCGTGCTTGCCGCCCTGCNCGACAAGATGGTGNGGCTTTCAGTAGAGGTCGGTGATGGCGCTGTCTGGGCCNATGCGTCGCGAAGTCGGATGGGACATTCACTNGACCTCGTCCCTGATGATCGACGCTCTTCAGACTTCTGGNTCGGCAATATGATCCCGACAGTTATNGACGACGACATAGAAGCTGCGCGCGCGCGAAATCGCAGAACNTTGCAGGGTTATGTCGCGCTGCCGAACTATCGCAACTACTGGATTGACGCCGGATACGAGGCTGAANTGGAGGCAGTCGCTACCGCTCTGGCTNCACGAGACAAGGATGCCGTTTTCGCGGCGATGAGCGACTCTTGGCTTGATGACTGCACGCTCTCGGGTTCAGCCAATCGCGTTCGCGAAGGCATTGAGGCCTGGTTTGACGCTGGCGTCTCTGCACCAATTTTGGTCCCGTCATCGACCTCGGGTGGCCAGATCAAAGCATTCGCTGAGCTTTTCAACACATTCAGCTGAGGCCCACTTTCAAAGAATCACTGACTCAGATCTGGAGGCCCGTTGTGGCGCCGCCATCGGCGAGAATGTTCGCTCCCGTCACAAAGCTGGCTCGGTTACTGACAAGAAATGCGACCACGTTGGCAATTTCTTCGGGTGTCCCCAAACGACGAAAGGGATTTTGCTTGAGGGTTGCGTCCCAGAGTTTGCCGCCTTCTTTGCGAGCATCGTCCCAGACCCCTCCGGGGAACAGAATGTCACCAGGAGAAACGACATTTACCCGGATGCCTCGCCGCGCCACCTCGAATGCCAGCGATTTCACCATGCTGACCGTTGCTGCTTTGACTGCTGCGTACGCAGCGATCCTTGGTGCTCCGGTGCTGGCTGCACGCGAGCCGATACACACCAAGTTGGCACCAGCGTGATCTTCCATCTTGCCAAGCGCAGCGCGGAGGAGTTCATCGGTTCGCACCAGGTCGACATTTACCGATGCGCTCCAATCGGGTCCCGCCATTGCCGAGACGTTCGAGACGACGATGTCGAGCCCACCCATCTGCTCGGCCGCCCACTCAACGAGCGCAGTCGGGTCCCCCTCAACAGCCATGTCGGTGACACGATGATGGACCGTACCGAATGCCGACAGCTCAGCTGAAGCGGTTGCGAGGCCATCCGCATTGCGGGCGCAGATCGTCACAACCGCACCCTCTCCAAGGAGCGCTTGCGTGACACCACGGCCTATGCCCTTACTTCCACCCGTGACAAGAATGCGTTTACCGGAGAGTCCAAGGTCCATCTCGCAAACGTAGGCGGGCGCCCTGGCGGTAGCGCCGTCGGACCAACCTGCGACTTCACCGCTGGCTTATCGCTGGTGACCGGCAGGGCGGCATCTGTCAAATCGATTGCGCAAGTGTAGAAACGAGCGATTGTGTGATGTCGTCTCGACGGTTCAGGACTTCGCCAGCTACAAAAGTCAGCCGTTCCCCGCTACGACCCGGTATCAGGCCCCGGAACGGCGCGTTGGCGTGAAGCGGACGTTGAGGTGCTTGACGCCGGTGACCAACGGAATTCCTGCGACGTCAAGTGGTACAGCGTCGCCCACCACTTCGATGTCGGGGAGACGGGTGAATAAGTCGCGAAAGACCACCGCAAGTTCGCGTCGCGCCAAGTTGGCACCAAGACAGAAGTGCGGACCGGGGCCACCAAAACCGAGGTGGGGGTTTGGACTACGCAGCACATCAAACCGCTCAGGATCGTCGAAGACCTTCGGGTCGCGATTGCCGGCGCCGTACAACATCACGACCTTGTCGCCCGTCACAAAATCGTGGCCCGACATCGTCAGATCGTTGGTCACAGTGCGGCGCATGAAAGTGACTGGCGACGCATAGCGAACGATTTCCTCGACTGCGGTTGGTGTGACACCTTGAACGTCGTGTTGCCAGATAGCGCGCTGTTCTGGGTGCTGTGCCAGAAGGTTCATGCCGTGACTGATCGCCGTCCGAGTCGTGTCGTTACCGGCAACTGCAAGCAGGATGAAGAACGGCGCAACCTCTTCGGGGGCGAGCATCTCACCATCGAGATCATTGTGAACGAGCTTCGATGTCAGATCGTCGGTGGGGTTCTTCCGACGCTCGTCAGCGAGTTCGTTCATCAGTTCGGTCAGCTGGATTCCAGCACCAAAGATAGCCATCATTGGGTCGCCGTCACCGATGAACTCCGGATCGCCACCACTAAGAATCACATTCGTCGCGTTGAGCACGGTGTCGAACTCGCTGCGCGGGATCCCCATCATGTCGCAAATAACGAGTAGCGGAAATGGTTGCGAGAGTGCCTTGACGAGGTCAACCTCGCCCTGCTCACAAAATCCGTCGATCACCTCACGCGAAATTGTCTCAACCGAATCGAGCACTGTTGCAAGGTCCGTTGGAGTGAATGTCTTAGCAACGATGGCGCGCTGACGCTGGTGGCGCGGGTTGTCCATGTTGATAAACGACCCGAAGAATTCGAGTGCTTCTGGTGGTAAGTCCACGACCGAAATTGCACCCTGAGCAGAACTGAACTCCTTGGCGTTCTTGCTGATCTGGACGATTTCGTCAAATCGAGTGACGGCGAAAAATCGTTCTTCCTCACCAGTCATTTCATTGACGAACTGAACCTCGCTGAAGGGTCCGGATTCGCGGATCGCGATCATCTCCTGCATTCGATCGTCAAGAGGCTGCGTCCAGAAAGACGGTTCAATCAAGCGGGAGGTCATGAAACGATCGTAGAACGCCAACCCAGGCTGTCCTCGCACCGTGACAATTCACCGGTAAACCAACCAGCTGGCGTGGACACCCACACGAGATACCAGCCGAAACCACCGACGCTTGATTGCGTCCGTATCATCCAGTTTGATGGGCCGTGAGTGGATCGATGAACCCTTTCCACCGCGCCTAGAACCTCTGGTATCTCGACGGCGGCGACTGGCTGGCAACCGCCCGTTCGACCCGCGACGGGTACCGTTTTATTACGGGTGGGTTGTAGTGGTCGCAGGCACGATCGGAGCGATCGCCTCAGTACCCGGCCAGACCGCCGGTGTCAGTGTCTTCACTGACGATCTCATCTCGACAACTGGGCTCACCCGGTTGCAGTTGGCGATTGCCTACCTCGTCGGCACCGGAATGAGCGGCCTCTTCCTTGGAGCCGGCGGTCGAGCGATTGACCGGCACGGATCGCGGGTGGTTGCTTTCGCCGCAACGCTCGGCCTTTCGGCGACTCTCGTTGCATTGAGCGCAATTAGGCCGATGAGTACCCCCATCGGTCTCGTTGTCATGTCCGTCGGATTTGGCTGTCTGCGATTCAGCGGACAGGGCCTGCTCACGCTTGCCTCGCGCACGATGGTCGCGCAGTGGTTCGACCGTCGGAGAGGGCTCGTAACTGCCGTATCTAGCGCTGTCGTGGGCTTCGCGCTCGCTGCTTGCCCTGCCCTTTTCCTCGTGCTGATCGATATCGATGGCTTCCGGACGGCGTGGCGAATCATGGCGCTCACTTTGGTTGTGGTCGTCGGCTCGATCATCATCACCTTCTACCGAGTCAGTCCCGAGGCCGCCGGGATCAAAATTGACGGGCAGGACCGCACCGCCATCGCCGACGGACCCGAGCCCAGTGCATCCGCAGCAGAACAGACGTTGCCGATCTTGGGGACCGAGCACGACGCCACACGGGCACAGGCCCTCCGTGACGTCCGGTTTTGGGCGCTGACGATTCCGGTTGCGGCGCTCTCCTCGACCGCAACTGCCGTCACGTTCCACATTGTTGACCTCGGTGCAGAACTCGGGCTCACCGACAGCGAGATCGTGCGCATCTTTGTCCCTATCGCCTTCGTTAGCGTGCCCGTCACGCTGCTCACGGGTTGGATGACTGATCGCGTCACGCCGCTGGTTATCGCAGCCGCAATGTCGCTCACCCAGTTGGTGATGTACCCGACAATTGGGTTTCTTGACACTTGGTGGGGCGCAGTTGCGGCCGTGATCACGTGGGGCGCCGCACAAGGCTGCTTTTCATCGCTCACCTCGGCAGCTATCCCTAAGGTGTTCGGACGCCGGCACCTAGGGGCGATCTCTGGTGTTCAAATGAGCGCAATGGTCATCGGAAGCGCAATCGGACCAGCGTTTTTTGCACTCGTGCAGTCGGTGACCGGTGACTACCGGGCTGCTCTATGGCTGTCGACGGTTGTCCCGGCCGTTGCGTTGGTGTTGTCGATTGCCGGGCTCCGCCACGACCGGCAGGTAACTGCGTAGCGCTGGTCAGCCCGCAGTGGAGACCGACCCGCCACCGAAAACGTCGAAGGCTCGGAAACTCAACGTTTCCGAGCCTTCTCGTTGGTGGCGGGGGCAGGATTTGAACCTGCGACCTTCGGGTTATGAGCCCGACGAGCTACCGAACTGCTCCACCCCGCGGCGAACAGAGGGATAAGAGTACGCCAACAAGACGACGTTGACAACCAAGCTCCGCATGACGATTGCGACGTCCCGGCGTACGCGCAGTATGGGCGGTCCGCTCCGACTCTCCGCAATCGCTCCTGACCGCATCGCTGGCGCTGCCAGCCGGTACGTTGCTCCGGTGAAACCTCTAGAAACAGCAGCGTCGACTGGAAACACCGATGTTGGTCGAGGGCTGCTTGGCGCTGGTGTCGCCGTCTGTGCCTGGTCCGTCGGCACCATTCTCGCCAAGGGAATCGAAATGGGCGGCCTCGCTCTCGGCGCCTATCGTTTCTGGATCTTCGGCATCGGGTTGGTCATCTGGATGCAGGTCAGGGGCATGCCGTTCAGCGCACAGGTCATGCGCAAGTCAATGTGGGGCGGCCTCGCCCTCGGTGCTGACATTGCTCTGTTCTTCACCGCTGTCAAAGAGACAAGCATCGTCAACGCGACGATTATTGGTTCGCTGCAGCCGATCCTTGTCGGCATCAT
>PASB01000008.1 GCA_002711735.1 Ilumatobacter sp.
AATCGTGCCTTCGTTTCCGAGGGTAAGCCCAGCGATATGGCGGCGAGCATTTGATCGTGAGATTCGGCGGCCGCCTGTGCCGATTACAGCGACGATTTCACCCTCGTAGTCGAGCTGCGGACTTTCAGGTGGGCGAATGAGCGACTGGCCATGGCCGGTGAACGAACTGGGAAACCGGACGAACACGCTCGGCTTAGTCGGCGCGTCCTGGCTGTCCCTGTATTCAGCGTTGCGTCCGCCGTAGTTGACACCGATGCAGAAGATCTTGCCAGGAGCGGGAAGTGTGCGCTCGAACGTGACGCTGGAGAGTGGGACGCCGATCGCAGGGTTCAGGCTGGCGGTCTCGACAATTGATCGTGCTTCGTTGATCCGTTGCTGCGCGATCAGGTCCGAAAGGTCGCGCACGTCGGGCATGCGTGTCGAAAGATCGATGATCAGCGCAGTCGGCGAAGTGGTGTCATTGACGGCCCCGAAGCTCGAGGTGCCGTTGCGGATTGATGGGTGGGAGTAGCTCAACAACTTCATGTTGCATTAATATTTAACATGTTACATAATACTTTGCAATGCCTCACCTAATTCTTGAGCACTCAGCCAACGTCAGCGACGTGGCAGACATAGCAGGATTGGTCGTAGTGCTGCATCACGCTGCACTCGCGACCGGTATTGCCCCCCTCGACGCGCTGCGCACTCGTGCCGCACAGCGCGACATATACGCCGTCGGCGATGAGTACCCAAAGAACGGTTTCATCGCCGTAACGGCACGGCTTGCCCCTGGCCGCTCCGATTCTGACAAGCAGATCCTTACCGAAGCATTGATGGCGGCGCTGAGCGACGCGCTCGGCGATGCCCAAGACAATCTGATGCTCAGCGTTGAGTACCAGGAGATTGATCCGCTCTTCCGCATAAACAAAAACAATCTGCGCTCGGTCATTGCTGAGCGCAACATTAGACACGAGGGAACAAGACGTGGCTGCTGACAAGACGTTCGACGACTACCAGGCACTGGCCTCAGCAAGCCTCAGGCCTTTTGCCGATGCCCCGTTGCTGCACTTCATTAATGGCCGGCCGACTGCGAGCGTCAGCGGGAAGACGTTTGAAAACAACTCTCCCGTCGATGCAGAGCTACTTGGCTCGGTCGCATCGGGTGATGCAGCCGACATTCACGCGGCCGCCAAGGCAGCCCACGAGGCGTTCGCCGATTGGTCCGGTCGCTCCGGCAAGGAACGGAAGAAGATATTGCACAGGGTTGCCGATCTGATCGAGATGCGCTCCGACGATATTGCAGCGGTTGAGTGCGTCGACACAGGGCAGACGGTTCGGTTCATGAGCGCCGCAGCGATTCGGGGCGCAGAGAATTTCCGATTCTTTGCCGACCACGCACCGGACGCCAACAACGGGCGCTCAATGCCAGACGAGCACCACATCAACTTCTCGAGTCGCCATGCGCTTGGACCCGTTGGGGTAATCACACCGTGGAACACGCCTTTCATGTTGTCAACCTGGAAGATCGCTCCCGCTCTCGCAGCTGGCTGCACCGTCGTTCACAAGCCCGCTGAATGGAGCCCCTACACCGCAGCAATGCTCTCGGAGATCGCCGTTGAAGCCGGACTGCCGCCCGGTGTCTTGAACACAGTGCACGGCTTCGGCGAGTCGGCGGGCAAGGCCTTGACCGAGCATCCGCTGATCAAGGCGATTGCTTTCGTCGGCGAGTCGTCGACGGGCTCGATGATCCAAGCCCAGGGTGCGCCCACGCTCAAGCGAGTGCACTTCGAACTCGGTGGCAAGAACCCAGTGATCGTATTCGACGACGCTGATCTCGATCGGGCGCTCGACGCCGTGATCTTTATGATCTACAGCTTGAATGGTGAGCGGTGCACGTCATCGAGTCGGCTGCTGATCCAATCATCGATTCACGATGAGTTCGTGGCAGGGCTGACTGAGCGGGTCAAGGCGCTCAGGGTCGGACACCCCCTCGACCCGTCGACGGAGATCGGTCCGCTGATTCACCCGCGCCACTGCGAAAAGGTCCGGAGCTACCGAGCCAAGGCGGAAGCCGCTGGTGCCTCGGTGGTCGTCGGCGGTGGCGCAGCATCAGATCCGGACTCGTACTACGTCGATCCAATGCTGTTCACCGGGGCGCGCAACGACATGGACATCGCACAGGAGGAGATCTTTGGTCCGGTCCTGACTGTGATTCCATTTAGCAACGAGCCCGAAGCAGTGCGTCTGGCCAACGACGTCGAGTACGGCCTGGCGGGATATCTCTGGACCAGTGAGACCGGGCGAGCCCAGCGCGTTGCCCGTGACCTTGAGGCCGGAATGATTTGGGTGAACAGCCAAAACGTTCGGCACCTCCCGACGCCGTTCGGAGGGTCCAAGTCCAGTGGTATCGGCCGTGACGGCGGTCCCGAGTACAGCTTCGAGTTCTACATGGAAACGAAGAATGTTTCCATCGCCTACGACTCGCACGCCATTCCAAAGCTGGGCCAGATCTCATGAGTGTGACTCTTTCCGCAGAACACATTGCGCTACTTGCCGCCGAGCACGAGCAGGCGCGGATCAGCGCTGTGCCATGCGATCCCGTGACCCGCCGATTCCCCGGAATCACGCTGGAGGATGCATACGCCATCCAGGCAGCCTGGATCGACTTGCAGGTGGCAAACGGGGCAACGATTGAGGGGCACAAGATCGGTCTCACGAGCCGTGCGATGCAAATGGCGATGAAGATTGACGAACCCGACTACGGAGCGTTGCTCGACTACATGTTTATTCCAAGTGGCGGCTCGATCGCAGCGGCCGACCACCTCGATCCCAAAATAGAAGTTGAGTTTGCCTTCGTTCTTGCCTGCGACCTCGTACCGCATGAACTCGGCCGCAAGCTCACTGTCGACGACGTGTATGCAGCAACCAGTCACGTCGTGCCGGCTCTTGAGTTGATTGACGCCCGATCGCACCGCGTGCACCCTGACGACGGTCGCACTCGGACCGTTCTTGACACGATCTCGGACAACGCAGCAAACTCCGGCATCGTCGTCGGCGACGAGCACGTCTCGGTGGACGAAGCGCGAAATGGTGACTTGCGGTGGGCCGGTGCGATTGCTTACCGCAATGGTGTGGTGGAGGAAACCGGCCTCGGCGCAGGTGTGCTTGACGACCCGGCAATGGGCGTCGTGTGGCTTGCCAATCGCCTTCAGGACATCGGCATCCCACTAGTTGCCGGCGAGACGATTCTGGCCGGGTCGTTCACCCGACCAATTGACTGTCGATCCGGTGACGCATTCCGGGTGGACTTTGGCTACCTGGGAACACTGGAACTGAACGTTACGTAGGCCAGTGCAGCGTCACCGGTTGCCTTCGGAAAGAATGACGAGATGAACGACATCGAGTTGCTGCACGATGCCGCCCGCCAGGCCATTGAATACGTAGCGGGTACGGATGCCCGGCCTGCGATGCCTGACGAAGCAGCGCTCGCAAGACTCGACGCTTTTGATGAGCCGCTCCCCGAAGCGCCGACGGATCCATCTGACGCGCTGCGGCTGCTCAGCGAAGTAGGCGGCCCAGCAACGATGATGTCGACTGGGCCGAACTACTTCGGCTTCGTCAACGGCGCTACCTTTCCAGTCGCTCTTGGCGCCGCGTTCCTGGTCAATGCATGGGATCAGAACGCAGCGCTGCCCGTGATGTCGCCAACGGCGGCGAAGCTGCACGATGTTGCTCGTGGCTGGCTGCTCGATGTCCTCAGCTTGCCTGGCCACTCAGATGTTGGATTCGTCACCGGTGCCACTGTCGCTAACGCGTCGTGTATGGCGGCAGCACGTGATGAATTGCTCGAGCGAGCAGGGTGGAATGCGAAGAGCGATGGCCTGTTCGGCGCACCACCAATCACCGTGGTGATTGGACAGAACACCCACAGCACTGTGCGCAAGTCGCTCGGTCTGATCGGTCTCGGAGGTGATCGAGTGCTGAAGGTCCCCACCGACAACCAAGGTCGGATCGACTGTACCCAGTTGCCGACAAATCTGTCCGGGCCGGTGCTTGTGTGCGCCCAAGCGGGTGAGGTCAACACTGGGGCCTTCGATCCATTTGACGAGATCGCCGACTGGCTGACGGCGGCAACCGACAACGGCTGGCTCCATGTCGACGGTGCGTTCGGACTGTGGGCACTCGCCGATCCGAGTCGCACGCACCTGGTGGAAGGTCTCCACCGCGCCGATTCATGGGCAACAGACGGACACAAATGGCTCAACGTCACCTACGACTGCGGTATCGCGATTGTCGCTCGCAAAGGTGCGCTCAGGCGAACGTTCGCATCCGTAGCCGGCTATCTGCCACCCGAGCACGGATTCGAGGCAATGCACCACACGCCGCAGTCTTCGCAGCGGGCGCGTCAGGTTGAGGTGTGGGCCGTACTGCGCACCTTGGGCCGCAGCGGCGTCGCACAACTGGTACAGCGCGCGTCCGACGCAGCGCAGCTGATCGCTGAACGGCTGAGGAACGCCGACTTCGACGTCCTCAACGACGTGGTGATCAACCAGGTGCTGCTCCGGTACGGATCGGCAGCGGCCACTGAGACTTTGCTAGCCGAGATTCAACGCGACGGTCGCATTTGGTGTGGGGCGACTCAGTGGCACGGTGAGACAGCAATGCGAGTGAGTGTGTCGTCGTGGAAGACCACCGTCGATGACGCCACCCACGCAGCAGACGTCATTGCTGAATGCGCCCGCCGACTCCCGCCACTTGACTGACGGCATAAAGCGCTGCTGGTTCGTTTTGGAGCGATGCGCAGCACGTCGGTGCAATGGTGCGATAGCTTGACAAAGCGTCGAAATTAGATGATCGACTCACTACATGAATGGGGGAGCGATGACCCGACTGGGGTTCCTGCTCGACAGTGATTCTTGCATCGGCTGCCATGCCTGCACGATTGCGTGCAAGAGCGAACACGATGTACCGCTTGGCGTCAATCGTACATGGGTGAAGTACATCGAGACTGGCAACTTTCCAAACGCAAGTCGGCACTTCTCGGTGATGAGATGCAACCAGTGCGAAGACGCTCCGTGTATGACGATCTGCCCGACGCACGCGCTGTTTCGCGCTGAGAATGGCGTCGTCGATTTCCAAGACGACAACTGCATTGGCTGTAAGTCGTGCATGAACGCCTGCCCTTACGACGCTCTGTTCATCAACCCGGAAACGAAAACTGCGCAAAAGTGCAACTTTTGCAATCATCGCGTCGAGATGAATCTCGAGCCGTCGTGTGTCGTTGTTTGTCCGACTGAGGCGATCAAGGTCGTTGACTTCGATGACCCGAACAATGCGAACACGAAATTAATCGGCCGACGTGATGTCGCAGTCCGCTCCCCTGAACAAAACACAAAGCCGAAGGTCTATTACAAGGGAGCTGATCAGGCATCACTCGATCCAACCCGCACCAAGATCAAACCTGACGGCATGATCTGGGCCGATACAACTGCTGACCACCGGCTGACGCCGGAGCTCGACAGTTGCGGTCACGGCGACCCTGGAATCGTTGCCCGCACTGCCTACACCACGGCCCACAAGACCACATGGGACAAGATGGTGTCGGGATACCTTGTTACCAAAGCCATTGCCGGCGGCATCATGATGATGGCCGCGCTGATGGTCGTGCTCGGTCACGCTAACGCGCAAGCTGCCGTCGGTGTCGTGCCGCCTATCGTGGCGGGCGTCATGCTTGTCCTCACTGGCGGGTTGCTCGTTGGCGATCTCAAGCAGCCCAAACGCTTTTACTTCTTACTGACAAAGTCCAACTTCGACTCATGGCTGGTCAAGGGCGCCTACGTGCTCGGTGTGTTTGCTGCACTGTCTGCTGTCTGGCTCCTCCTTGGAGCTGCCGACGCCGGCGACGCCCTTAAAATCGTGGCCATTCCGACAGCCATCCTCGGCGCCACCACTGCGGGATACACCGCCTTCCTGTTTGGGCAGTGTGAAGGCCGAGACCTATGGCAGACGCCCTTGCTCCTCCCGATGTTGCTAGCCCGAGCCGCGATCGCTGGTGCCTCGGCCTACGTAATCCTCGACATCTTCATGGACATCCCATCGCACCGTGCGGTCTGGTGGGTCCTTCTCGGAGGCGTCGGTGCGATTGCGTTCCTCAGTTGGGTTGAGTTGCAGAGTTGCGGTAGTCGCCACGTCGAAATGGCCATCCACGACATGACCAGGGGCGCTCAAAAAAGATGGTTCCAATTCGGAGTCATCCTTGGCCTGCTGTTGCCTGCAACTGCGATGATCATCGTGCTCAGCAATGGAGACGTGAGCTCGACTAACACTGGCATCGCAGCGTTCGCCGGTCTACTCGCTCTCGTCGGCATGTTCCTGTCTGAAACCGCCTTCGTTCGCGCTGGCCAATCCGTCCCACTCAGCTGAGAGTCGCCAACGGTGTCTGGCCCAATTGTGACTTTGGAGAACCCACATGACTGATCTGCAAAAGTACCCGCCGCACGATAGGTGGCACGATTGGACCGAGCTTGACGCCAAGGCGTGGCCTGACAAGGTCGAACGTAACTACACCCTTGTTCCGACGACTTGCTTCAACTGCGAAGCGGCATGTGGGCTGCTTGCATACTTCGACAACGAGACCGGAGCGATTGCCAAGATTGAAGGCAACCCTGAACACCCGGCGAGCCGCGGCCGTAATTGCGCCAAGGGCCCGGCCACTATCAACCAGATTTATGACAACGAACGGATCATGTATCCGCTGAAGCAGACCGGCGAGCGCGGCAGCGGAGAGTGGGAGCGCATCAGTTGGGATCAGGCGCTGACGGAGCTTGGTGGACGCATCCGCACTGCCTTCGAAGAAGACCGTCACAACGAGGTGATGTACCACGTGGGCCGGCCAGGCGAAGACGGGTACGCCGATCGCGTTTTAAAGGCGTGGGGTACCGACGGACATAACAGCCACACCAACATCTGCTCGTCGAACGCACGGATTGGCTACCAGAGCTGGATGGGTCACGACCGCCCGTCGAGTGACTTTGCGAATGCCGAGGTCATATTTCTCATCTCATCGCATCTCGAAGCGGGCCACTACTTCAATCCGCACGCGCAGCGAATCATTGAGGCCCAGAGCAAAGGCGCGACCGTGATTTGTGTCGACCCGCGGCTTAGTAATACCGGATCGAAGGCTGACCACTGGCTGCCAACCTGGCCGGGAACCGAGGCGTTTCTGTGTCTGTCGATTGCACACTTGCTACTCGAGAGCGGGAACTGGGAACGCGACTTCGTTCGTCGCTGGGTCAACTGGGAGACCTTCCTTGCTGAGCTTTACCCCAACATGCCACAAACCTTCGACTCGGTCGAAGCAGCATTGAAGGATCATTACAGCGAGTACACGCCCGAACGAGCTGAGTACATCACTGGCGTGTCCGCCGACCAGATCCGCGAGGTCGCAGTGATCATCGGCAAGCACCCGACTAAGTTCGCCAGCCACAACTGGCGGGCTGCCGGTGCCGGCAACGAGGGTGGCTGGCAAGTCGCCCGCTGCCTTTTCTTCCTTAATGTGCTCACTGGCTCTGTCGGCACCGAGGGTGGCACATCGGGTAACGGCTGGAACAAGTTCGCTGCGCACCAACCGAAGGGTGCACCGCCGCTCCCGCGCTGGAACGAGTTGAGTTGGCCGCAAGAGTTCCCGCTGAGCTATCACGAAATGTCAATTCTGCTCCCGCACTTCCTTAACGAAGGCCGCGGCAAGCTCGACACATACTTTTCTCGGGTATACAACCCGATCTGGACCAACCCCGACGGCTTCACCTGGCTCGAGGCGCTGAAGGACCCTAAGAAGGTCCACTGCCACGTCGCTCTCACGCCGACGTGGTCCGAGACATCCTGGTTCGCTGACTACGTATTGCCGATGGGCGTGGGCGCCGAGCGCCATGATGTGTCGTCATATGAGACCCACGCAGGCCGATGGATCGGATTCCGACAGTCGGTCTTCCGACGCTACGAGGAGATCAAGACGGGCAAGCCGGTCAGTCCTCATAAACGCAGCCACGAGTTCAACCCTGGTGAAGTATGGGAAGAAAACGAGTTTTGGATCGACCTGTCATGGAAGATAGACCCTGACGGTTCGATGGGCATCCGCCAATGGTTCTAGTCCGACGAACGACCGGGCAACCCGATCAGTGTCGATGAGTACTACGGCTACATCTTCGCCGAAGAAGTCCCCGGCCTGGCCGAAGCTGCTGAGTCAGTTGGGCAGGTCCCTCTTGAATACATGCGTGATCGCGGGAGCTTCGCTGTGCCGACGGATCCATACCTACCGTACGAAAAGCTCGTTAGTGCCGAATCGGTTGCCGACTGCACCAAGGACGAGCATGGTGTATTCCGCAAGCCGGGCACGATTGGCACCTTTGACGGCTCTGAAGAAAGTTTTGCCGCCACGGAACTTGCAAAGCTTGGCGACGGTTCACCAGCTGTCGAAGTTGACGGTGTGATCAAAGAAGGCTTTCCAACGCCATCGAAAAAGCTTGAGTTGTTCTCGACAACGTTGAAAGATTGGGGCTGGCCCGAATACTCGACGCCGAAGTGGATTCCGAGCCATGTTCACTGGGAAAACCTCGACCTCGCTGGCTCCGAGCGCATTTTGCTGCCAACGTTCCGCATTCCAACGCTTATCCACACTCGTTCTGCGAACTCGAAGTGGCTGAATGAAATCAGTCACCGCCACCCGCTGTGGATCCATCCTCAAGATGCTGAGGAGCTACACATTGAGGAAAGCGGCCTCGTCCGTATCTCGACCCGCATTGGGCACTTCGTGATTCAGGCGTGGCAGACCGAGGGCATCCGACCCGGTGTCGTTGCGGCATCGCACCACATGGGTCGTTGGCGTCTCGACGAGGCTGAAGGCCGCAACTGGGCTGCCGGGAAAGCGACGATCGACCAGCAGGGCACGACCTGGACACTGAAGCGGGAGGGTGCTGACAAGAAAAATATGATGAGCTACGAGTCCTCGGACCCCGATACCGGACGGATCTGGTGGCACGACACGGGTGTGCATCAGAACGCAACGTTCTGTGTGCAGCCTGATCCAATTTCAGGAATGCAGTGCTGGCACCAGCGCGTGCACGTCACCCCGGCAGAAGTTGGCGACGAGTATGGCGACGTCGTGGTCGACACCGCAAAGTCGCATGAGGCTTACCTTGACTGGATGGCCAAAACCCGTCCCGCTGGGACGACAAATAACAGTGGCTTGCGCCGTCCGCTCTGGTATGCGCGCCCGCTTAAACCAACACTCGATGCTTACCGCCTCCCGCAGAGCTGAGTCCCAGAAACGAGTTCTGATCAAAGGCCGTCTCGGGGCTCGCTACCGGGTAGCGAACGATGCACAGCGCCGGGCGGCAACGGACAGCAGCGAGGGCTGTAGCCGAGCATGTCCGTAGCCTCCCCAAGAGATTTGGTCTGCTTGGAGAACGAGTGCCCGCCGCCCCTCAAGGCTGTGCCGGTCTAATCTGCGAGCGGAGGGCTGCTTCGGCTGCGGCCCCAAGGCGGATGCCGAACCAATCCAAGAGAGCGCTTGACCATTCGTTGATGGTGATCGGCTGCTCGGTCGTGTTCCCGTCCTGGACGACCTTGAGTCGGTCGTAGGTGAGCGTCACGCGATCAGGACCGCAGTCAAGGAGCCGAGTAGCGAACGGCCGCTTGTGCCAGTTCTTGTCTGGGTTGAACTGCATTGATGCTGCCACAGCGGCAAAGTCAGTTAGGGAGTGTGCGACACGTTTGAACCGGTACTGCGCCACCGGCACGGCATCGGCGTCGCTTTCGTCCAGCAGCGCCAACGTGGTGCCCTCCGGGCTGGCAATGAATTGATAGTCAGCGCTCCCTCCGTCCTGGCGTCCACGACGGTTAAGCGCCAAGGGGCGAATGGATGACTCACCAAAGCCGACGTCGACCAAGTAGGGCTGGTCAAGCTCCACCTCAAGCGCAACGTGTTCGATCACACGACTTGGCCCATCGAGGAGGACCGCAGCGCCCAAGAGACTGACGCGAAACCCCAGGGCCTCAAGCAGCGCAGCAAATGCGCCGTTGACCTCAAAGCACCACCCGCCTCGTCCACCTGCGACAATTTTGTTGATCGAAGCCCCGGCGTCGAGGGCCACACCTTCACCAAGTGCGATGTCGAGATTCTCGAACGGCACCGCAGTCATGTGTAATTGCTGCAACCTAGTCAACGTCGCCAGATCGAGGCTCGGCACGCCGTCGTAGCCGAGCCTTTCCAGGTAGCCCGGGACGTCGACCGGTGAGTCGAGTGTGATCGCCATCACCGTGCAACCTACTGTCGGGGTGATGGACACTGACTTCGTCCTCAGCCCCTTCGGCGCCGAACTCAGCGAGCTCGTCGCAATTGCTCGAGCGGCGGACGCTACGAGTGTTGGCGCAGTGTGGGTAAATGATCACTTCAGTGGCGAAATGGTCGGGTCCCCGTGGTCGCGCGACCCCTTCGTGTGTCTCGGCGCTATCGGAGCGGTGACCGAGCGTGTCGACATCGGCATCCTCGTCGCCAACGTCACTAACCGGCATCCGGTGCAACTCGCAAGCGCCGTCAACTCTCTGCAGTCGTTAGCGCCCGACCGGGTTCGGCTCGGAGTCGGATCAGGCGCAGCGCCGGGGTCGAGGTTCGCCTCCGAACACGACATGCTCGTCAAACCACTGCGAACAACCGAAGAGCGGGTGCGCCTGTTGCGCGAGTCCATCGCGTCTCTCAAAGACATCTGGGCGAACGAGCCCTCAAACCCGTCGACATCGGTTGGTTTCACTGGCCTATCGGCTGTCGTGGATGGGTCGGTCAAGCCGCGACTCACCGTTGGGGCATCAGCCTGGTCCACGATCGAAGTGGCGATCGACCTGGCGGACGGCGTCAACATTAGGCGGACCAGCAGGCTGCACGAACAGCTTGAGCGGTTGCACGCAGCGGAGTTGCCGGCCGGATTTGAGGTCAGTGTGCTCGACATGCGTGAGCCAGGTACCCCGTTGGGGGTGGTGCCGCGCGATCTTGTAGATGCCGGCGTAGATCGATACATCGTCACCGTGTCACCAGCCGACGACCTCGAAGCTGTCATGGAGATGGAAAGCCGCTAAAACCCAAAGAGTATGGTTCGGCCAGTTGGGTCGTCGAAGCAGATTTAGAAAGGACTCTGATCTCAGCACGCCGCCTGGCCCATCGTTCAGCGCAAAGAGCTGATCTACGATGCACGAATGTTCGACAAGCTTTTCGACCTCCCTGCGCATCCGTTGCTCGTTCACGCTCCGGTCGTGCTGCTGCCTATCGCCGCGATTCTGATGGTCATGTTTGCGGTGAAGCCGGCGTGGCGTTTGGCGGCGGGCTGGTGGCCACTGGCCCTTGTCGGCGTCACGGTCGTGTTGCTGTTTGGCGCTAAAGAGTCCGGTGAAGCACTCATCGAAGCGTACGACCGGGCCAACGGTGAGGGCGCAGTCGACATCAAGCTGCACGAAAGCCTCGCCGAGACGACATTCGTGATGACGTTGGTCTGGTTCTTCCTACTTGCGGCTCTTACGGCGATGGAACGTCTGGAAGGTCTGCGCACTGGAGCTTTAGCGTTCGTTGCCACGAACACTCGGGCCCGGCAGGCCCTCGGGTGGCTGGTAGCGGTAGTGGGCTTGTTTGCAATGGTCTGGATGATTCGCACTGGCCACGAGGGCGCCAAGTCGGTCTGGGGACCCCGGGTTGACATCCTCTTCCCTGAAGTTTGACCCGGCACGCTCTGACAACTGAACCACTGGTCGCCGACTCGGTACTCAGGTCACGATGACAGGAGTGCCAAGCGTGGCAAATTCCCACATGAATGCGGCGTCAAGGTTGTGCTGGCGTTGGCAACCGCCGGAGAGGCGCGTGCCGAGTTCGTCACTGCCCTGATATGGCGAGTTGTCTTCGACGTGGAGCGGGATTGCATGAAAGCCGATCGCCCCACGCTCGGTCTTGAGCCAACGAACCATCTGTGGAAGCCATGCTTTGCCGTTCCACGCGGTCGACATCTCTGAACGGCTGTAGACCTCGTGGCTACCAGGGAGCTCGTTGCTATAGGTCGAGCCAGAAACCAACCAAGACCGGATAATGACACCGTCATTGCGGACTGCCCAGACCCTCTGGCCAGCACGGTCGTAGACCACGCGTCGACCTGATCCTGAGTTATCCGGCAGGGGAGGAGCGTCGTCGCCGGCTGTTGCAACAGGAGAGAGCTCAACACCCCAGAGGTCTTTGGCACCCGCCGGAGGTGGGGGAGTACGCGTGACGAGCGATTCCTCGTCNGGCCAGATTGCGAGTGCGAGGGCGGTCTCGCGACCGACGACGCCGTCAACAAAGAGATCCTGTGCGGTCTGAAAGTCCATCGCAGCCCGCAACGTCGCGTCTTCGAAGTTTCCATCGACTGTTCCCNTGAAGTGCCCTTCCACGCGCAAGGCGTNCTGGAGACACTCGACGCCGTCGCCGGTTGCTCCGAGACGCAACGACAGCGCTCCGATTGTGCAGCCGCCGTCGGCGCGCTCGGGCTCTCCATTGACGTCGATGCTTTCTTCGTCGACGCCGGTCAACTCCAACTCAAACACCACGGTGGTGCTTGGTGTGGGGGCTGACTCGATGGCGTTTGCGGCGAGTGCAGCGGTACTCGGGCCACGACCTGCGACGAATGCTCCGATGGTGGCAGCGCCCAGAACAGCGATGCTTGCTAAACCGAGTGCGATTTCGCGTCGGCGCTGGGCAACGGGCTTGGACTTCCAGGCGGGCTTGTCGGGCCGTACTGGCATATCGATTCCGGACCCCTCCACGCACCGCAATGATATCGAACGACGCAGCGCCCGATTGCCGTTGTCACGAGATGTTTTCTACACTTACGTTCGTTTTAGGGGAGTTTGCAGCATGCGCTCCCTCTGGTTCCCCGTCATATTCGGGTTCCGCGATGTGGACTCGTTTCACGATGCAGAACAAAATCGGGCTGGAACGGTGGAAGGGAACCCCTCGGGCGGCCTAATATGCCGCGCGTGAAGCTTCGTCGTGGACAGCAGCAGATAACAGCCGACCCCAAGGACGGTCTCGGGCTCCCTCGTTTGACGACGCCGTACATTCGTGACGGAGGTGCATTGCGGCCAGCAAGCTGGGATGAAGCACTTGATCAAGCAGCTGCCGGTTTTAGCCGGGCACGCGATGCTATCGAGCATGGCAACCGCAACGCTTTCGGCATGTTTTCGTGCTCGAAAGCCACCAACGAAGTCAACTATCTCGCTCAGAAGTGGACGCGATTGGTGATGGGGTCGAACAACATTGACTCCTGCAACCGGACTTGACACGCTCCCTCCGTCGTCGGTCTGGCGACAGTATTCGGGGCTGGAGGCGGCACCGTTTCGTACAAAGAAATTGAAGAGGCCGATGTCGTGNTGCTCTGGGGAAGCAACGCCCGCGAAGCGCATCCGATCTTCTTTCACCATCTACTGAAGGGGCTCCGTAGCGGAGCNACGATGTACAGCGTCGATCCGCGACGCACCTCATCTTCGAAATTTGCTGACGTCTGGCTTGGACTCGACGTCGGTACCGACATCGCTATGGCCAACGCAGTGGCNCGTGAGATCATCCACGCTGGGCTTGTGAATCAAGCATTCATTAACCATTCGACAAAGGGTTTCGAGGCCTATCGGGACTCGGTTGAGCCCTACACACTCGACGTCGCCGCTGAAATCACCGGTGTGCCTGCTGAGGCAATCAAGGACATGGCGCACGCCTACGCGACGGCTGACAAGGCGCAGATTCTATGGACTCTCGGCATCACCGAGCATCACAATGCGGTCGATAATGTGCTCTCGCTTTGCAACCTTGCGCTACTAACCGGCCACGTCGGGACCTGGGGGAGTGGGCTTGTTCCTCTGCGCGGCCAGAACAACGTGCAGGGTGGCGGCGACATGGGTTCGTTGCCCAACAAGTTGCCGGGGTTTCAGGACATCACGAACGGCGAACACCGGGCTAAGTTCGAGGCTGCATACGGCGCCGAGTTGAACCCAGAGGACGGCATCCACCTGACCCTGATGTTTGAAGCAATGGGCCGCGGCGATCTCACCGCAGCATTCGTCATCGGTGAAAACCCGGCTGATTCTGAGGCAGACGTCGACCATGCCCGCAGGCTGTTGGCGGGTCTCGACTGTCTTGTTGTGCAGGATATTTTCATGACGCGCACTGCCGAGCTCGCCGATGTCGTGTTTCCCGCGTCGGTTGCCTGGGCAGAGTCAGATGGCACCGTCACGTCGAGTGAACGTCGGGTGCAGCGGACCAGACCGGCCGTCACTCCGCCCGGCGAGGCTCGACATGACATCGACATTCTGGGCGAACTCGCCAAGCGGATGGGTGTCGACCTTGCCGAGCACGGGTGCGACCTTGAGCCCGAGGCGCTGTGGGACGAGCTCCGGTCGCTGTCACCAATGCATGCCGGGATGTCCTACGACCGTTTGGAAGATGAAGGCGGGTTGCAGTGGCCGTGCCCGAGCCTCGATCATCCCGGAAGTCCATTTTTGCACGGTTGGCTTTGGGAGGACGATCTCGGTGGTCGTGACCCCGCACCGTTTTCGATTGTCGAGCACGAGGGTCCCAACGAGCAGCTCACGAGCGAGTTCCCGCTTCGACTCACCACGGGTCGTTCACTGGACTCGTACAACACGGGTGTGCAGAGCAACGGCTTTGATTCGCCAATTCGCTATGGCGATGAGCTCGACATCAATCCATCCGACGGCCAGTCGTTGGGCATCGTCGATGGCGAACGCGTGCAGGTCAGTTCGCCACGCGGCACGGTCGAGATGTCGGTGCGGTTCCAACCAGATATCCCGGAGGGGTTGACCTTCACCACCTACCACTTTCCTGCGTTGGTTGATATCAACAAGCTGACCAACGATGCGTGGGATAAGCGATCCGGCACGTCAGAGTTCAAAGCCGCATCGATTCGTATCGACAAACTGCGGCTCGACTCGCCAACTGAGATGTCAGGCTAAGGACAACACGCACATGACCGATCTTCACCTCACGGTCGATACTTCGACCAACGCTGAACGGGTGGCAGTCGACGCAGTGCTCGGCACCGACGCTCGAGTCGTTCTGCACGACACCGAACGTCTCGTACGCGGCGGCATGGCACGTAAGAACAATCGACGGCACCTGCTGCTGCCAGGACTCCATGCGCTTCAGGCGGAGATCGGGTGGATCAGCCCCGGTGGGTTGAACTATCTGTGCGATGTTCTGCAAGTACCGCCAGCTGAGGCGTATGGCGTCGCCACCTTCTACGAACTCTTCCGCACCGATGATCCGGGACATGCCGAGCCGACCGTGCACGTGTGCATTGACACGTCGTGCCACATCGCTGATGCCGAAGGCTTCGCGCAACGTCTCGAAGCCGAGGGAAAACGCGTGCACCGCGGTCCGTGCCTCGGGCAGTGCGAGCGAGCCCCAGCGCAGTTCGTGCAGGGCCGCGGAGCCCCTGATTTCGTGCCGGCAGACACAGGTGAGGTTGCTACGCCCGGATCGTTTCGGCCACCACAGTTCGACACCGAAGGACTCCGCCTGCTGAGTCGTGTCGGCGTCGTCGACCCGACTTCGCTCGCCTCTTACCGAGAACACGGCGGATACGAGGCGCTGGCCAAAGCAATCAAACTTGGCGGTCAAGCCGTCATCGACGAAGTCCGGGCTGCCGGCTTGACCGGACGTGGGGGCGCAGCCTTCCCTACCGCCATCAAGTGGCAAGGGGTAGCTGACGAATCGGGGCGTCCGAAGCACGTCATTGCCAACGCGGACGAGTCTGAGCCGGGCACGTTCAAGGATCGGCACCTGATGGACCACGATCCGTTCGCCCTCATCGAGGCCTTGACCATCGCCGGGGTTGCCGTCGGCGCAGAGAACGGTTGGATCTACATCCGGGGTGAGTACCCCTTGTCGACTAGCCGCCTCGTCAACGCTATGGACCAGGCTCGAACCGCCGGTTTACTGGGCGATGACGTCATGGGGTCAGGTAAACGGTTTGACATCGAGTTGCGTCGCGGTGCCGGTGCGTATATCTGCGGGGAGGAGACGGCGTTGATGGAGTCCATCGAAGGGTTCCGCGGTGAACCTCGCAACAAGCCGCCGTTTCCGACGACGCACGGCCTTTTCGGTGAGCCGACTGCAGTCAACAATCCCGAGACCTTGCTCAATGCGGCATTCATTGTGTTGAACGGTGCGGTTGCCTACCGATCGGTTGGTACGGAGAAGTCGCCGGGAACACGACTCTTCTGCGTGTCCGGTCACGTTGCGATTCCAGCGGTCTACGAAGTTGCGATGGGGACCACACTCGGTGATGTCATCGCCCTAGCCGGCGGCGCCACGGGAACCACGCGAGCGATCCTTATGGGCGGAGCTGCAGGTAGTTTCATCTCTGCTGACCAACTTGACCTGCCGTTGACGCAAGAGGACACACGAGAGTGCGGTACGACTCTCGGCTCTGGCGTTATCACGCTGTTCGACGACTCGGTTGATTTCCAAGCGCTGCTGACGCGTATTACTGAATTTTTCAAGGGCGAGTCGTGCGGCCAATGCGTCCCGTGCCGCGTCGGCACGACTCGTCAGCACGAGGTGATCGTGGAACTCGGTCGAACCGGGACGCTGTCCGCTGCGCGCTCGACCCTGGTCGATGACATGGCCTTGGCGATGGCCGATGCGTCGATCTGCGGCCTCGGTCACACCGCTGCCGGTGCTGTGCAGTCGGCCATCCGCCTCGGCCTGATTGGAGCTTTGTCATGAACCCAACCGTTGAAACGGTCACCCAGGTCACGGTTCGGATTGACGGTGCCGACGTTGCAGTCGATGAGGGCGCGACGATTCTTGACGCGTGCACCCAACATGGCATCGACACGCCAACGATTTGCTACGCAGAGAANCTCACGCCCGTCAATGCGTGCCGCGTTTGTGTTGTCGAAGTTGAAGGCAACCGCACGCTCGTGCCGTCCTGCTCACGCTCAGCAGAAGACGGCATGGAAATTCGGACTGACTCGGACCGTGTTCGACACAGCCGCAGAATGGTGCTCGAGTTTCTCGGCACGGCAAACGATCTCAGCGAGGCCCCGAAGATCAACGAATGGTCGTCAGAGTATGGTGTCGACACGGGCCGGTATGTCGAGGGCGCTGAGCGGTTCGACCAACCGGTCAAGGTCCAAGACAACCTCTACATCCGGGACTACGACAAGTGTGTTCTTTGCTACAAGTGCGTTGATGCATGCGGCGAGGAAGCACAGTTCACCTTCGCGATTGCGATGTCGGGTCGNGGTTTTGACAATCGCATCTCGACCGAATTCGATGTAACGCTGCCTGACTCGGCGTGCGTTTACTGCGGTAACTGCATCGGAGTGTGTCCCACGAACGCACTCCAGTTTAAGACTGAGTTTGACCTGCGCGCAGCAGACAATTGGCGCGAAGACGACCAGTTGGTGACTCGCACGGTGTGCTCGTACTGCGGNGTNGGCTGCAACCTCGAGCTGCACGTGCAGGACAACGAGATTGTTAAGGTCACCAGCCCCGCAGACCACGACGTGACCCACGGCCACCTTTGTATCAAGGGACGATTTGGCTGGAAGTACGTCTGATCGTCTCGCTGCGGAATGGCTGCGCTGCTTCGATGGGGATCATCCGGAGACGAAGTACAGCACGAAGTCGTGCCGGCTGAATCACAATCGCTTTGATCAGCGTTCCAGTGCCGTCGATGTTGGGGCGTTTAGGGCACAACGGTCGAACCGGCAGTCCGTCACGCTGGCCGCAGGTGTANGGGTCAGCACCGCCACNCTTAGTTAANNGCGCAAGAGCAACANTGACATAGAGGTCGTGTTCGTTCATCGTCCGCAACAGTGGGTACTTATGTTCAGTCACCTGGCGTGACAGTTCCTTTGTGCATGGATCTATTCGTCAGATTGAGCGGCGTGAATGACGTGGCGATGCAGCGCGACTGGCAGGTTGGGGAGNNTGGTTAGACCCGCTGAGCAGNTGGNGCTGCCCNGGGCGGATCGTTAAGTTGTGGTTGAGCTTCGGGGTCGAAGAGCCGAATGGCCCGACTGCTGGACCAGATGACACGTTCCTCCGCTCTGGCGCTACCTGCTGCTGGCGGGTAAACCATTTCTATGACGTCAGAGTTGAACACCGGGTTACCCACGCCGATTCCGGGCCGTGCTGCCGCCGCTACCTTCGTGGCTGAGCATTTCGCGCACCTGGTCTGTGACGATGTGCAAGGGTCTNGGGAGTTTTCGGGTGGACAGAGCGCCGCAGATAGGGCGCTTGCGGCTTTCNATGTTGAGGGATACGCCCGGCGCCGTAACGAGGTCCTCCCGGTGTCGCGTCGCGGGGCCTCNGGGCTCTCGCCGTACGTCCGACATGGTCTGCTCAGCCTGCGTCAAGTCTGGGACCATGTGGCGGGTGGGCCGGAGCGCGACGTCTCGAAATTTCGCGACGAACTGTTCTGGCAGGAATTTGCGCGCCATTGGTACTCGCGACTGGGAACGAAGACTCGGCGTGGCATTCGCAACGCGCTACCGCCGACGGCGACGGCTGATTTCGACTCGGGCTGGGACCGTCAGATGGCCTGCATGGACAACACCGTTGGCGAGTTGTTGAACGACGGATGGATGGTGAACCAGGCGCGGATGTGGTTGGCGAGCCATTGGGCTGTTCGTGAGGGGTTGTCATGGCAAGAAGGTGAGAATCATTTCTTCCGGCATCTTCTCGATGGTTCGAGGGCTGCTAACCGGCTCGGTTGGCAATGGACGACGGGTGTCGGCGCGTCGAAGCACTATGGCTTCAGTCGCTATCAGGTCGAGAAACGTGCTGGGGCAATGTGCAATCTCTGCGAGCTGAATCGGTGGTGTCCGGTCGAAGACTGGCCAGCGAATCCTGCCCTGGAGCCGATCTCGGAACCGGTTGAGCTTCGTCGCGATCCGCATGGCATTCGCACATCTGGACCGAAGCATGTCGTTGAGTCGCGGAACGCTGACACGGTTTGGCTGACGGCGGAATCGTTAGGCGTTGGCGATCCGGCTCTCGCTGCTCGACCAGATCTCCCAGCGGTGTTTGTCTTCGACGAACGGCTGCTTGCCGGTTTGCAGCTGAGCTCGAAGCGACTGATTTTCCTCGTTGAGACGCTCGCAGAGCTGGCCAGCACCACCACAGTTGNACTTCACCTTGGAGACCCGGTCGCTGTTCTGCGGGATCGTGCGGTAGCGGTGACCTTTGCGCCGGTACCTGGATTTAGGTCGCGCGCTGAGATGATCGTGCCGGCGGAAACGCATCCGTGGCCTTGGCTGGCTGCGCCACGCAACGGCCCGATCAGCAGCTTCAGTGCCTGGCGAAAATCTGTCAAACTCCATCGCTGACGCACGCGCCTGCGGCTCGGAGGACCGCATCGGCCAGACTGGCGAAATGGATTTTGATCTTCCCGCTGACGATCATCCGGCACGTCTTGCCGTCCGTGCCTGGATCGCCGCCAACCCCGCTCCAACCGGTTTAGAACTGGCTCAGGCTGGCTATGTGGTACCGCACTGGCCAGCGCCCTACGGCTTTGAGGCGAGCCCGATTGAGCAAATCGTCATCGACGACGAGCTCGACAGGGCGGGTATCCGGCGACCGGGCAACGCCATAGGGATCGGCTGGGCTGCGCCNACCATCTTGCTTGCGGGCAGCCAAGAACAGCAGGACAGGTACTTGCCAAAGATTTTCAGCGGCGAGGAGTTCTGGAGCCAGCTGTTCTCCGAGACCGAGGCCGGAAGCGACCTTGCAAACCTTGCAACAACGGCAGTACGCGACGGCGATGAGTACGTGATCAACGGCTCAAAAATCTGGTCAAGTGGGGCACATCACTCTCAGTTTGGCATCCTCATTGCTCGCACGGACCCTGACCAGCCGAAACACAAAGGCATTTCTTATTTCATCTGCCCAATGGATACTCCAGGNCTTTCGATGAGCCCGATCGTNGACATGACCACGGCCCACTCGTTNAATCANGTGTTTTTNGACGACATGCGTTTGCCGGTGTCGTTGCGCGTTGGNGAAGAAGGCGATGGTTGGCGGCTNGCGAAGGTCACTCTGTCTAACGAAAGAGTGTCANTATCGTCGGCAGGGTCGCTATGGGGCGTAGGTCCGTCGGCAGAACAGCTCCTCGATCAAATCCGTGAGAACGGCGGCATCGNTGACCCGAGNCTTCGAGACGTAGCGGCCAAGTTACACATTGATGCTGAACTCCTTCGCCTTAACCGTCTGCGCAGCCTCAGCGCCACGCTCAACGGCAAGACGCCAGGGCCTGAAGCATCAATTTTGAAGATCATGGCCGACGAGCATGGCCAGAAGGTCATGTCTTTAGCGAAAGCCTTAGCGGGAACTGATGGCATGCTCGCTGGTTCTGGCCCGGNCGGTCAATTGCCGACTTCAATGAGCGGAGGGCCGACTGAGAACAANCTCGTCGGNTTGAATCATTTCAACGGAGTNGATCCGATTTGGCANTACGGATACCTATTCCACCCGGCGCTGACCCTCGGTGGCGGCACGTTTGCAGTGCAGCGCAACATCGTTGCCGAGCACGTTCTTGGTCTGCCTCGCGAAGTCAACGCCGAGCAAGGCATGACTTGGTCCGAGGCACGCCGCCCAGGCGTGCCGTAGCTCGCCGTCAGAAAGAAATGGACGACACTGAGAGGAAAACGCAGACGCCGAGGTGCGGGCGTCGCTAGGTTCGGCGAACGTGAACGACACTCAATTCGGATTTGGTATCGATATCGGAGGCAGCGGCATGAAG
>PASB01000009.1 GCA_002711735.1 Ilumatobacter sp.
ATGCTGCGACCGTAGCTCTAACGACGTTGCATGCTTTTCACGCAGTACTCATCGCATTTGAGACTGAGGTCAACCGAGCGAAAGGGCACTTTTGTGCCACTTCCCGCGACGCGGAAAAGCGGCCAGAGGTCGCGATGGACAACGAGAGAAAGACGTTGCCCAGCACATGAATTCGCTCTCCCGGCCAATCGTCATTCCTGAAAAGACCAATGTTGGTGACAGCGGAAAATCGGAATTTGCTCATGCTGACTCCGTCAACGGCCGCCAAATGCTTGCGGTATTTAACATCATCTGACGACCTATTGCCTTCTCGCGCGTTGGGTCAACTGGTGATGCGTCGCGTGAGTTCGACGTAGACCTCATCACCGGCGAGCGCTGTGAGTTCTTCGCGGAGGGAGTCGATGACTTGCTCGGTGCCGCAGTACGCCTCACCGCCCTCAGACTGCTCCGTGCAGCACCAAGCCATTGTTTCACCGTGCTTACTCCAGTCGGTACGACCCCAACGCCGAACGGTCGCCGTTTCAGTGTCAGCATCGGCCTCTTCCCAGTCGATGCGCAGCGGGAGCTGCCAGCAGACCGAAGGCTTCCATTCGGTAGGCGACTCGTCTGACTCGAGCGCAGCGATATGCAGGGCGCAGCCCTCGCCGCCGTCGAAGCCAGGCCGATTAAGAAAGATGCACGCTCCGTCGACAACGCGGGTGTGTGTGCGTTCGTCGTCACCGTAAATGCTGAGTGTGCCTCGGGCGCTATCTGGGTCGTGTGCGGTCTTGAAGAACTGGAAGTTGGCAGGCGAGAGCATTGCTGCGTACGCCTGCACTTGCATTGCTTCATTCTGACCAGCTGGACCATCACCGAAGTGGGCACCGAGCGAGCAGCAGCCTTGGTTTAACTCGGTCGCGTTCTCTTGCAAGATCCCCTTGCAGCCGTTGCCGAAGAGACACGTCCAGTTGGATGTGATGAACTCACGCTCAAAGCGCCAAACGGTGTCACCACGATCGATTTCGATGAAGGGCTCATTTAAGCCCGAATCGTTAACAGCGGAACCAGTCATTTGGGTTAAAGCTCAGCGAAGAAGATCTGCCGGCCACTGCGTCCGACGTCGACGGGCTCGACGACGTCAGCATCGTCCGCTGGCTGAGCGGTGGCTCTTGGGACAAGTTTGAGGCGGTTGGACTGTTCCACGCCGATCGTTCCGCTGTCGGGTGAGATGGCGATGACATCACCGGTGAGAGTCACTGGGCCCACTTCTTCAGCGGTGAGCGAGAGATATCCGGCCGACGTTGGAATTATTGGTTGGCATCCGTCGACGGCGCCAAGAAGATCAGGGCTGGCTAACGCTTCGGCTTCGACCTTCCCCGTCTCGAATTTGATCACTGCCAGCTCACCGGCGGTTTCGCGCTCCACGGTCAAACAGGTAGTACGACGTGGAGCGAGTTCGTCAATACCCGACGTTGTTGGCCGAGCGCCGGGCAATTCTGTGACGATGGTGCCGTCTGCGTCAATCAACGCAGTGCCGAGTTCGCCGACCACGATGAGACGGTCGCCGCGGGTGGCCACGTCGCCGAATTCGACCGTTCCGATCGACAGGCTGCCGAGTTCGGTAATATCTCCGTCGCTGAGTGCAAGTCCAAGGATGTTCCCGTCAATGCCAACAAGGATGACTTTGTCATTGCTGATCATGCCTGCACGGACGGAGGAGGTGCGGGCAGACACGCCTGGTTCACCTGTGTGGTCGAATACTGCGACGTTGGCGTTTGTTCCGACGTTGACGGCAGTCACGACGATGTCGTCGTTTACTGCAAGCGCAAGGCCAGGAAAGAAAGATGGTCTGTCTCGATCGAAAGAAAAGAGGACGCTCTGAAAGTTGCCGGTGTCGGTGACGAGGACATGACGTCCATCTGGTTCAGTTCGGGCGTTAGCGAGGTCGTAGCGTGCGCCCGGAACTGGGTCAGTGGCCAAGGTGTCGATGACCTCACCGGTCGGGCCGTGCGCCATAACGAGCCGTTCCGATGACGTGTTCTGGGCGACAACGGTTTGAGCGCTTCCCGAGGGCCTGAGCAACGTGCCGGTGGACGCAATCTTGACTGTGGTGACGTCAGTGGCAGCCGTGATCTTGGCTTCAGCGTCAAGTGGCACAACGGCGAATGCATCTGCATCAACGCTGACCAGCGTGCTGCCGATGACCTCGGTGTCAGCCAGAGCGGAGAGCCCGAAGCGAAAGCGGTTTGTCTCCTCACCTTCTGGATTAGTGATGATGACGGTGCCTGCGTTGTTGTCGACGGTGACCACATGGTTCCAGTTGGCATTGGTGAAGTTTGACCCAGACCCGCTGTTGTCGCTGCCAATGATGCGACCTACCAGGACGGCTGCGAGCGTGATGATCGCAACAACTAGTGCGACGACGATTGCGCGTCGCACTAGATAGTTCGGGCCATCCCAGTCATTGTTGTCACGATCCCACTCCGTTCGTTTCGCGCTCACCGGGTCCCCAGCATCAGTGGGGTGCGTGCTGCGACTGACGTCGGGCAGTCCACCGCCATCGTCAAAAATCGGCGGACGTGAGTCGGACATTGCTCTGGATCGTACGCGTTGTAACGTCGGAGGGATGGAGTTTGCGTGCCCGCGTTGTCAATCGACTGTCACCGAGGACTTCTATGGGCCCTGCGACGAGTGTCGTGGTGTGCTCCGTGCAACGATTCGATCCGATGCCCGTGACGTCGCGTTGGCCGAATATGAGCCAAAGATGAACGTGACGCCGAATGCCGTTGCGTTGAAAGACAACTAACGAAGCCGGTGACACTGAAGACGAATGGTCTCGGCGCAGTCAGCTCAGCATTTACGTGAGATCGTTTCGAGAATGTCGCCGAAACGTTGCGGGTGGGAGATCGTGTGAGGCCGCTATCGTGGTTTCGTCTGGGGACGTAGCTCAGTTGGCAGAGCACTTGCTTTGCAAGCAAGATGTCGTGGGTTCGATTCCCATCGTCTCCACCACCAAAGCCCCTGGTAGCTGAGCTGCCAGGGGCTTTTTGGTTCACGGTGCGATCACCGACGGACTCAGTGTGTTGCTTCGACTGTTTTCTTCACTCCGGCAACCACCTGCAGCATCGCTGTGTGCTGGGTGCGCACCCGCCGGTTGATTATGCGGTCTTCCTTGTCGGGCATCGCCTTAATCGCCATCGTGAGGCCTGACGGCCCAGGACCGAGGATCATCGAGTATCGCAAGCGCGTGTTTTGGCCCGTCGACTCAAGGTCGAATCGCCATCGTGCCCCAGGGTTACCAACGTCTGAGGTTCGCCAACCGAACGACACGTTCTTCTCGAACGTATCGACGAAAGATGGGACTTTGAATTCACCGAACGCTTCGTTGTGGTTTGTGCCGACAAAAGTTGATCCCACAGCAATCGGCGCATCAGGATCCACCCATTCTGCGCCTTGGAACTCCGGCGAATAGGCGGCTGACAAGTTGATGTCGGTGATCACCGGCCAAACGGCCGCGGGTGGAGCGTCGATGTCTATCTCGGCAATTGTGCCCGGGCCGTCGGCAAGACGTACGGGATCGCTTGGACCCGACTCGAAGGTGCGTTCAAAACTGTCGAAGTAGGTCACGGATCGCGCAGGATGACGTTGTGCAGGGGAAAAATTGGTGCCCTTGGTCCAGGCGACGGGGAACATAGCGATTTCGGTCATGTGAACGGGAATGCCGAGTAATTCCTTGACGGAATCTTCTTCGGTCAGCAACGCCGTGACCCATGCAGTGCCAAGGCCACGCGCCCGCAGCGCCACACAGAAACTCCAGCCGGCTTGAATGACTGAGTCAAAGAGGCCCGGTCGGCCACTGTTGTCGTGTCGTCCGATGATCGTAGGAATGACGATTGCAGGAACTTCTGCGAGATGTTGTGCGAGATGGGCGGCCGAGGCCATGTTGCGTTCCTGCGGATGACCACTTCCGGCAAGTCGATCTGCGGCATTGACCATCCCTTGGCCAGCACTGCGCTGGTAGATCTCCGCAAGGCCGTCTTTGATTTTCGGGTCGCGGACCAGGAGCCAGCGCCGGCTTGAAAGATTGCCGCCCGTAGGCGCTTGCTCGGCGATGTCGATGCAATCGAGAATGATCTGCTGGTCAACCTCGCGCTTGAGGTCAAGCCGTCTTCGTACCGCCCGTGTTGTGCTGAGCGCGTGGTCAACCGAGGCTGTATCGATGTCCATTTATTCAGCTTGGCATTGACGGTCTGCCGACGCCGACCTCACTCGAATCGCTACGGATGAGGGTCGCCGCAGCACACTTTGCATCGGTGTCCATGAGTGGTCGGCGATGAGGCCCAAGGTCCGCAAGTGCTCGTCGCAATTGAGGCTGCATTGCTCGAGATCTTGGGTGAGCTCAGCTAACTCGTCGGTCATTGAGTCCAACAAGTTTTCCGAGACGGTCATTTATGCCAACCTCGACCTCAGTAAGGCCAGCGCTGAACACGAGGACTTCGCCTAATAGGGCTGTTACTTGCAGCCCGATGTCCTCCAACTTGCTGCCGACCGCTCAGCTGGTAACCCATTCACCTTCGCCGACTGATCATGCATGAAACGGCTGAAGGAACGTCGCAAGGTACCTTGACTAGGTGAACGCTGTTATTGATCTCGATTGGGTCCGTCGCCAGTTTCCTGCGTTTTCTCAACCGATCAATGACGGACATTCATTTTTCGATAACGCTGGTGGATCGTTTGCCTGCCATCAAACCATCGATGCCTTAAACAGGTATTACACCGAGACCAAAGTGCAGCCCTACGCCGGATTTGCTTCGTCGAAACGTGCCGGCGAGGAGATGGACAGGTCCCGTGCCCGATGGGCTGAAGCNCTTGGCGTCGCGAGTTCNGAAATTGTGTTCGGGCCGTCAACGTCAATGAACACGTTTGTATTAGCNGATGCTTTCGGGCAGATTCTCGGACCGGACGACGAGATCATCGTCACCAACCAAGACCATGAGGCAAACACTGGGGCAGTTCGGCGGATGGCCTCACGCCTCGGGCTGACAGTCCGTGAGTGGTGTATGGACCCAGAAACGGGACTTCTCAACATTGATGAGTTCGAGGCCTTGATCACACCACAGACTCGTCTCGTAACGGTGCCTCACGCGTCAAATATTGTGGGTCAGGAAAATGACGTTGCACGGATCACCAAGCTTGCACACGCCGTTGATGCTCGGGTCATCGTTGACGGAGTGTCGTTTGCCCCGCACACCATCCCTGACGTTGCTGCGCTCGACGCCGACGTGTACCTCTTCAGCTTGTACAAGACCTATTCAGTGCATCAGGGGCTGATGGTTGTTCGCAACGGCCTCCTCGACGAGTTGCCAAACCAAGCCCACTTCTTCAGTGCTGGCTCACCGGACAAACGGTTGAACCCGGCTGGCCCCGACCACGCCCAGGTTGCTGCATGTGGTGCTGTCCTCGACTATGTCCGTGATTTTCACCGTGCACATGGCGGAGCACCGACAGACTCGTTGCGCACAGCATGTGCTCAAGCTTCGGCACTTTGGCGTGCCCATGAAGATGCACTTTCCATACAGTTACTTAACGAACTGTCCCACTCTCGAGCGGTTCAGGTGATTGGGCCAGCGTCGCTTGATGCCGCAACCGGGCACCGCTGCCCGACCNTCGCCTTCACGACGATCACACAAGAACCGTCTGTTGTTGCCCAAAAGCTAGTCGAGCAGGGTGTTCAAACGAGTTCTGGTCACTACTACGCCGTGCGCGTGCTGAACGGCATCGGCATCGANCCCGAACGCGGGGTCGTTCGTCTGTCGTTCGTNCACTACACATCACANGGCGACATCGATCGGGCTCTCACCGCACTCGCCCAGGTGCTTGGCTGACATGGTGTAGCTGTGGCGAATGAGTCGATCGTTCCACCGCCGGGTCCGCTTCTCGCACGCGGTCGCTCAGCTGATGTGTACGACGTCGGCGACGGTCAGGTGCTGCGCCGCTACCGAAGATCGAGCCAAGACACCGCTTATGAGATCCGCGTGATGAGGTTCGTGGCCGGTCATGGAATCAGAGTTCCAGCGGTNTTTG
Source organism: Ilumatobacter sp. (assembly GCA_002711735.1). Taxonomy (GTDB): domain Bacteria; phylum Actinomycetota; class Acidimicrobiia; order Acidimicrobiales; family Ilumatobacteraceae; genus Ilumatobacter_A. Next base: position 6,064 of record PASB01000009.1, read on the forward strand.
ATCTTGGCCCAAAACACCTTGCTGATCGTGACATTCTGATGGAGCGAATCGACGGCACCACGATGCTCGAAGATTTTGAGGCCCGTCCATGGAAGCTTTTCTCTCATGTTCGTTTGCTCGCTCGATTGCAGCACGACGTCAATGCACTCGTCGCTCCGAATTGGATGGTGACGCCCTCAACTGCTGCACCGAAGAAGCGTCGTGACGACAGAGTGCTGCATCTCGACTTACACCCGATGAATGTGATGATCACGGAGGAAGGCCCTGTGATTATCGGATGGAACAACGCGGCTGGAGGGCCTGCTGGATTTGACGCAGCGTTGTCTTATGTTGAGATGGCCACGTTTGAAATAAAGGGTTTCGCACAGCAGATGGGCATCCGGCTGGGAGTTGAGATCTTTAAACGTGCGCGTGGCGCCAGCGCGATTGATGCCTTCACCGTTGCTGCCTGCGATCACCGCTTGGCCAACTCAGAGGTCACGCCAGGTGAACGCCAAGCGATAGCTGCGCTCCGCGCTAAGTCGCTAGCACGTCAGGCTGGAGCCTGACCGGGCTCATCAGAAACCCGTTGAGGTTGGCAACGCTGCCCGGCGTCAGCACATTACGGCTGTCAAGCGCTCCTGTTTTGTGAGACGAGAGGGCTTGCATCCAGTGATTGATCGATCTGACGTTGACTCGGCGTTGGCCGACGACCTGGACGATGCCCTCTGGCGAACAATCTGGAAAACAGCTCACGTGAGCTTGTTTCCGCTCCTCACGTCTGATTGATTGATGTGCATGGCGAGCGAAGCAAAACACGGCAAGGGCTACACGGCGCCGAAGGGTCGACCCACCGTGCATNCGACTGGCANGCGAACGTCGAAGCGCATGACGTCGACNATGGAGTGGGTACTCGCCGCAATCGTGTTTGTTGTGATCCTTGGAGCCATCTTTTACTTCGGGCGCAACTTTAACTCTGGAGGTGGCGGCGCCAGTGGTCTCCCAGTTGATGCCCCGATTGTGCAGTTGTCTGAATTTGGCGACATCTGACCACTGATTAAGTGCCGCTGTCTGCGGCGGTGCTGAGACGGCATAACCTGGCAGAGTGAAGGACGTCGCCCCAACCGAGTCAGCACCACTTATTGGTGTCGTGATGGGCTCATCCAGCGACTGGCCCACGATGTCAAAGACCGTTGAAACTCTTGCGCGTTTCGGTGTCGCGCACGAAGCGAAGGTCGTGAGTGCCCACCGCATGCCCGATGAGATGTTCACGTACGCCGAGAACGCGATAAATCGAGGACTTCAAGTCATTATCGCCGGTGCGGGCGGCGCCGCCCATCTGCCCGGGATGCTTGCTGCAAAGACGACGGTTCCGGTGCTCGGCGTTCCGGTCGCCTCGCGACATCTGTCTGGACAGGACTCGCTGTACTCGATTGTGCAGATGCCCGCGGGGATTCCGACGGCAACTTTCGCAATCGGCGAGGCCGGTGCCACCAATGCAGCACTGTTTGCTGTCGCGCTGCTCGCCAACCATGATCCGGCGCTTCGTTCAGCGCTTGATGATTATCGCGCTGAACACCGACAGATAGCGGCCGACTCGACCCTTCCATCGAACTGATGACAGTCATCGTTCCTCCGGCAACGATCGGAATGCTGGGCGGTGGTCAACTTGGCCGGTACACCCTTGTCGCTGCCAAGCTCATGGGCTATCGAACGATTGTGCTTGACCCCGACCCCGGGGCCCCGGCGGGTGCGGTGGCTGACGAACATCTTGTTGCTGCCTTTGACGACCTCGCTGCGCTTCAGCGACTAATTGAAGTCTGTGATGTCGTCACCACGGAGTTTGAGAATCCACCGGCAACAACGCTCGACTTCCTTGCAGCGTCTATTTGTGTTGCGCCGGGCCCGGCTGCAGTGCGCGTCGCGCAGGATCGAATCGCCGAGAAGCGGTTTCTGACCGATCATGGGTTTCCGGTCGGCCTGCATGCTGTGCTTCAGGTCGGTGCGGGCGGCCCCGATCAACTTCCGCATCAGTTGCTGGATGGAGAGGTTGTGCTCAAGACAGCTCGGCTTGGTTATGACGGGAAGGGCCAGCGCCGCGTGAAGGGCTTGACTGAGTTGACCTCAGCGTGGAATGAGCTCGGACGCGTGCCATGCGTAGTCGAAGCAATGCTTGAACTAGAGACCGAGGCCAGCGTCATTGTCGGCCGTTCGGCGGATGGCAGCACCCGAACCTGGCCTGTGGCTGAAAACACACACACCGACGGAATTCTTGATATTTCGGTTGTGCCGGCTGCGCTTCCTGCTGACGTTACTGACCAGGCTACTGCGCTGGCGTGTTCGATCGCTGATCGGCTTGACTTCGTTGGCGTACTTGCCGTCGAGCTGTTCTTGGTCGGCACTAGGGACAACACACACCTGCTTGTGAATGAGATCGCGCCGCGCCCGCACAACAGTGGTCACTGGACTCTTGATGCCAGTACGACCAGCCAATTTGAACAGCAAATACGAGCGATTTGTGGCGTTGGGCTCGGCGAAACTTCGATGACATCAGCTGGGGTCGCAATGGTCAATCTGCTCGGCGATCTCTGGCCGGAGAGTGGTCAACCAAATTGGTCGGCAGCCCTCGCTGCACCGAGTTCAAAGTTGCATCTGTATGGCAAGGATGAGTCACGGACAGGCCGCAAGATGGGCCACCTGACCGTGCTCGCTGACTCATCAACTGAAGCCGCTCATCGTGCGCAGGCACTACGGTCCGCGCTCTGACCCTTCCGCGTTGGAACTGCCGTCCGATGGAGCAGCGGCTTCCGTGCTGTTTGGGCTCAGAGTGTGTCACGTGCCAGGCAACCCTGCGGGTTGACGCAGTCCCACCGTTGGCGCCGTTACGCACAACTCGGCGAAGTAGATGCTGGTTGGCTCGGTCTGGCAGGCTTTCTTCACCTCAGCCGTGATCCGTCATCGGCAATGATGGAGTGGTGGGAGACTGCGCGCAGCGAGAAAGACCAATTCGAGTGACTCGCGAGATTTCCGCTCCGGCTGAAGTGGTCTGGGCCGTGATCACGAAGCCGGGGCACCTTGAGCATGTGCATCCATTTTGTGAGCACAACCCTGTGACGGAGTGGCCGGGGGCTGCGGCGCGCGACAAAATTCACTACCGAAGCGGCTGGGTGTATGAGAGGACTTTCACTCATTGGGTCGACGGTGTCGGCTACGACCTCGACATCGGCGCGCCGGGCGAGCCGACCTCTCATGTCAGTTGGCGGATTTCCCCTCGATCATCTGGAGCCTGCCGTTTGGCAATCAGCGTGTGGCCACGATCGCTTACTCGCATTCGAGGGCTGCAGTACCTTCTTCGAATTTTGGTCCTCGGTCCAATGATGCGCCGTTACTTGCGTTCGGTAACGAAGGGCGTGGAATGGTTCGTGACGCAAGGGGAGCCAGTGAGTGCAAACCAATTTGGAACTCACCCATGGTTCTCGCAGCGGTAATCACGAGTTACCACGGTTTCTGATCGATCGACCAAAAGCAGGGGCCGCTGTTCTCAGAGCAACGACTCCTAAACCTACGTTTTGTTGCAATCAACGCTGAGTTTGTCGCTCAGCACTCGTCGTCATGAACCCACAATGAGGCGGACCGTCGTGATCTGCAGCCCTTCACTTTCTGCATGGGCTGGTACGGCGGCCGAAGCAGTTGGCGATGGGCCTCGGGTCTGGTGTTGCGGACTCGGCACTCAGTGGAAGTTTTCTGCCTATCGGGGGGATTAGTGGAAATCCGTTTTGCCCGCCGTGGTGCGGATGTTGGCCGAGTGGCCCGCCTATCGATCACACCGAACGAGCGAGTTGATTACACGCCTTGGTGACCTTCTTCAGAACGTGCGGTGAGTTCAAAACCGGCGTTATGCAGCGTCACGATTGCTGCGTCTGCGAATAGCTGGTCGATCGCTGGCGCGTACGCCATGATTGGCTCGGTTGTGGTGGTGCCGCAGTGGGGAGTCGGCGTGGTCGCAACTAGGGGATTGCCATGACCGGTACCGCCGACGGTGATGGCTGCGAAGGCAACAACGAAACATCCGCAGGCAAATCTGGTCTGACGGCGGTCCACCACAACGCTTGACGCTCTTTGATGTAGCCGGTGAAGTTGGCTCCACGGTCCTCCGAGCATGTCACGACGCTCATACGGGCGGTCGAGAGCGACTTGCTCTTGCCCGCAAAAGCCTGGCGACCTCGGAGCCCACTTAGGGACCAATTAGGGTACTCGTGGTGGAGTTTCTTCTGAGTTGGAGCTTTTGGTGACTCGTCCAACCGCACATCCTCCCATTTCTGTAGCCGGTCACAGTCCTTTACGCCCGTGCTGCGTTCCTCGCACGCACCGGTCATTCGCCTTTCGGACCTTGGTTGTCTTTACAGCAACGCTCGCCTGTCTGATTCTGGGACTCCGGGCGCAGGCGGTTGAGACCCCCAGCTCCGTAGTTTGGAATCAAGTTGGTGAGGACCTCGAAGGTGAAGCCGAGGCTGACCGATCCGGTGCCTCGATCGCGATTTCCGAAGATGGCACTCGGATTGTCATCGGCGCGACGACAAACGACTCTGTCGGGAGTGCCTCTGGCCATGCGCGCGTTTTCGAATGGGACACTGCCCTTCTGACGTGGAGTCAACTCGGGACCGACATCGACGGGGTTGCAGGGGGAGACGAGTCGGGCGCAGCTGTTGCGATTTCCGAGAACGGGAATCGCGTCGCCATCGGATCCCCATACCACGACGGCCCTGCGAACAGCACTGGCCACGTGCGGGTATTCGAGTACGACGGGAACGACTGGATCCAGGTCGGCGGGGACATCGAGGGTGGGACCTTGGCGGACTGGCTCGGCTGGGCTGTTGCGATGTCGAGCGACGGCAACCGGATTGCCGTTGGGGCGCCTCAAACCTATGGCGGTGGATCCAGGTATGGCTTCGTGCGGGTACTGGACTGGGACGCAGTCACTTCTGACTGGGTTCAAGTCGGAAGTGAGGTTGTCGCCGAGGCGGAGGGCGACCGGGCAGGTTTCGCTCTCGGGATGTCTGCCGACGGCGCCCGCCTCGCTATCGGCGCTCCGGCCAACGACGGCGTAGCTGGCACGAATACGGGACACGTGCGTGTCTTCGAGTGGGACGACGTCGGTTTGGATTGGTATCAGCTTGGCGCCGACATTGACGGAGATGCTGACTACGACTTCTTCGGCGAGGCCGCCTCGATGTCGTCAGATGGTGAACACATCGTGGTTGGTGCCCCCAACAACGATGCCGGGGGAACGTCCGCCGGCGAAGCCCGCATCTACCGCTGGGACAGCGACATCGACACTTGGGTCCAAGTGGGTGTTTCTATTTCTGGGGCTGGCCAGTCAGCGGAGGCAGGCTCATCCGTCGCAATTGCAGCAGATGGCGGGCGGGTTGCCATTGGGTCCACCGGCGACTCAATGTTGGGAACTGGTGACGCCGTCCGGGTCTATGACTGGGACGGAAATCAATCACTGTGGATCCAGGCTGGGACCGCGTTCACCGGTCGCGGCAACGGCGACATCTTCGGGGCATCTACCGCTCTCGCCCGCAACGGCGGACTCGTTGCGATTGGCGCGCCGTCCGCTGGTTGGGGCGGAAACACGGAGGGTTACGTCCGACTCTTTGAGTCCTCAGCGTCACTGGCTTTCGGCCTAAACGGCGGTGTTGGTGGACCAAGCACGGTGACCGGTGGAGGCGCTTCATCTGTGGCGTTGTCAACGACGGAGCCGACTCGTGACGGTTACACGTTTACGGGTTGGAACACTGCTGCCGATGGCACGGGCACCAGCTATAGCGGAGATGACCCGTATACGTTGCCGACCTCCGGTACCGACACGTTGTATGCCCAGTGGCAGCCCGTGGCGACAACCACCACAACAACGACGACGGTGGCTCCCACGACGACGACTTCGGCCCCGACAACCACGACGTCGGTGGCTCCCACGACGACGACTTCGGCCCCGACAACCACAACGTCGGTGGCTCCCACGACGACGACTTCGGCCCCGACAACCACAACGACCGCGCCACCAGTGGTGGCACCGCCTACTGCTGGGCCAGCCGACCCGGTAACTGGTTCACCCACCTTCACCGGATAACCGTTGTCTCAGCTCGAGGCCTTCGATGCGAGACCGGCAGAAACCGGGCCGATTTCTAATATAGAAACCGTCGAATTCTACTAATCTGCCTCTCGGTGCGGGTGCGCTGATGACGCGCGCCTGATGTTGTCAAGAATCGCGTCACGAATCTCAGTAAATCGCGGTTGAGGCAGATCGTGGCCCATGTCGGGCAGCGCAAGCAGACGCGACCCTGGAACGGCCATCGCTGTCGCGACTCCGCCGCTGGGCTTGACGAGTGGATCAAGGAGTCCGTGAATAACGAGTGTCGGCGCTGTCACCGCTGCGAGCAGTTGAGTGCGGTCACGGCTTGCGGAAATCGCGGCCAACTGCCGTTCGGTACCTTTGGGGGTGAAACTCCGCTCAACCAATGTCGCTGCCAGCACCCGGCGTTCACCAGCATCAAAATGTGGTCCGGAGATGAGTTCGTTTAGCTTCACGTCTTCGTCGACGGCATTCTCCTTCGTCGGCGCCGGGCGCCGCGCAATCTTGCGTGCAAGTGACAGCTTGACGCCGCCACTCTTGCGGTCACCGACGTTCGACATGATTGAACACATGCTGCGCACCCGGGTCGGGTGGTTAATTGCCAACTCCTGTGCAATCATTCCACCCATCGAGACGCCAACGATATGAGCTGACTTGATATCGAGCGCGTCGAGCAGCCCGGCAGCGTCGTCCGCCATGTCGACAAGCGTGTAGCCGACTCCCTTCAGCGGCCGTTTGGCCAAAATCGCCGCCACCGTCTTGGCTGTCGTCGGAGGTGTCCATGTTCCCTGTGTCGACAAGCCGATGTCTCGGTTGTCGAACCGAATGACTTGAAAGCCCTCGGCGACGAAAAGATCGACGAGTTCTTCGGGCCATTCGATTAGTTGCGTGTTCAAACCATGGACGAGAAGTAGCGGCTCACCCGTCCCTTTGATGTCGTACTCGATCGTGAGTTTGTTGACCTGGGCATGAGGCACGCCGAGACACTAAGGGAACAAGGATCGGATCGAGTAAACCAAACGTCACTTTGCCGGTTGATACGTCCTGACGTTGCTACCGGTGTCAGTGATCGTTCCTGCACTTAATTCGGGCGTTCCTCAGTGAACTTTTTAGTGAGTCGCTCATCAACAGCGTTTGACGTCAGTGGTGGCCTCCAAAGCATAGGAAGACTCAGCGTTCGGGACGTGACGAACGCCGACCGGTGCGTTGGCGGGCCTTGGCGACTTGACGAACAGCGGCCACCTCAAACTCGACTTCAGGGACGGGAAGGTTGCCGTCAAGCACTAGTCGCATCATCGCAAGATGCTTCGGTGAGCTGCCGCAGCAGGCACCAATGATCTGAATTCCGGCCTCGCGTTGACGCACAGCGTGGGCTGCCATTACTTCAGGTTCACCGCTGTAGTGGAGTTCGGCTCCGTGCCATTCAGGCATACCTGCGTTGGCCTTACTAATCAGGGGAACGTCCGGATTGGCGGCCCGCATTTCGTGGAGTGCAGCCTCAGTGTCAGCGAGGTTATTGCCACAGTTCGCGCCGATGGCATCAACGCCAAGTTCAGTAAGTCGGTTGACTGCGGCTTCACCCGACACGCCCATCATTGTGCGACCGGCGGTGTCGAAGCTCAGCGTGGTGCATACCGGGAGGTCGCTCACTGAACGAGCACCTTCGACCGCAGCGGCGACTTCGTCGAGATGGCTCATTGTTTCGATCCACAGGACGTCAGCGCCGCCCTCATCGAGACCGATCACCTGTTCGCGGAATGCGTCAGCGCACGTCTCCGGCGTCATTGATCCCATCGGCTCGAGTAGCTCGCCGGTGGGACCCATCGATCCGGCGACGAGGACGCGTCGTCCGGTCTCTGCGAAGTGAGCGTCCGCTGCGGTTCGTGCCACCTGTGCCGCTGCACGGTTGAGCTCGATACAGCGGTCGTCAAGCTTGTGCAGCTTCAGCCGAAAACCCGTTCCCCCAAAGGAGTTGGTTAACACGATGTCGGAGCCGGCATTGACGTAGGCGGCGTGCACTGCGGTGACTCGATCAGGATGGTCAACGTTCCACATCTCTGGCGGGTCGCCCGACCCGAGTCCCCGAGCGAAAAGCTCAGTCCCCATAGCGCCGTCGATCAGTAAGGTGCCCCGCGCAGCGAGCAGATCGTGAAGAACACTCATCGCTGCAGTCTGCCAAAAATGCGAACGCGGGCGGTGCCGGGCCAGGGGGCAGCGTCAGGTAGTGACGGGCTCGCGGTCGAAGCGTTCAAGCTTGCCGTCAGCGTGATGAGCGAAGCGACCTTCATCGATCCCGTGGGTTGGGTCGTCCGACGGCCACGGCCAGCCGCCAAAACCAGTTTGCTGATAGTCCTGGAACGCCTGACGGACCTCGGCTTCAGTGTTCATCACGAATGGGCCATAGCGCGCCACCGGTTCACCAATTGGGCGGCCTTGAAGCAGCATTACTTCGACACCACCGTCGCCAGCAACGATTTTTTTCATTTGCGTCGGGTCGTTGAGCAGCACGCCAGTGCCTACCTCAACGCCTTCACCGTTAATTGTCAGCGACGATCCACCAAACACGTACAGCACTCGTTCGGTATCGGCGTGAGCTGCTGCCGGCAGTGTCCAGGTCGCGCCAGGACCAAAGCTGAGATGCCAAATCGCAACGTCAGCTTCAGCGCGCGAGGCCCACGAGTTTGGCGGTGGACTCTGGGCAGTCACTGAGATACCGCTGTCACGCAGTGTGCCAGCGATAACTGTGACGTTGACAAGTTCACCATTTAGGCCTGCATTAACGACGGTCGGTGTGTCGTGGCTCCAAAGCATGGTGAAGTACGGATCAACCATCTTGTCCTCGGCAGGCAGGTTTAACCAGATCTGGAAGAGCTCAAGAGGGTTTGGTTCATCACCCTTTAGTAAGGGAAACATCTCGCAGTGCACGATGCCTTTGCCTGCGGTCATCCATTGCGTGTCGCCGCGTCCGAAGCGCGCCGTAGCACCCATCGAATCGCTGTGGTCGCAGAAACCAGTCCGTACGTAGGTGATGGTTTCGAAGCCCCGATGAGGGTGCTGCGGGAAACCCGGCANGTTTTTACCGTGGTACATGTTCCAACCGTCGATGCTGTCGAAGTCCTGGCCGATTGTGCGGCCCTTCAGGGAGGCGTCGGGTTCGAGGTGGGCAGTGCCATTTGGAAAGTCGTCGAGATGGTGAGCGACGAAAAGAAACGGGTCGATTGTTGGCCACTGTGAGTTCAAGGNGAACGTCTGACGGATTGCGCTCATCGTCGACATCATACTAATATTAGTTGCGACCACAACTAATATGTGAGGACATCTCGACATCAGCCTTGGNAAATTTTGGGGGCAGCGTCGCTTGGCAAAGATTTCCGACAAACATCGTGGGTGCTACAGCTCAGGATGTGCGGGTGAACAGGAAGTCAATTGGCGCCCGGCCTTCGTCAAGTCCGCGCTGCTCAAATCGAGTTACCGGCCGCCAGCTAGGCCGTTTGATCTGGCCACCATTGAGACGGTCGACAGCGGCACAGGTTGCCAACATTTGGTCTGCGTAGTGACCAATGTCGGTGGCGAGATGCAAGGTGCCGCCGAGCNGCAATCGGTCGACTAGGACGTCGACNACGTCGGGACGAATCAGTCGACGATCGTGATGTCGCTTTTTTGGCCAAGGGTCAGGAAAGTACACGCGCACGGCATCGAGTGAATTGTTCGGTACACGAGTCAAGAATCGCAGCGCGTCGCCATGCACCACTCGTACATGGGGCAGTGGATCATTTTCAACGGCATCGAGCACTGCGACAACGCCTGGCGTATGCACCTCGATGCCGATAATCGCAGTTTCATGGTCAGCGCGGGCCATGTCGACGGTTCCCTCGCCACGCCCGAACCCAATATCAACGACAATAGGACGGTCGCCAAACAGCTCGGGCCAATCCAACACCGGCCCGTTCTCGTCAAGCCCCCAACGTGTGATCCAGGCATCAAACTCGGTCTGACGTTTTTCGCTCAGCGATCGGCGACGCGGCTTGAACGTCGTGTTCGGCCGCTCAACGACGCGCTCCACTTTCTCTCGTCGATCGACTCCGGTCATGTCTCTGAACCTACCGATGTTTCATGTGACGGACCCGTGAGCATCAGGCAGCGCCTTACCTGCGACGCTGAAGTCGCTTTTACTCGTTTCCTTATGAGCGCAATTGCTGCCTCTTCTGAGCACTCAACGCAAATACACCCTTTCCGGATTTTATTTAAGGGATAAATCCGGAGTCGTTCGACAAAGTGAAAGTATTTCCGTCTGCAGTCAACAGCATCGGCCCGCAATCGGTTAGCCGATTTTACCTGCGCTTAACTCGACGAACTTGAGGGCCAACTTATGCCGGCTGCTCAGACCCACGCTGGGGACTAGACAATCGTGATCTTTTCAGGCAACTGAACCAAGCTGATATTGGCCAATCAAATCCTGGTATCTCGGTGAGCCTGAGCAGCGACGTCGGTCTCCAACGGGCGCAGGCCATGGCCACTTCGTGCGAGCGGGTTTGTCANCTCGTAATCAGAACGCGACCGGACCCTCACCGCTGCGCAGCAGCGGAAGCACCGAGGCGTANAGGTCTTCTTTTAGAACGCCGAGGACCGGGTGCGCTGTTGGCGCAAGCGACTGTGCGAGTTCGATTGCTCGTGGAAGCAATGTTTCCTGGTCGTGAATTGCGTCAGCTATGCCTGCCTCTAGGGCGGCGGGGCCCGTGAAGCGATGCGCAGTCAGGATGGCCCGACGCGCCGTTGGTGCGGTCAGTCGCCCGGAGAGGATTGCTTGCATTCCAGGGGTGAGCCGCATCCGGAGCAGCACTTCGTTCACACTCCAGTAGCCGCGATCGGCGCGCATCAGCACATGGTCATGGGCGAGGGAGAACATGGCGCCGCCAGCGAATGAATGACCGTTCACCGCAGCCACGGTTGGGAACGGCAGCGACATTACTCTTGCCCACATCCGTGACATGTCGCCAATGAATGCCGTCGGATCATCGACGTCACCACCGAGCATCCAGTCAAGGTCGATGCCATTTGAAAAGAACTTGTCTGTTCCGGTGGTGACCAATGCGCATGGTGATTCGTCGCTGGTACGCGACGACATGACNTCGTCGAGAGCGGTTTCAATCTCTTTCACCGAGGTTGGGTTGAAACGATTTTCGCCGTTGTCCATCCGCAGGACGAAGACGTCGCCGTGTCGTGTCAGTTCCATTTAGGCGACGCTAGTGGCGACAAGAACCATTGCCGGAGGTCAGCTCAGATGGGTGCTGGCTGGGCTCCACGCACCAATCGTCCAGGTAGCGCACTTGTTGCCTCACCATTGTTGTAGGTCTCGATGCCCGCCACGATGGTGTGCGTCCATCCGTCGGCACGTTGTAGCAATCGCTTGCCGCCGGCTGGCAGATCGGGGACGATTTCGGGCTTGTGAAGACGAAGCCCGTCGTAGTCGACAACGTTAATATCGGCGCGATACCCCGGAGCAAGTACTCCACGGTCAAACAGNCCAACCGTGCGGGCCGTGTCGCGGCAGTGCTGCTGGACCAGGTAGGGGAGTGGAACGGTGCCTCTTCTGCGGTCGCGACCCCAGTAAGCGAGAAGTGTCGTCGGGAAACTGCCATCGCAAATCGTGCCGACGTGGGCGCCACCGTCGCCTAGGCCGGGAACGGTGTGCGGGTGCTGAAGCATTTCTTGTACGCCGTCGAGATTGCCGTCGACGTAGTTGAGGAATGGCAGGTACAGCAGCCCCTTTCCGTCGTGGCGTCCACCGTTATTGACCATTACGTCGAGGGCGTACTTCTCAGGGGCCACCCCGGCGCGCGCGGCATGCGCAGCAATTGAGTCATCGAGTGACGGTTCGTAGTCAGGCTCATCGGTCATTTCAAACAGCAAGTCGAATCGAGCGATTAGGTTGCCGCCGAGCTTGGCCCGTGACCCTGCNCCTGATGCAGCGAGCAGCCGGTCGCTGAATTCTGGTTCACGCAAAAGAGCCACTTTGTTGGCATGGGGCAAGTCGGCGATTTCTGAATAAACCGGATTCGTGAGGAACGGGTTTAGGGTGCATTCGAGCCCTAGNATTAGACCGACGGCACGGGCTGCTACCTGTCCAGTCATTTTGAGACCGTCCTCGTTAGCCATCGTGATGTGCTCGAGCCAACTGCGGAAGGCGTCGGGGATTTGTGGGTTGCGCGCTACTGAGATCGACATCGGCCGCCCGGACCGTTCGACCATAGAGCGCAGGGTGGCAAACTCGGCATCGACGTCGAAGAAGTCAGACACGACTTGTAATACGCCGGTCCCGGCTGCGCCGACACCCTCGGCGATGCCGATGAGTTCAGCGGGCGTTGCAGTGAGCGTTGGCGTGTATGCCCCGGTCGAGGTTTTGTGGTTGCGCGTACGACTCGTGCTGAATCCAAGTGCGCCTGCCTCAATTCCTTTGCGTGCGAGTTCGGCCATAGCGGCGATGTCAGCAGGTGTTGCGTCTTCGTGGTTAGCGCCGCGCTCGCCCATCACGTGCAGCCGGAGCGCCCCGTGGGGAACCTGTGCTGCGATGTCAATGTCGTGGGGCCGGGCTTCGACGGCGTTGAGGAATTCGCTGAATGAGTTCCACTTCCAGCTCAGTCCCTCGTGAAGGGCCGCTCCAGGGATGTCCTCGACGCCCTCCATTAACTCAATGAGCTTGTCATGTTCGTTGTCATGCACGGGTGCAAATCCGACGCCGCAGTTGCCCATTACCGCCGTAGTGACGCCGTGCCAGGACGACGGTTGCAGTCGCGAATCCCAGGTCGCTTGACCGTCGTAGTGCGCGTGGATGTCGACGATGCCGGGAATAACGAGTGCCCCACTGGCGTCGATCGTGCGCGTCGCAGAGCCTGACAGGTCACCGACTTCGACGATTAGTCCGTTGCGCACAGCAACGTCGGCGTAGCGCGCTTCGCTGCCTGTGCCGTCGAGGACGGAGCCACCTTGAACGACAAGATCGAAATCGGCCATTTCCGAGTCTTGCAAGCGCGTGGCAAGCGACTGGAGTCAGGCGGTTGCTCATTGCAGGGTCTGTCGCGCCTGGAGTCAGAGAAGGGCGGGCATGGTGGCTGCGGCGGTTAGGTCGGCGGGCCTACTCTGGTCGCGTGATTGAGGTTCGGAACATCACCAAGAAATTTGGCAACGTTGCTGCGGTCAACGACCTGAGTTTTGATGCAGTGCCTGGTCGCGTCACTGGCTTTCTTGGCCCGAATGGGTCGGGCAAGAGCACGACGATGCGGTGCATGCTTGGACTCGATATCACCAACGGAGGTACGGCCACGTTTGCCGGTCGGACGTACCGGTCGATCAGGAATCCGCTGTTTGAGGTCGGTGCGCTTCTTGACGCGGGCTACGTCCATCCGGGCCGGAGCGGTCGTAACCACCTCCGTTGGATGGCCTTATCGAATGGGATTGAGATGACGCGCGTTGACGAAGCGTTGGAACTCGTTGGGCTGACCGACGTAGCGAATCGCCGCGTGAAGGGGTACTCGCTTGGTATGAAGCAAAGACTGGGTCTGGCCGGCGTCATGCTCGGTGACCCTGGCACGGTAATTCTTGACGAGCCAGCTAACGGGCTCGACCCCGAAGGCATCCGTTGGATTCGCGACATCCTCACCTACTTCGCTCGCGGTGGTAAGACCGTGCTGGTCAGCAGTCACTTGCTCGCAGAGATTGCCCTGATGGCCGACGATCTCGTCGTGATCGGCAAGGGTCAACTCATTGAGCAGTGCTCAGTTGATCAGTTTGTTGATCGGCACTCGAGCAAGTGGACCCGAGTTGGTAGCCCCGACCTCGAGGGCTTGGTTGCAGCGGTCGGGTCAGCAGCCACGTCCGTTAGTCGGCTCGACGCCCATCACGCAGACCTGTTCGGCGTGACAGCACCCCAGGTTGGCGAGCTTGCTGCCCGCAGCGGTGTCGTTCTCCACGAACTCTCGACGCAGCGCGATTCGCTTGAAGAGGCCTTTCTCCGCGCAACCGCTGATGTACAAGAGTACGCTTCCAGCGCACCGACATCGCTGCCGCTTCCACCACCACCTGCAGGGTCGACGCCAAGTCAGCATGGTGCGTCATGATCAACCTGTTGCGATCCGAGTTTTTTAAGCTGCGCACCGTACGCCTCACCGTTTGGCTGCCGCTTGGTGCTGTTCTGGCGCTGATGATGATCTCTTCGGCTGTCAGCATGCTTTCACCGGAGCCGGAGCTCATCAATAACGCTGACGTGATGGCATTGATTGGCGCGTTTTCGATCCTCGTGGCGATGATGACCGGTGTCGCAACATCGCTCGGGATTACGTCCGAGTTCGCACATAACACCATCAGACCGACCCTGGCGTCGACGCCTAATCGCTCCACAGTGTTCATCGCCAAGGCGATTGTCTCGGCGCTCCTCGGCCTGGCGATTGGCGCCGTGGCGGTGACCACCGCCTTCCTCACAGGCAGCTTGTTGCTGAGCGTACGCGGTGGCGACGTGACACTTTCCGATGATGACGGGTCACAGGCTGCGTTTTTCGGCGTGATAATACTCACTGGTCTGCTCGCGCTGTTCGGCTATGGCCTCGGGTTGCTCTTGCGTAATGGACCGGGGGCGGTGTCGATCATCATCCTGTGGCCGCTCCTGATTGAAGGGATCTTGAGTGGGGTGTTGTCCGTCGCTGGGGTTGCGGACCCAGAGAGGTTTATGCCCTACGGGTCGGCGTTCGCACTCGTAATCCCAGATTCGAGTGACGTTTCGGGCGGTCGGGTCTGGGGTGGCCTGTTCTTTGGATTCGTTGCGCTGGCCCTAGTCGCTGCCGGCATTGTGATGAATAACCGTCGAGACGTTTAAGTAATACGTCTTGTTCAGGAAAAGGATTCGCAGAAGTCGTCGACGGCGCCGAGGACATGAGCAATGTCTGCGTCGGTGACTTCGATGGACAGCGCTATGAAGCCGCGTCGAGCGATGTAAATGCCCGCAGCGAGCAAGTGGAAGAAGAACAGTTCCTTCCATCGGTCGTCTGCATCGACAAGGTCGGAAGCGGAATGAACAGGGCCGGCGGTGCCGTGCACGGTCATCAGCGACTGCGCACCCGTGGCTGTCAGCGGCAGGCCGTGCTTACTAAATCGCTCGTTCAAGCTGACTCGAAGATGCTCACCGCGAGTATTGGTTGCGTTAAGCCGTTCGTCAGTTAATACTTCGGTGAGCGCAGCAACGCCAGCGGCCATCGACGTGACGTTGTTATTGAACGTTCCTGGGTGACTCAATGCACCACCACCGGTCGGGTCGAATGCCGCCATCACGTCGCGGCGCCCTCCAAAAGCTCCAAAGGTAAGCCCCCCGGCGAGGTACTTCCCTAACGTGGTGAGATCCGGTGTGATGCCGAGCAACTGCTGAGCGCCGCCTCGTGCGAACCGTGACGTCATCACCTCGTCAAAGATGAGAAGAGCGCCGGACTCGGTACAGAGCGCGCGAAGAGCGGTGAGGAATGTTGGATCCCCCGGGATACATCCACCTGATCCCTGCATTGGTTCGACGAGGACGGCAGCAATGTCCTTGGCGTGCGTTGCGAATGCTGAGCGCGCTGCATCCACATCGTTGTAAGGAATCACGATCCAGTCGTACGGGACGTTGATTGAGTCGGCGTGCGCTCCGAACGTGAGCACACTGCCGTGGTATCCGTTTTCGAAAGCGATGATTTTTGATCGCCCAGTGTGGTGCGTCGCCAACGCCAGTGCCATCAGGTTTGCCTCAGTGCCAGAGTTGGTGAACCGCAGTTGATCGAGCGAAGCGAAGCGCCGAACAAGCAACTCGGCGAGTGCGACTTCATTGGCATGCACCGAGCCAAGTGACCAACCGGATTCGAGCGCGTTGCGCGCTGCGGTGAGGACAGGTTGCGGTGAATGGCCGAGCAGGCCGGCGGTGTAGTTACCGAGTAGGTCGAGGTAACGGTGTCCATCGACGTCCCAGAGGTACTGCTGCTCGGCGCGCTCAACCCTGAAAGGGAACGGAGAGAACTGCAGGACCGAGCGCGTATTGCCGCCTGGCATCACCGAGTTCGCCCGGTCAGTCCATTCGGAACTGACCGGACGAGCAGCTGCATATGTTTGGCGAGCTTGCAGCACGGCGCAATCGAGATCCATCCTGACATCGTTCCACCTTCACGGTTGCCGGCTTGGACTCGGCGGGCAACGGGACTTTCAGGTGGCGACGACCAAGGTGTGGTCCACGCGCTCGCGGGCTGCCGCAAGGGCGACTTCTGGGTCGACGTTGAGCTGATCGGCTGCGATCACAGTGACGTCGTAGAGACCGATGAAGCCGAGGAAGGTGGTCAGCCAGGTTGAGGAGAGGTCCATAGGTGAACCGATGGGAACGCCGCCCGATGTGACGATCACGTACACCGGCTTGTTCGCGACAAGCCCCTCGGGGCCGGTCGAGGTGTACTGGAAGGTCGTGCCGGCCCGAGCAACGAGATCAGCCCACGCCTTCATGGCCGCTGGTGGTCCGAAGTTGTAGATCGGGAGGCCAATTACGATGACGTCAGCGTCCATCAGTTCAGCGATGAAGGCGTCGGCGACCGATAGTTGTGCCTGCTGGTCGGGGGTGCGTTCGGCTTCAGGGGTCCACATCGCGTCGAGCGTTGACTCGCTGAGTAGCGGAACGCCAGCGGCGAGGTCGCGAACTTTGACGTCGGTGTCGGGTCCGAGACGCTCGATGAGGCGGGTTCCGAGTTCGCGACTCACCGACCCATCGTGGCGAGCGGAGGAATCAATATGGAGAATTTTTGACATGAAATGATTATAAAGACAATAGTTGCGAACACAACTAAATAGCGGTCACATGTCAGCTGGGAATATTTGTCTTAACTCTTGGCGTCAGATCAAGGTGAGTGGTTCGTGCACGATCATTGTGGGGTCGGCCTCAAAGTCAGGTTGTAGGTCAACCAGAAGTTGCTCTGCCGCACTTCGCTCATCGTTGGTGAACTCTCGCGTAGTCAAGCAGAACTCGACCATGTTTCCAGATGGGTCTTCGAGGTAAATGCTTGTGCAGAAGCCGTGGTCAACCTCGAGAACGCGGTGGCCGTGCTGCTGCCATCGGACCCGATGCCGGTCGAGTGCTTCGCGTGTTGGTGCATCGAAGGCAATGTGGTTGACCCAACTAGGAAGGCCAGCAGCCTTGTTGATGTTCACCTCATAGTTGTCACCAATGTCGTCGCACTTGAGCTCCCAGAATGCGATGAGATCCTTGGCCGTGCCACGGTCACCTGCAGCGTCGTCATCAACGTCGGTATTAGTCGCGTAGAAAAAATGCTTGCTGAAGCCGTTGCCCGGGTTTGGTGTCGGACCGACATGGACTTTGACTAGTTCGAAGCCCATCACCTGGGTGTAGAAGGCGTGCGTTGCAGCAGCATCGCGAGTGGCCAAGGCAACGTGGTGGAACCCCATCTCCAGAGTCTCGCGCAGTAGCGACGGTCCATGTAGACCCGGCATGCTGTCTGCATGTTTCTCGGCGAAGATCTGCTGCCGTATCTCGTTCTTGCCTTCGGCGGTGCGCTGTGCGTGGGCAACTTCCTCGCCGTGGTCAAGCCGCCCGATCGGCAACTCGACCAGGACAACCTCCAACGAGCACCGGTTGGCCGAAGCCTTCTCTACGCAGGTATCGGGCTCGTTGCTGCGATCTGGGCCCTAGCTTCCCTTATCAGTGGTTAAAGCTTAGGTTGCATTTCCTCAGCGCTTACGTGTGCGAGAGTGCGGGACCGTCGTCGCGTCGGCAATCTGCACTTTTCTCAGTCGAAATCCTGCACACTTGCGGAGTGAGTCAGAACAGCCCGCTACGGATCTCGTTTATTGAGTCGGCGTCGCGTACGCACACCTTGCCCGAAGCAACAGTTGAGGTTGCTTTTGTTGGACGTTCAAATGTGGGCAAATCATCGTTGATCAATGCCATCGCGAATCAGAAGCAATTGGCCCGAGTCTCGAACACCCCTGGGCGAACGCAGTTGATCAACCTATTTTCTCTTGACGAAGGTGATGGCAAGGGCACGCTCGTCGATTTGCCCGGCTACGGCTATGCCAAAGCCGCAAAGTCGGTGCGCAACGACTGGCCTGCGATGATCGAGGGCTACCTGCTTGAACGCGACTACTTGGTGATGGTGTTCATTCTGGTCGACGGTGAGATCGGCCCGACCAAGCTCGATCAGCAGATGCTCGACTGGCTCCGCTACAACGACGTCCCACACACCGTGGTCGCGACGAAGCACGACAAGGTGCGGTCATCTAAGCGTGCGACACGCAAGAAGGATCTCGCAGCCGGCTGCCAACTCCACAAGGGCGACATCGTGTGGGTCAGCTCAACAAAGGGCGTTGGCGTTGATGTGCTGCGCAGCCTCGTTCGCTCGCATTTACTTTCCTAGGGACCCGGACCATTTGAGACCCGTGACGGTAATCAAATGAAAGGTGCGTAACTTCAGCGGAATGAGTTTCACGTTTCCATCTGTGTCGATCACTGGCACAGGCCTATTCACGCCATCTGAGTCGATTAGCAACGCGGAGTTGTGCGCATCTCTGGCTACATCCGTCGAGAAGTGGAACGCTGAGCACGCTGATGAGGTCGCCGCCGGAACCTTGATGAAGCGTTCGGTGCCCGACGAGGAGTTCATCGTGAAGGCATCTGGTATCGAATCGCGGTACGTGATGGAAAAAACTGGCGTGCTTGATCCTGACCGGATGCGGCCGCGGCTTGAAACGCGCTCCGAAGACCAACTCGGTATCCAGGCCGAGATGGCGCTGCCCGCCATCCGCGACGCTTTGGCTCAGGCTGGACGTGCCGACACTGATGTCGATGCAGTCATCGTCGGGTGTTCCAACTTGCAGCGCGCCTACCCAGCGGTCGCGGTCGAGATTCAGGATGCTCTTGGGGCCAAAGGTTGGGGCTATGACATGAATGTTGCCTGCTCGTCGGCAACGTTCTCGATGCAAGCCGCAGTCGACGCCCTTCGCAATGGTTCGGCGAACTGTGTCGTCGTGGTCAATCCCGAAATCACGTCCGGCCACAACAACTTCGAGCTTCGTGACTTCCACTTCATCTTTGGTGACGCGTGCACCGCACTTGTGCTCGAACGAACTGATGACGCAGAAGCCGACGGCTGCGGCGACCGATCACACCGCTGGGAGGTGCTGGGAACGAAGCTCGCCACTCAGTTCTCCAACAACATCCGCAACGACTTTGGCTTTTTGAACTCCTCGGAGGTCGATGATCGAGAGCCGCACGAAGTGATCTTCCGTCAGAACGGTCAGATGGTGTTCCGCGAAGTTTGCCCGCTAGTGGTGGCGCACATCACAGACCATTTGGAACTACTTGAGCTCGACGCTGCAGGTGTTCGCCGATTCTGGTTGCATCAAGCAAACCTCAAGATGAACCAACTCATCGCCAAAGGAGTGCTCGGGCGGGTGCCCAACGATGACGAGGCTCCGGTGATTTTGAATGAATACGCCAACACCAGCTCCGCTGGCTCGGTCATTGCGTTCCATAAGCACCGTGCCGACCTCGATGCAGGCGACCTAGGAGTGATTTGTTCCTTCGGCGCTGGCTATTCGGTTGGCAGCGTGATTGTTCGCAAGGCCTGATTAATGGAGTGCCGATGTTGTCGTTCGTTTAGTTCGAGCTTGGCCTCATAAGACCCACTACGTCGGGCATTTGTACTCAAGTCGAATAGTTTTAGAAACCGCCCGAAACGGTTTGTGATCGCTACCGGAATTCAATTGAACAATCGGCAGCGGTTACGTCGTTGCTGCCATGATTCGAAGCACTTTCGACCGAGTTCGTAAAAAATCCAAGATCGCGCTACCTGCGGCGATCGTCCTTGCTGGAGCTATAGCTTCTCTGGCCTTCGGTATTTTGGGATCCACACGAAGTTCATCGATGACAACGTAGTGAGAAAAATCCAGTGTCCTCGTCAGGCGCCATAGTCGATGAAGCAGCAGCTAATAAAGCTGCTAACGAGGTCGTGGACATTGATGTTGCAGACGATACGGATACTCCGATCAACGAAGCGGCCGCAGCGCCGATCTCAGAGCCAGTGGAAACGACCGCAAAAAATCAATGCTGTCGTCACGTTGACCGATGGTTCATTCGTTGATCGCAGCCGTCCGGGTTCTGGTTCGGCCAAAGCCCTCAACGACTGGACCGGCTAACGATTTTGCGCTTCGAGGACTTTGAAACCGACAATGGACCTGACTTGTTCGCATATCTGAAGCCGGCCGATGCGGCTGCTTTTGGCTTCGACGGTGAATTCGTTGATCTGGGCTGCCTCAAAGGGAATGTTGGCGAGCAGAACTACGAAATTCCGGTCGATGTGAATCTCAGCGACTTCGCTACCGTGGTGGCGTGGTGCAAGCGGTTCTCCGTAGCGTTCACTGCCGCTGACCTCGCTTGATCAGGTGCTCGTGAAGCCCTGGGACTTGGTGACTTTGTTGTCACGGAGGGCTTGGATCGGATCGCGGACGTCATCGATGTAGCCCAGCGCATACGCCCCAATGCGGTAGCCCATCAGCTTAAGAAGATCGTCGTCGAGGGTCTCAGCGATTTCACGAGGCACGGACAGATACTGGTTCTCCTCCTGGCGTAGCCAGCCAACGTTGTACGTGACGTTCAGTCCAACCCGTACGTCATCGGATCGGTTGGCCCCACCACCGTGGTACACCTTTCCGGTGTACAGCAGGCATGACCCCTTCGTCATTTCGGCGGGCACGCTTTCCTCAATCGATCGGCCTCGGTCAACTGGGTCGGCCTGACTTCCCGGGATCAACCGCGTTGCACCATTTTCTTCGGTGAAGTCGGTCATCGCCCAGATCGTGTTGCACTGCACATGATGATCGCTCGGGAATTCGAAGAAGTCGAACGCCCACTCATCACGGTGGATTGCCTGGGCTGGTGAGCCTGGGCCGATTGCGATGGTTTGAGTGAGGTGCAGTTGAAAACTCTTTGCCTTATGCAGGAGTTTGCCGCTCAAATCGAGAATTGTGGGGTGCTGCACCAGCGGGCGGCTTGCTGGTGAGCGTGCGATCAACGCGCCTGAGCGACGGGTCTGCTTGCCGGTAAAACTGTCACCACCGACCGGCGTTGCATCGATGTAAGGCTGCATTTCACGCTGAATCACGTCTAACTGTGCAACGCCATCAGGAAGCGTCGACGCAAGGTCATCGATGATCAGTGCGCCATCATTCAGCAACGTCTGGTGCAGTAGTTCGGCGTCAGCATTGGGCGCAAAGTGGGTCACTGCCATACACGACATCATGTCATTAGCGTTCTTGGGGCCTCGCTCTGGAGGACGCACCAGTGGGCATTACGTTGAGCGGGTCCTGAGCGATGCTGTGCTGACCGTAATCAGGCGGCCGCCCGTGTCTTGCGCAGAATGGGGTCGACAAGTCCGAGACCTTTGTCGGCTGTCCACATTACTTTGCCTGCGATTCCGGGCGTGGTGTTGTCGACAAGGTTGCCCATGACCGCCAGTGTGATCTTGGCGATCGACTCAGTGCTGACTGACATAGCCAGACCGGGCTTGAGAATCCACGGGTGCCCGATGAGGAATGAGAATCGACGACCGGTGCGCAAGAATGCGTCGAACCTTTCGCCGACCATTTTGTCGTAGTCGGCTGGTGCGGTACGGGGATTCTCGATGAAGAGGTCAACGGCGAGCATGCCGCTTTCGAGGCCGTAGTCGATGCCTTCGCCGTTCATTGGGTTCACGAGTCCCGCTGCGTCACCGACAGCGACCCAGCCTGCACCATGCCGCTTCTGGGTGCTCATCGGAAGCCTCCAAGCGCGTGGCCGTTCGAGGTTGGGGCCGAGGTCCCAGTCGTCCATCACTTGCTTTCGGTAGTTCTCGAGCATGGTGTTGAGGTTCAACTTTTTGAACCCCTTCATCGTCGATAATGCACCGCAACCGATGTTTACAGTTCCATCTCCCGCAGGGAACATCCATCCGTAACCTGGCACGGCCTTGCCGTCGTCGCCTTTGAGCGAGAGCAACGCTTCAAGGTGTTTGCTGTCGTGGCGCGGCGTTTCCGCGTAGGTCCGGATCGCTAGCCCAAACGTCTCGTTCGGCACTCGGTCGGCACCGAGCATTTTTGCAACAGCGCCAGGCGCGCCGGTCGCAACGATGGTGAGGTCAGCGGCAATTTTTCGTCGGGTGGGGCCTTCCCCAGCTTCGACACCGGTGACCAGATCGTCATCAAGCACTGGAAGCGCAACGGTTTCATACACCATCTCGGCGCCTGCGGCCTCGGCAGCGTTCATCAACGCAGTGTCGAGGCGACGACGGGGCCACACGGCTCCGTAGTTCGGAAAGCGATCGGTAGTGGGCCAGTCGAGTTCGCGTACACGATTGCCGGCGATCATGCGCAACCCCTTGATGTGGTGTGCATCGTCAAGAGGAATTTCGAGTTCGTCGAGTGCACCGATTGCCCGTGGCGTTAGACCATCACCACAGACTTTGTCGCGACCGTGCTTTCCCTTTTCGAAGACGATCACTCGTAAGCCCGCTCGGGCCGCTCGAATGGCCGCCGCAGTCCCTGCTGGACCTCCGCCGATGACTGCGATGTCGTACTGCTCAGCTGCCACACCCCTACGGTGCCTCGGAATCAGCTGAAAAGCACTGTTCAGAGGTGTGATGCTCGCCCTAGCCCATTGCGAAGAATGTGGTGTAGGCATCAATGAGTGATGATGGCCCAGCAATTTGGCTGATGTTGTCAAGGTGGTTGTTGCGTCTTCGTCAGAACCTTTGTTTTCGTGCAGATGGACTCTGACCTCTGGGGCAATCGTCGCTAGCTCGGATAGTCAGCATGAAGGGGCTAGCACGACAGAGGCGAAGCCGCTGTCCAATTGGACGCTGGTGGTGCTAAAGGTGTCCGAGGACGGTGGGATGATTGTTTTCAGCAATAACGCCGTTGCTGCGACATTGTCGCCGTTCGGTCTCGGCTGCTGAGTTACCTCCGGCTACGCGTTGCGGAGCGCAGAGAGTAAGACGTCAACGCTGGGACGGGTGTCAGGCGTCGATGGAAGGATGAGCTTGGCGATCGTGCCATCTCGAGCAACGATGATGTCTGCTCCGAGCTGTCGGGTGTCTTCGTGAGCGCGACGAAGCCTTCGACCTGAGCGCAGTAGTGATCCGTACATCCTGAGTGTGCCGAGTGACCACACCTGGCGGCGTGTACCTCGCTCGACGCCGAGCGCTCGGTACAGCTTTTGATCAACATCGGACACGACCGGGAACGGAAGACCGAGCCGTTCGACGTAAGAGGGCAGTCGCGCTGGATCGGTAAACGTCACGACCGCAACCTCTGCAGTTCCGAATTCATCGAGTCGCTCGCGCACGGCAATGACGTGTTCCTGACAAGGCAGTCAAGCCAGGTGCCGATGCAAAATCAGCACGAGGGGTACGTCCCGCACGCGATGATCGTTGGTGTTCCAAGATCCTGACGCAGACACGAGATTGAGATTCGGCAAGAGATCACCTTCGCTCAATGCCATTTGTCAAACCTAGATGTCGGGGGGCTGATGCTGCTGGTCAGACTTCGAGTTGACGCGTGAGGGATTCGACCGACTCGATGAACTCTTCGATCATTTCAATGACCACCTGACCGGAGGTCTTCGACTGGTTCATTGTTCCTACGATCTGGCCGACGAAGTAGTTCGCCAGCTTCTCGGCACCCGAGCCTTTAGTGTGCGCAGCCCGAGCGATGCGCTTCTGGGCTTCGGTAGTCAAAATTGGTTGCAGTGGCATGCCGAGCGGATCAGGGCGGTCATTACGATCCCACTCCTCGGTCCAGGCCGACTTGAGCATTCGAGCATGCTTGCCGGTGAGCGACCGAGAACGGATGGTGTCAGCTGAGGTTGCCGCAAGGAACTTTTCCTTCACGATCGGATGTGTCTCGGCTTCTTCTGTCGTCAACCAGACCGAACCGCACCACACGCCCTGCGCGCCGAGCGCCATTGCGGCGGCCATTTGACGCCCACGTCCGATACCACCAGCTCCGAGCACCGGGATGTTGACTGCATCAACAATTTCGGGGATGAGGACCATCGAGCCAATTTCGCCAGTGTGGCCGCCGGCCTCAGAACCTTGGGCGATAATAATGTCGACGCCCGCAGCTTGATGTCGCTCCGCATGTTGTGGTCGACCGGCAAGGGCTCCGATCAGCTTGCCTTCCTCCTTGCAACGGTCGATCAAGAAACCGGGCGGTGGCCCTAGCGCATTGGCGATGAAGGAAGCGTTGCTTGCGAGAGCGACTTCGAGCTGGGGTAGAGCGGCATTGGCACTGAAGGGAGCGTTGCCGTCATGGCCTCCGACGGCGGTATTGGATCGGGTCGTGGTGTCATCGGAGGGGAGTTCCGGTACGTCGTAACGCTCGAGAATTTCGTCGATGAATGCCCGGTGTGTGTCGGGGATCAGCTGGGCGATGTCGTCGAGGGTGTAACCGCCGTCTTCGTCGCCGGCGTACTTCGCTGGCACTATGAGGTCAACACCGTAGGGACGGCTTCCAACTTCGTTTTCGATCCAGGCGAGGTCGGTCTCGAGGGCTTCTGGGGAGTGCGCCACGGCTCCGAGTACTCCGAGTCCGCCAGCTTTCGTGACGGCGGCGACTACGTCACGGCAATGGCTGAAGGCAAATATTGGGAACTCGATTTCGAGCATGTCGGTGGCGGCTGTCTGCATGTCGCTATTTTGGCGCGTGACGCCGTGCCGCCGAGAAGCAGAGTCAGGCTGTGTCGCTGTTCCGCTTGTCTTTCTGTCAGCATCAGCAGATGCCACGACTGCACCAGGTGTCCCGCGAGGAAAACGATTCGCCGCTTGTTGAGACGATGTACGGCTTGTTATTCGGCGAGCGGGACCCAGTTGCCGAGCCGGGGACGGCGACGGGTACGCCTGGCGACTGGTGGAGTGTTTTCGCCAATGACCACGCTGTCTTTGAGCATGCGGTGCAGGGATTCAGCGTGTACCGAGGCGCCAAGCTTGATCCGGTTCTGCGCGAACTTGGTCAGACCCGGGCGGGGTGGCTGGTTGGTAGTCAATTCGTCTACTCCCAGCATTGCAAGTCCCTTCGGGGCCTTGGTGTGTCGGAGGACAGGATTGCTGCTGTCGCCGTAGGCGCCGCTGCGCCGGTCTGGAACGATCTTGAGCGGTTGGTGCTTGGGTACGCCGACTGCCTGATTACTGGGATGGGCCGAGTTCCTGATGAGATTTTCGGTGGGCTTCGAGCAGCATTGCCAGACGATCAACTGCTTGAGTTGACTTACATCACTACGCTTTACGCGCAGCACGCCGTGATGTCCAAGGCATTGCGAACCGAGTACGACGACGTCGACGAACGCATCGTGGAAGTCGACGCACCATTGGACTTTGACGCTCGTGACATTGTTCGTGACATCAGCTTGCCGTCTGCTGACGATGAAGAAAGAGGCCCCCGATGAGTGAGGTACTTTTCTGCACAGACACATTCTGGGCTGACTTCGGTGATCGTGTCCGCGAGGTTGCTCCCGACATCGAAACGGTCTTACTAAAGGGCGATGAGCCTGTGAGTGCCTCTGACATTGAGCGCATCACGATTGCTCAGTTTTCCCATGATGCCTGGCCGGAACGCGCGGGTCACTGGTTTGGCGTTGCGATGCGAGCCCCCAACCTGCGTTGGCTTCATTCGATGTCGGCGGGCGTTGATAGTCCTGTGTTTGCGACGTTCCTTGAGCGTGGGGTGCGACTGTCGAATTCGTCCGGCGCAAGCTCGGCCCCGATTGCGCGCACAGTCATGATGTACTTGCTTGCGTTGGCCCGCGATCTCCCTCGCACGATGCGGGCGCAGTCTCGCGCTGAGTGGGAATGGGCGCGTTGGAATGAACTTGAGGGCCAGCGCTTGGCGGTGCTTGGCTGGGGTCCGATCGGTCAAGAAGTTGCTCGGCTCGCCCATGAGTTTGGGATGCGTCCGACGATTGTGCGGCGTGCGGCGCAGGGCGATGAGCCGCACTTGACTCGCCCGTTGTCAGAACTTGTCGACGTTGTGGCGGGAGCTGATGCGGTCGTCGTTGCGCTACCGCTTACAGATGACACCCGTGGTTTGATTTCTGCCGATGTCCTCAAATCGATGCAGCCGCACGCGTTCTTCGTCAACGTGGGTCGTGGTGAACTTGTCGATCAGCCAGCGCTCATTGCAGCACTGAGGGCTGGAGATATCGGCGGTGCAGGTCTCGATGTGACCGACCCGGAGCCTCTGCCGTCTGATAATCCGCTTTGGGGTCTTCCGAACGTGATTCTCACGCCACACAATTCGGGTAGCACCAACGGAACTGGGCGCCGCGCGAACGAACGATTCGTCGCAAATCTCACGGCATGGGTGAGCGATGAATCATTGGTCTCTGAGATTTAGACCTGTCGATTGCCGACGGTGCTTGTGCCCGCAGACGGAGCGTGCTGTTTCGGTCCGATTAATCGGGCTGCAAGGTGCTCGGCGACGGTAACCGGCGGGTAACGCGTTTCTTTGTGTCGGAAAGTCCGAAGTGGCTCGACGTTGACGTCGAGGTCCGGATAGTGGAAGTACGCAACCGACCGACGAAGCACTGGGTCGGTGCCGTCACCGCGCAGTGGCACACGATGGACCGTTGACGGCCAGGCATCGTCGGTCCAGATCGCAAGGAGGTCACCGACGTTGAGGAGCAGCGCGCCAGGGTCAGGGATGACCGATTGCCAGCGCTCGCCGGGTCTGTTTCCATTCGTGAGGATCTCGAGGCCAGGAACCGGATCGGCGCGCAGAATCGTGAACGTGGTGTAGTCGCTGTGCGCGCCCATCCGCTTCTGCCCTGGCACGGGTGCGACTTCGTCAGAGCGGCGCTCGTAACGGATGCACGCCATGGTGTCGGGCCCAGCCATCGATCGTTGAGCAAGGTCAGGAATCCCGATGATTTTGCCGAAGACCGTGTCGAGTCGTGTCGACAGTGCAGCCATCTCCAACAGGTAGCGCTGTGCTGCGGCGACAAATTCCGGGGCCTCGGAGGGCCACGGAGTCCGTTGAATCAAGCGGTCACCTTCGACGCGGTCGTCGTGGCCGGAATTGAACGACTCGAAGAGGTCCGGTGGGCTGGCTTCACCAAGCGAGTACGACAGCGCCTCGCTCCCACGTTGCCGGTACCCGCGGTTAGCGGCGGAGTCGTCAATGACATACCGCTCCTTGACCTTGGTGGAGAGTGCAAAGAAGTCATCCATTGCGGACCAAAGTCCTTCAGCGATCTCATCGGATAAGCCATGTCCGATGAGTTGGACGAAGCCGTCTTTGCGGAGCGCAGCATCGAGCCGCATCGGCGCGTCTGCGTCGTTCAGGTTCACTGTTTCGATTGTGCCCACGGTCCCAGCCTGCCCGACTTGCATAACAAAGTTGCAGGAAATGCGGGGGATTGGTGATTGTGGGCGATGATGGAGCGATGAGCGAGCCGTGGAATGTCGCCCCGAAAATCGACGACGTCGTCTTCGACGATTTGCTTGAACTCGAGCCGCATGGACCAGACACCTTCGTTGGCATCTCGGCGAAGTACCCGTGGGGCAAGCGTCTGTTCGGAGGCCAGGTCGTTGCCCAAGCGTTGGCAGCTGCGACTGCCACCGTCGATCCAGATCGACTCGCTCACTCGCTACATTCGTACTTCATTCGACCGGGTTCGATCACCGAGCCAATCCGTTTCGAAGTCGAACGTCTCCGTGACGGCCGCTCGTTCTGCACACGCCAGGTGGTGGCGCGCCAGTCGGCTGGGGCAATTCTCAACGTTTCAGTGTCGTTTCAAGTGGAAGAAGACGAGGTCGACGCGCAGATCGCCACGTTCCCTGACAACATCTTGTTGCCTGACGATCCAAGCCTCGACAACTACTCGTGGGGGAACCTGATCGACCGACGTGCTATCGACCTCCCCGGCATTGATGGCGAACCGGGCCGGCTCGGCTACTGGCTGCGGATCATGGCCGACCTTGACGACGATCCGGTAAAGCACACGCTTGCGATGGCGTTCCTGTCAGATGCTGCGCCGTCTCGCGCTGCGCGGTCTCCGCACCCCGACTTCGATAACGACAATAGCGATCGCATGAAGTTTCAAGGTGCGAGCCTTGACCATTCCGTCTGGTTCCACCGGCCGTGTCGTGCCGACCAGTGGCATTGGTTTGACACTCGTTCGCATGGCCTCAACGGCAGCCGAGGCCTAGTGACTGGCGANGTGCTGAACATCGACGGCACGCATGTTGCGACGATTGCTCAGGAAGTGCTTTTGCGTCGCGTTCGCGACTGATCTAGGCGGGAAACAACCCCGTGCTGTGCAGGTGGACGATACCGTTCCGGCAATGCGAATTTCAGAGCGAGTCGACAACGCCGTTCGGGCGATGGTCGAACTTGCATCGGGTGAACTTGCGACGCGACCGGACGGAGTCGTGAAGGCTGACGCGATCGCGCAGCGCCAAAACATCTCGCTGAAGTACTTGCTTGACATCACTCGGGACCTGAAGCGCGCCGAGCTCATCCGATCGAAGCGCGGCCCCGATGGCGGTTTCGCACTCTCTCGGCCTGCTACCGACATCTCGCTGGCCGACGTGTTCCGTGCGGTCGATGGTCCACTGGCGGACGTTCATGACCAGAGCCTGCGGGACCTGAGATATCCCGCCCCGGCGGACGCACTGCCGCAGGTGTGGATGGCAATACGCGGTGGGCTGCGTCGGGTACTCGAAGGCGTCAGCCTCGCTGATCTCGCCTCAGGCGAACTGCCGAACGAGGTAGCCGANCTCGCCGGTGAGTATCAGCGCGACATCGCCGCCCGCCATCAGCACTGACNGCCCGGCGTACCTNATTAAGGAGGGTGTTGCACCCTCGACCTTGATGTATTTANANTATTGTCCGTGAANTTAGTAGACAATGTCTTACCGGCGGAGAGACTGACACACTTGCAGCGCTTGGAGGCCGAGGCCATCCACATCATGCGCGAGGCCATCTCGGAGAGTGATAACCCGGCGATGCTATACAGCATTGGTAANGACAGCTCGGTGATGTTGCACCTTGCAATGAAGGCGTTTTATCCCTGTAAGCCGCCGTTCCCGTTGGTCCACGTGGACACCACATGGAAGTTCAGCGAAATGTACGCATTCCGNGACGCACGGGCCGAAGAGCTTGGCGTTGAACTCATCGTGCATCAGAACCCTGAGTGCGTCGAGCGCGGCATTAATCCGTTCGAACACGGGTCGTCGATGCATACGGATATGTGGAAGACCGAGGGTCTCAAGCAGGCAATCGACATGAACAAGTTTGACCTGTGCTTCGGAGGTGCTCGGCGCGACGAGGAGAGATCACGGGCCAAAGAGCGCATATTCTCCGTTCGCTCATCGCAGCACCAATGGGACCCGAAGCGGCAACGCCCCGAGCTGTGGCAGATNTACAACGGGCGTCGTAGCCGTGGTGAGACGCTGCGCGTNTTCCCGATCTCCAACTGGACCGAACTTGACGTCTGGCAGTACGTCCACCTCGAAGAGATCTCAATTGTCCCGCTGTACTACGCCGCCCCGCGACCTGTCGTGCATCGCGGTGGCACATTGATCATGGTCGACGATGACCGATTCCAGTTTGAGCCAGGCGAAGAGCCTGAGATCAAGAACGTGCGGTTCCGCACGCTTGGCTGCTACCCGCTGTCGGGCGCGATCGAGAGCAATGCCGACAGTCTGAAAGGAATTATTCAGGAGATGTTGCTCGCCACGACTTCTGAGCGTGAGGGNCGTTTGATCGACACCGACTCAGCCGGCTCAATGGAAAAGAAGAAGCAGGAGGGCTATTTCTGATGCAGAAAAAGGCTCATCGTCATGACCGGCTGTAACAAGGAGAATNTCTGATGGCCCATGTCTCTGATCTNATTGCGGTNGACATTGATGAGTATCTGACGTCGCACCAGTACAAGTCACTGCTTCGCTTCATTACGTGTGGCAGCGTTGACGATGGTAAAAGCACCCTGATCGGGCGACTCCTCTACGAGTCGCACATGGTGTTCGAAGACCACCTGGCTCAACTTGAGGCCGATTCGGCCAAGGTCGGCACTCAGGGCACGGACCTTGACTTCGCGCTGCTGCTCGACGGTCTCACCGCTGAACGCGAACAGGGCATCACGATCGATGTTGCCTACCGCTTCTTCTCGACCGAGAAGCGCAAGTTCATCGTCGCCGATACCCCTGGCCACGAGCAGTACACGCGGAATATGGTGACTGGTGCATCAACTGCTGACGTTGCCGTCCTCATGGTCGACGCGCGTAAGGGCGTCCTCACTCAGACTCGCCGTCACAGTTACCTTGTGTCGCTGCTTGGTATCCGCAAGGTTGTCGTTGCCATCAACAAAATGGANCTCGTCGAGTACTCGGAGGAGACCTACAAAGCCATCATGACCGAGTTGGGCGAATTTGCTGAGCAGATCGGCTTGAGCGACATCACCTATGTTCCTGTTTCTGCGTTGAAGGGCGACAACATCGTCGAAAACAGCGTGGCTACGCCGTGGTNCGACGGTCCGACTTTGATGACGTATCTCGAAGACGTTCCCGTTCACGATGATGTGGCCGCGCGACCGTTNCGCATGCCGGTCCAGTGGGTTAATCGCCCCAACCNTGACTTTCGTGGGTTCTCAGGTCGANTCGTCGGNGGGTCGATCNAGCCCGGCGNTCCGATCCGGGTGCTTCCCGCAGGCACGACCAGCACTGTTGACCGCATCGTCACAATGGACGGTGATCTCGCCGTTGCAGTTGCAGGCCAATCGGTCACAATCACGCTTACTGATGAGATCGACGCGAGCCGCGGCGACTTGATGTGCGCTGGTGACGCGCCAGCCGAAGTTGCTGACCAGTTCGAAGCGCATGTGGTCTGGATGCACGAAGACGAGATGTTGCCCGGCCGCCCGTACATCTTGAAGGTCGGAACCCGCACGATGGGCGTGACGTTCTCGCACCCGAAGTACCGGGTTGACGTCAACTCGCTCGAGCGTCTTGCTGCGAACACACTTGAGCTCAACGAGATTGGCGTCTGCAATCTCAGTCTTGACCGACCGATTCCTTTCGACCCGTATGTTGACAATCGCGACACGGGCTCGTTCGTCGTTATCGACAAACGCACCCAGAACACCGTGGGCGCAGGCATGTTGCATTTCGCTCTCCGCCGAAGCCACAACATCCACTGGCAAGATGTGCGCGTCGACAAAGCGGCTCGCGCTGATCAGAACAACCACCAGCCTGGCGTTGTCTGGTTCACCGGCCTGTCAGGTTCAGGAAAGTCGACCATTGCGAACATTGTTGAATCGAAACTTCACACGCTTGGTGTTCGCACGTACCTGCTTGACGGAGACAATGTTCGTCACGGCTTGAACCGTGATCTTGGGTTCACTGACGCAGATCGGGTTGAGAACATTCGCCGAATTGCAGAAGTTTCGGGCCTCATGGTCGACGCCGGCCTGGTGGTTCTTGTCTCGTTTATCTCGCCGTTCAGGGCCGAGCGCCGTTTGGCGCGCGAGCGAGTCAAGGTAGGCGAGTTCATTGAGGTGCACGTTGANACGCCGCTTGACGTTGCAGAAGAACGCGACCCGAAGGGTCTGTACGCCAAAGCCCGATCCGGTGAGCTCACCAANTTTACAGGAATCGATTCGCCCTACGAAGCACCTGAATCACCAGAAATCCGTGTAGACACCACNGTGATANCGGCAGAGGAAGCTGCTGATCAGGTGATCAACATCCTTCGCACTAACGGCACAATCAGCTGAACAGACGGCGGTGAAAGTAAAACCGTTGGCCGCAAAGCGGACGTCGATTGTCTTGTCACGCTGACACCCGCGTCACCGAGGGGTACCGTTGGGCTGGTGCACGTCGTGTTGGTCAACCCGCAGATAGCGCCTAACACAGGGAACTTGATCCGGCTCTGTGCCAACACGGGTAACGATCTCCACTTGGTTGAACCGCTTGGTTTTCGGCTGGATGACTCGCTGCTGAAGCGCGGTGGGCTCGACTACCACGAGCGCACAAGAATGACGGTTCATCCGGACCTGGCAAGCGTGCGCGCCGACCTGCAGGGTCGTTGGTTTGCGTTCTCGACGCACTCAACGCGCCGCTACACAGACGTCAGTTATCAGCACGACGACGTGCTTGTGTTCGGCTGTGAAGGCTCAGGACTTGATGAAGACGTCACCGCACAGTTCGACCTGGAACATTCACTCACCATTCCCCTACGACCCAACAACCGCAGCCTCAACCTGGCCAACGCCGTGTCAGTCGTGGTGTTCGAAGCGTGGAGGCAAGCCGACTTCGATGGCGCCGCCGAAAAGAGCGAACGCATCGAAGGGCTCACTGGCGAACTCCTTGACGGAACTCCGTTCGATCGCTGACCTCAACCAGCGTTGCTGATGCCTCAGGCAAAGCCAGCGCGCATTGACGGATTGACACTGTTGACAATGTCGTTAGCCCGGGCAGTGACACTGGCTTTGGACTCGTCGTGGGTGAGAATCCAGAAACGGTCGTTGCGCACTGCGTCGAGGACGTGTTGGCCAACGACCTCGGTGTTGATACCGCCTGCCACCATTGCCTCGATCTGAGCCTGCATGCCACTCGAAGCCGCCCGTTTGGGCAGGGTGGCACGCACGTCGTCAGGCATGTTGCGGTCGCTGTTGGCAATTCCGGTGGCAACGAAGGCCGGGCACAGCACCGAGACGCCCACCGCTGTTTGCATTATCTGCATCTCCTTGCTCAATGTTTCTGAGAGCGCAACGACGCCATACTTCGAGATGTTGTAGGGACCCATCATCGGTGCGGAACCCAACCCTGCCATCGAAGCGGTGTTGACAATGTGACATTGCTCGCCATGTTCAATCATCCCAGGAAGAAACACCTTGCATCCGTAAATGACACCCCAGAGGTTGATGTCGATTGTCCACCGCCAGGCCTCAAGATTGTCAGGGTCGGCCACGGGTCCACCGGCACCGACGCCTGCGTTGTTGCACAACACATGGACGTTGCCGAAGCGATCACGCGCGGCGTGATCGAGATCGATGATCTGGTCGTGATCGCGTACGTCGATTTCGCGTGCCGAGACGGGGTAACCGGCTTCTCGGAGCTCGGCCTCCGCTCGATCAAGGGCAGGTCGCTCAACATCAGCAAGCATGAGGTTCATACCGGCCGCACCGAATTGCTTGGCCAGCTCTAAACCGATGCCGCTGGCGGCGCCAGTAATCACTGCGGTCTTGCCTGAGAAATCGTCCATGGTGCCGGGTTTAGTCGGCTCGGTTCGGTGGAACGTAATCGAGCAAATCGTCAGGTTGTGTCGAACACAGTGAGATCTTCGGGTTTCCAACCGACCTCGGCGAGGACCTCCGCGGTGTGCTCGCCGAGCCGTGGCGCATGTCGGTGCGGTAGACCCTGCTCGTCGCCACGACTTTCGAACCGGATGGGATCGCGAGTAACGCGATAGGGCCCCTCGGTGGGATGGTTGTCGTCGTGAAGTAGATCGACTGCAGCGAAGTGTGAGTCATCGGCGACCTCTTCGAGTGACATCACCGCTGCAGCCGGAATCGACTGGGCATCACAGAGGTCGAGCAGGTCTGCTGTAGTGAAATCCGCAACAAGGTCGTCGAGCATTCCGTACAAGGCGTCGGAGTTAGCGACTCGAGACCTCTGGTCGGCAAAGCGCGCATCGTCAATTAACTCGGGTCGGGCGACAAACTCGAAGAAGTCACGCCAGTTCTGAGTGCTGTAGGGAAGGATGACGACCCAGCCATCGCGGGTGCGGCGTGGACGTCGGTTGGGTGTCGTCACCCTGGCGTAACTGAATGGTCCGATCGGCGGCTCGAAGGTCAA
The DNA here is from genome assembly GCA_002711735.1 of Ilumatobacter sp. GTDB lineage: Bacteria > Actinomycetota > Acidimicrobiia > Acidimicrobiales > Ilumatobacteraceae > Ilumatobacter_A. The sequence continues at coordinate 40,075 of PASB01000009.1, forward strand.
TCCACCAAGATGCTCAATGAGGTTGAACGACGCCATCACCTCAGCCATAGGCACCTCAATCGAGTCCCCCTCACCAGTCATTGCCCGGCGATACAGCGCCGCAGTGATGGCAGGAACGATATGAATCCCACACACTTTGTCGGCGATGATCGTTGGCATCAACTGCGGATCTCCACCGGCGAACGTGAACAGGTCGCTCACCCCGGAGGCGGCCTGAATCACATCGTCGTACGCAGCCTTGTCGGCACTCGGCCCGTTGCTGCCGTATCCGTTCGCGACGCAGTAAACGATGTCAGGACGAATGTCGCGAACACCTGCGTAGTCGAGACCCAGGCGAACGAGTGCAGATCGACGCATTGTGGTGACGAAAACGTCTGCGGTCGCTATGAGATCGCGCAACGCAAGCATGCCGGCGTCGGTCTTGAGGTCAAGCACTACGCTGCGCTTATTGCGATTCATACTGATCGCCAGCGCGCTCATCCCTGAACTCCGAGCGGGCTCATAATGGCGGAGGATGTCGCCGTCCGGATTCTCGACGCGTATGACATCGGCACCCATGTCTCCGAGCATGCGAGTCGCAAGTGGCCCCATTACCACTGAAGTCAAGTCGATGACGCGGACACCGTCGAGCGGCCCAAGGGGTCTCTCAGGACTAGTTCGCAAGGACTGCAACCGCTTCGATTTCGATGAGTGATTCATCCAGGAAAAGCGACTGAACCCCGACGAGAGTTATCGGCACCTGCGCAATCGGGTTGACTTGGGCGGCTGCGCCGAGGCCGGTGAATAGATCGCCCTGCATGGCCGCAGTCCATCCGACGACATAGATGGTGAGTTTCGCTAGGTCCTTCGTTGATCCACCCACGCCTATCAGTGCGTCGACGATGTTGCGCATTGCTTGGTCGGTCTGCGCCGCAAGCCCGTCGGAATGATTGCCATCGGCATCAGTGCCGATCTGGCCGGACAGATGGACAATGCGACCCGGCGATGCGATCGACGCGTGGGAGAACCCCTGCGGCGTGGGCAGCCGATCGGAGTTGCGAAGCTCAATAGACATAGACGTACCGTATGTCAGCCAGCGTGGCTTTCGACGAGGTCGAACCTTTGCTCATCCATGCCGGAGCCCGAGCACCGCAACCTCGACGGTGGTGTTTAGAGGCAGGCGTCTAGGCCGCCGATGAGTCAAATGGTCAACGCAGAAGTCATTGCAGCCACTGACCGCTCACCAGCGTTCTTGACCTCGACTGGCCTCACCGATGAACAGCTCAGCACTTCTGGACCGCGATGGTACGACCTCGCCGAGCGCATGCAATCGGGAGACGACCGTAGAGGTATTGCAAGTGTGACTCGCAATTGTCTTGGCAGTGGACGTAGTGTGAAGGACATGGGCACGGATTTAAAGCCAGAGATCGACGGCCGCCACGCTCGGCGCGCACGCAGTCGCATTGCGGTAATCGATGCCGTCTTCGCTTTGGTGCGTAATGGCAAAATTCCTCTCACGGTCGAAGATCTTGCCGAACACGCGGGCGTGTCGGTCTCGTCAGTGTTCCGCAACTTTGACGGGCTCGATGACATGCAACGCCAGGCGTTTGACGTGTTCAGCGAGCGTTACAGCAAACTGTTTGACCCGGTGGCTCCAAGTACTTCTTCGCGCCGTCAGAGGGTTACCCAGCACGTCAAGAGCCGACTCGAGCTGCTCGAAGCAGCAGGACCGATTTTGCAGATTGCCCGCTACCGAGCACTCGACTACCAGCCGATATCAGAAGGTGTCGCTCGGAGCCGATCGCAGCTATCGGATCAGACCCGGTCACATTTTGCAACCGAAGTCGCACAGCTGACACCGGCCGAAGCATCCAACCTGACCGCCGTCATCGATGCGTTGACCTCGCCCGAGGCGTATGACGTTCTGCGGGCCGCACACGGTCGATCGGATCGCCAAATCGCTCAGTCGTGGACCCGGTCAATCGAAGCAATTCTCGCTGGCTGGCCCGGCATTCAACCAGACGTTGATACCGGCAAGGAGAACATGGCATGACACGCTCCTCGCGTTTCGAAGGAAAAATCGGCAAGACGCTCGCCGACTCCGAACCTTGGTTCGACGAACCGCCGCACTCTAGCGAGGATGCCCCAAATGTTGTGGTTGTTCTGCTCGACGACACTGGCTTTGCGCAGTTCGGCTGCTACGGCTCTGACATCGACACGCCAAACGTAGATGCGCTCGCTGCGGGCGGCGCCCAGTTCACCAACTTCCACGTCACCCCGCTCTGCTCACCAACCCGTGCGTCGCTCTTGACCGGCCGATCGCAGCACGCCGTTGGGATGCGTGCAGTGTCTAACTTCCGCACCGGCTTTCCAAATCAGCTCGGCCACATCAGCAACCACGCAGCCACCGTCGCGGAAGTGCTTCGCGACGAGGGCTACGCCACGTTCTGTGTTGGCAAGTGGCACCTCGCACCGATGGAGCAGTGCTCGGCAGCGGGGCCGTTTGATCAATGGCCGCTGGCTCGTGGTTTCGACCGGTTCTACGGCTTCCTAGAAGGTGAGACCGACCAGTTCCATCCGTCGCTTGTGTGCGACAACCACATGATCGACCAGCCAAAGTCGGCTGAAGACGGCTATCACGTCAGCGAAGACATGATCGACCAACTGATGACGATGATCAGCGACAGCAAGGGCGTTCGACCCGACCGACCTTTCTTCGCCTACGTGCCGTTCGGGGCAACACACGCGCCGCACCAGGCACCACAGGCGTACATGGACAAGTATCGCGGCAAGTTCGACGAAGGGTGGGATGTCATTCGTGAACGCTGGTTTGCCCGGCAACTCGAACTTGGTGTCATCCCCGCCGGTACGCAACTAGCACCCCGCAATCCGGGTGTCGACGCATGGGACGACCTGTCGGCGAACCAGCAGCGTTTCAACTGCCGACTGCAGGAAGCGTTTGCTGCATTCCTTGACCACACCGATGATCAGATTGGTCGTCTCGTCGACGGGCTGCGCGAGATGGGTGAACTGGAGAACACGGTCGTTGTCGTGCTCGCTGACAACGGGGCGTCGCAAGAGGGCGGCCCGTTTGGCGTCATGCACGAGATGAAGTTCTTCAACGGCATCTTCGAGACAGCCGACCAAATGATCGACCAGATCGACGACATCGGCGGCCCGCACAGCCACACCAACTACCCGTGGGGTTGGGCGCAGTGCGGTAACTCGCCGTTCAAGTGGTACAAGCAGAACACACACGAAGGTGGCGTGCAT
>PASB01000010.1 GCA_002711735.1 Ilumatobacter sp.
CAGCGTCAGTTACGGCCCAGAGCGGCGCCTTCGCCGCTGGTGTTCCTCCTGATATCTGCGCATTTCACCGCTACACCAGGAATTCCCCGCTCCCCTACCGTACTCTAGTCATAGCAGTATCGAGTGGCCTCTCTGGGTTGAGCCCAGAGTTTTCACACCCGACTTACCAAACCGCCTACGAGCTCTTTACGCCCAATAAATCCGGATAACGCTTGGTGCCTACGTGTCACCGCGGCTGCTGGCACGTAGTTGGCCGCACCTTCTTCTGGAGGTACCGTCATTTTCTTCCCTCCTGAAAGCGGTTTACAACCCTAGGGCCTTCTTCCCGCACGCGGCATCGCTGCATCAGGCTTTCGCCCATTGTGCAAGATTCCCCACTGCTGCCTCCCGTAGGAGTCTGGACCGTGTCTCAGTTCCAGTGTGGCTGATCATCCTCTCAGACCAGCTACCCGTCGATGCCTTGGTGAGCCGTTACCTCTCCAACAAGCTGATAGGCCGCGAGATCCTCCCAAACCGATAAATCTTTCTTCAAACGACCATGCGGCCAAATGAAGGCATCCGGTATTAGCAGTCGTTTCCAACTGTTATTCCAGAGTCCGGGGCAGATTTCTCACGTGTTACGCACCCGTTCGCCACTAGGTCTTCCGGAGCAAGCTCCATGGACCTCGTTCGACTTGCATGTGTTAAGCGTGCCGCCAGCGTTCATCCTGAGCCAGGATCAAACTCTCCAACAAAAAAGTGTCCAGTCCAGACTCACACCGAAGTGCCTATCTGAACCAGAACGATTGCCAGAAAAGCGCAACAAATTCGTTATTCGGTAATTACTTACCGTCAAAACGAGCCGGGAAAGGCTCTCGAAAACGCTGCATCCTTGCTGTAAAGCCTGCCGCAACAACATCGTCGCAAAAGCGACAACATCATCAAAACAGGCCAATATCCGTGTTTGGTGCCGCCAGGGACGGCGACACCGAAATTGACTGGGCAGACCTTCAGCCACCAAAGTGACGTCAGAACTGCCCGCACTGGCATTCTGTCTTCTCTTCTGTTTTCAAGGAGCCGTAGCTCGGCACACACTCTGACCAGGGTAAATACCTAACCAAAACGTTGGTGCCACGCTCTTCCAGACGCAAGCGCCTCCGTGGAGCGAAGAGCAACACTACGGCCATTGTGAGTTTCGCGCAACCTTCCGCAAAGATTTATGGAGCCTGGTATCTCATCTAAAGTTTCGTTCACTCCGCCCACCCACGGTTGGTGTCTTCTGAAGGCGTTGAACCTGTCGACTAAAGGATTCCTCGCGTGGTTCAATCACACTGACGACGGCGCCGGTCCAGCACAAAATCTGATGAACCAGCAAGGTCCCTCTTCTCTTGCAACGGCGGCATCGCACGCAGAATCCGACACCACCAAGCAGACACCTCACGCTCGTTCATCCTGAGCGGCATTCCAAAGTTCCCCGGGTTGCCGAGGAAACATCTTGTGTCCCCACGGTCGTGCAAGCGCCACTTGCGAGCCAGCTGGGCTCAGTTCCCCACGTTCGCTGACAGCCATTCGGAACTCAACCTTAAGATTCTGCAACCGATCTAAATGGCGAAGGCGCACGCCAGCGGAAATGCATCGCTGCAACTCTGAATAAGAAGACGGTGATCGCCACCCCGGTCGCAACGCCACCGCTGTAAAAATCATTGCGCAACGACACGACCACCGCCGTCGCACCAAGTGCTGCAGGGATCGCGTAGAGCGTGCTGTCGCGGTGAAAAATACTTGGGTGTTCGTTCGCCAAAACGTCGCGGATGATGCCGCCGCCGGCCGCTGAGATCACGCCGATCAGCACCGCACCGACGGCGCTTGTTCCAAACGAAAATGCCTTTACGGCACCCGTCACACAAAACAAGCCCAGTCCTGCCGCATCGAAAATCAGCACTGCGCGGTTGACGCGCTGATTGATCAGCCAGTGACCGACGAACACCAGCGTCGCAGCGCTGAGTGGGACGACCAGATACAGCACGTCGCTGAACGCCGTCGGCGGCGTCGCCCCAAGGAGCAGGTCGCGCAAAACACCGCCTCCCAACGCCGTCACGAGCGCTAACGAAATCACGCCCACCAACTCGAAACCCTTACGCACTGCGAGTAAGCCACCCGAGATGGCAAACGCGAAAACCCCAACTAAATCCAATGTACGTTCGAGGGTGGGCTCGAGTCCACTGAACGTGGCCACCTGCGCCGTCAGGTTCATGCCGGCGGTGCTTTCGGCGGATCCTTGGCAAGGTCTTCGACAACTTCTACATGAGGGAGCGCCGTGAGGATCTCCGGAGCTGCAACCACCTTGCAGCTCCGGCTCCCGCCGCCAAGCACAATGCGTTCGCAATCCATCACTCGACGATCGACCCACAACGGCATGTGCTTACTCAATCCGATCGGCGTGACGCCACCGATCTTCATTCCGGTGAGTTCTCCGGTGACGTCCGGCCCTGCGAAGGAGCACTTCTTCACGCCAAGCTTCCTGCGTACTACCTTGTTGACATCCAGCCGGGTGCTCGCCAATACGACACAGGCAACGTAGACCGGCGGGTCGCTTTTACCTATCACGATCAGGGTGTTGGCTGATTGATCAAGCGTGTAGCCGTAGGCCTCGACAAACTCTGCAGTGTCGGCGAGCTCAGGATCACAGTCGATGACCTCGATATTGAGCGAAGAATTATTCGAACCAAGCTCGGCGACGACACGTCGAACATCGACCTCAGTTGCATCCATAGCCGCATCGTAGGAGCCGGCGGCGCCATCTGTGGTCGCGGGCAACTGCTCGGTAGCGTGACACAATGACGTCGATCCGTACCGCCCAGGCCGAGCTCACACGGACAGCGTTTCGCACGCTCAATTCAGTCGTGAAGCCCGCCGTGATCGCTGGTGCTGGCAACCCATTTCCCGTGGGCGGTGGTGCCATCGTGCTCGAGGTAACAGGGCGGGTGTCGCGCAAGCCGCGACACGTGCCGCTTTTGGCCACCCGGCTCGGCAACAAGATGATGGTCAGCACGGTTCGCAGCAACTCACAGTGGGTACGCAACATCGAAGTTGATCCGAACGTCGTTGTTCACCTCTGCGGCAGACGCCGGGCCGCCACCGCCGAAGTCAGGCGCGGAACTCTCAACGTTGTGACCATAAGTCTCAGCTAACGCTTCGTTCCCTGCGAGCACTACAACCGCTGCCTGCTCAGCCACAGGTCCGAACCGCTCCAGACCCTTGCCCTCGGTTCCAGAACACGCATTACGCCTGGCGACCAAAGGTCAACGTTGAGCGCTCCAAACCTCGGTACATCGATTGCCGTTTGTCTCGGCTCAGGTTGTCGATGCGTCGACGGGCAAACAGTCGTTGGCACAACCGGTTGCCGAGTTGGCGAAACCGGGGGCTGCCGAGCGATGGAGTACTGCGCCGGTCGGCGTAAAGCGTAGGAGCGCTTTGCCCTCCGGGATCGCGTCAATTCCCGCCGGCGCGACACCGTCGTGCACCGAAGCGGTGCCATCCACAATCAGGCTGTATCCGTCATGGTTGAGCGGCGGATAACACAGCGTGACGACAGACCCGGCTGTTGCATTGCGAGCTGTACCAGCACTCACCGACATGAGCAACGCAGATGCTTCTCCGTCGTGGTGCCATGACGTCGAAAGGCTCACCAGGTGCGGAGTGGCCTCGGGGCGCACCGTAAGCAAGTAGGCCCACGTGTACTCCCCTGTCTTGACCTGCAATTCAGCCAATTCAACGGGAATGCTCATCTGTAAAGACTAGATGTCAAAGCCAGCTTCGTGCCTACACCGTGTGGGCCACTTGCAAAAGAGCGGTCAGAGTGAACGTGCGCAAACAGCGCTGCGTTTGTGGAATGAAGTAACCGATTTAATTCAGCGCACGGATGATGAGCGTTAAGGCCGCCGATGGCCAGTGACGTGCCTCGCTGATTTTTTGTCGCGCAGCGGCTGATCAAACGCGTTGCCCCGGTTGGGTGCAGGAAGCCGCACACGCAAACCGATGAACCACAACGCACCCTCAACCACAGAAACAGATGCAGACGCGACCATCGCGTACGCCGCGAGCATTAGCAGCACGTTCGAAAAAAGTTCGCGTAGCAAGCTTTACAGCACTTCGCACCAATCGATCGCAACAAAGTCGCAGCTTGAATCCGGCAAGTTCGTTGCTCGGGCAACCCGCGTGAACGCCGGAATCGACAAGCTGTCGACCACACCTGGGATTAGACCCAGTTCGCCTCGACCCAGGCACGAACCGGCGGAGCAAGTTGGTGGAGATGGTCCGCTGGCGACTCCCGGATCTGTGTTGCGCTGATCGGAACCGTGACACGGTCAGCATCCACGACGATGGACTGAGCGTCGAACCGACGAGCAATCTCATTGACGTACCCATCTGAAGAAAAAACAACATCGGGCCCAGCCGCCAGTGGCCATTCCGAGCGGAAGAGGGCCATCCATTGCGCCCAAAGTTCCTCATCGTCCCAGTCATTCCAAAGCTGATGACGGACTTGACGCACAAGCACCTCAGGGTGCAAATCCGCAAGCCAGCCGGCACGAAGGTCACCCGGGGCAGTATCTGCCGACGTCGAGCTGTTAACAAACACCACTAGCTGCGCGCAACGTTGTGCTGCCCACTCGATCATGAACGAGTGGCCGAGGTGAGGAGGATCAAACCTGCCAACGATCAGGCCTGTGGACCAACCCCCCGCTTTCGAGGTCGACGCTGCTTTCAGATGACTCATTGCCCACTCCTCATTCAACTCACCTGATGAGCAGTTAGGTCGGCGCGACCAGCGACGACTCAGCCCTTAACTCAGAATTCACTCTGCCAACGATCACTTCTCTCGCCCGACGACGCCAAGATGCGATGAACATTACGACAAGATTAACGGCGATCTGATGGGGGTCTTCGGAGAAAACAACGCCGATGTGCAGTATTGGTTCGGCAGGGCTAGCAAACTGTCGCCCATGAATACTCCCCTACCTTCTCCTGCTCCTACCGGCGTGGACTCCCCTACCGCTGCGTCCGGCACCGTAGACGCCAGTAAAATCTACGGAATTGGCGATGCCCAAGTGAAGGCTCTCGACAACGTGACCGTGTCGTTCCAGGCGGGTCAATTCACCGCAATCATGGGGCCTTCGGGATCAGGCAAGTCGACCCTACTCCACTGCCTCGCAGGTCTCGACACACTGACAACCGGTGCCACTTTCATTGGCAGCACCTATCTTGCGTCTCTCAGTGACAAGGAACTCACCGAACTTCGCCGCACCGACGTCGGATTCATTTTTCAGGCATTCAATCTCATTCCGACGCTCACAGCGGAGGAGAACATCAAGCTCCCAATGATGCTCGGTGGCGAGACAGGAGATGCGGCTTGGATCGATCAGGTCGTATCAGCAGTGAAGCTTGATGGCCGACTCAAGCACCGCCCCAGCGAGCTGTCCGGCGGCCAGCAGCAGCGCGTCGCAGTCGCTCGAGCTCTTGCCTCGCGCCCCAAGATCATTTTTGCAGACGAACCGACCGGCAACCTTGACTCCGAGACGGGCGCAGAGATTCTTGATTTCATGCGCCGCGCAGTACGGGAGTTTGGCCAGACCATCGTCATGGTCACTCATGACCCTGGCGCTGCGTCCTACGCCGACCGGGTGGTATTCGTCGGTGACGGCAAGATCGTCGGCGACCTCGCAGACCCAACTGTGGATCAGGTCATCGATCACATGAAGCAAGCAGACAGCTGACATGAGCTTTCGATCCACAGCGCTGCTTGCACGCAAGAGCATCAGAGCTCGAATCGGCCGCACCGTGGCTATCGCCTTTACTGTCACTGCGGGCGTGTCATTCGTCGTTGGCTCATTCGTGCTTGCCGACAGCATGCGGGCTACATTCAGCGGACTTTTCAATGAGCTCGTCAGCGATGTTGACCTTGAGGTGCGCAGCGCCGAAGCATTCGCAGGGAACAGTGAACGCGACCCAATCGACGCGTCGATCGCCGAGCAGCTTTCCGAAATTGAGGGCGTTGACATCGTCGAGCCCTCGTTGATTAGATTTGCCCAGATTCTCGACGAGGACGGCGAGCTCGTTGCTACAACCGGAGGTCCCGCACTCGGGTACTCCTACATTGGCGATGCTGGTCTTCAGGGAATCACGATCAAGGACGGGCGAGCCCCGATAGGCGGAGAAGAACTTGTCGTCGACAAGGCAACTGCGGATCGCGTCGGCTACGAAGTCGGCGACATTGTCTCCTACTTGACCGACGCCGGCACCCACGAGGGCGAGCTGGTCGGGACCATCGGTGCGGTTGACTCCGACGGCTTTCTCGGAGCCTCCGTTGTGGCACTTGACATCCCGACCGCAATCGAGAAGTTCGGTTCAGACGGCAAGGTCGACGCCATCGACATTGGGCTGACCGACGGCGCTGACGCCACCGCTGTCCAGGCAGCGATCGAAGACATTCTTCCTGCGCGAATCGAAGTAATCACCGGCGAACAACTCGCCGACGAGAGTCAAAGCGATGTCGATGGCTTCATCAGCGTGTTCGGTACTGGACTGCTGATCTTCGCCTTCATCACCGCCTTTATCAGTGCCTTCATTATCAACAATATCTTCCAGATCACCATTGGTCAGCGCCTCCGCGAGCTCGCATTGTTGCGCGCTGTCGGCGCTTCGGGCAAGCAAGTACGCCGCATGATTGTCTCCGAGGCCTTCGTCCTCGGTCTCGTGGCGACCGTGCTTGGAGTTTTCGGCGGTATTGGTGTGTCGCGGCTTATCCTCTTTCTGTTCAACCAGGCGGGCGCCGGCTTCCCAGATACCGAGACGATCCTCAAACTGCGCACATTCATCGCTGCCGCAGTGGTTGGCCTTGGCGTCACGCTGCTCTCGGTCTTCGTCCCAGCCCGCCGGGCGTCCACAATTCCACCGGTAGCAGCGATGCGTCCAGAACTCGGGTTCGAAGCGCTCAAAAAGAAGCAACTAATTATCGGTGCCATCGTTGCGGCCGTCGGAGTCGTGATGCTCATTATTGGACTCTTCGTTCAGCCAGGCCCAGCTCTGTCGTGGGCAGCGCTTGCAGGTGCCGGCGCGCTAGCTCTCTTCCTCGGTGTTGCCAGCGTGTCGTCAACCATTGCTGCTCCGGTGACGAGAGCGATTGGCTGGCCAATCGCCAAACTATTTAAAGTCCCCGGCGTACTTGCTCGCGACAACGTCGCTCGTGCACCACGTCGCACATCTTCGAGCGCCTCGGCGTTAATGATCGGGGTCGCGCTAGTCAGCGCTGCAGCGGTGTTTGCCTCGTCGCTGCGGGCGACGTTCACTGACATCCTCGACAATGCCATCACCGCTGACTACATAGTCACTGATCCAAACTTTTTTGGTCTTTCTCCGGCCGTTGCCGAGAGCCTCGCAGCACTCCCTGAGCTCGAAGCGGTTACTCCGGTGCGCGGTATCGGGGCTCAAGTCAACGGAGACACTAAAGGCTTCGGGGCCATCGACCCTAAAGCCTTCGAAGTACTGGTCAACCCCGATTTACAGGCCGGTAAAATCGCCGGACTCAGACCGAACGAGGTTCTCATCCACACCGACCCAGCGGGTGACCTCAACAAGGGAGTCGGTGACACCATCGAGGTGCTCTGGCAGAACGGCATCGAAGGAACCCTCACCGTTGCGGGAGTCTACGGCGACGCCACATTCGGCAACTGGCTGATCAGCCTCGACACACTCGAGTTGGTTAGCGATGCGCCGGCACGCGACTTCTTCATTATCGGCAAGCTCGCTGACGGCGTTTCGGCTGAAGCAGGCGATCTTGCAGTCGCCGCCGCCACCGCCGACTTCCCGCAGGCCGACGTGCAGACCAACGCCGAGTTCCGCAAGAGCCAAGAAGACCAAATCAACCAGCTCTTGCTCACGATCACGATCTTGCTGATGCTGTCGATTGTGATTGCCATCCTCGGTATTGCAATCACGCTGGCGTTGGGCGTCTTCGAGAGAACACGGGAGATTGGACTGCTCCGGGCTGTCGGTATGAACCGCCGCCAACTCCGTCGATCAGTGCGCTGGGAGGCAGTCATAGTGTCGACATTCGGCGCTCTCGTCGGGATCGTTCTCGGCACGTTCCTCGGCATCATTGCCTCGTTGGCAGTACCTGACGACATTGTCAGCAAGTTGGCATTCAGCCCGATGATCATCATCGTTGTGCTGGTGTTCGCAGTCCTTGCTGGGCTCGTTGCCGCTCTGTACCCGTCGTTCAAAGCAAGCAACATGGACGTTCTGAAAGCAATCGCCACGGACTGACCTGAGCGTGAGCATCGTTTACCCTGCATGACGATCGCAGTTGCGGCACAATTGCTCCTATGGCTCTCGACATAGATCATCTCGACGATTCGGTCATCGCCTTCCTTCGGGAACGACATCTCGCTACGTTGACGACTCTGCGAACCGATGGATCACCACATGTGGTCGCCGTGGGATTCAGCTATGACGTGGAGGCCAAGGTCGCTCGGGTCATCACATGGGGCGCGTCCCAGAAATCACTAAATGCAAAGCGGATGCAGGTGGCTGGTCAGCGTGGCGCAGTGTGCCAGGTCGACGGCGGTCGGTGGCTTAGCCTCGAAGGCCCAGTACGACTCGTCAGTGACCCGACAGGCGTCCAACTCGGCATCGACGGGTACACAGCCAGGTATCAGCAACCCAAGGACCGTGACGACCGCACCGTCGTCGAAATTGATGTCGACCGGATCCTTGGCCGCGGCTGACCTTGATCTACGACTTCGGGTGAAGAGTCAACTGACGTTGCGATTCCATGGCAGGCCGGCGAGATACACCTGCGCCGCTGGATGCGGGTCTATCGGCTGATTCTCGGTCTGCATTTCCTGATGCAGATCATGGTGCTGTTGACAGCCGCGGCACCAATAGAGCATCCGGCCGTGCTGGCCAAACGGCCGACAATCGATCGTTTCACCACACCGCTGGCAACGCTGTCCATTACGCCCGTACACCGCGAGTCCGCCTTTTCCGGCAACGCTGGCGGCGCATTCGGCGCGCTGCATGTTCGCGCGGAGCATCGTGGTAGCAGCGTTAATGAGACGAATGGCATCGCGCTCCGTGAGGGAGTCAATTCGAGCAAACGGGCTTAACTCGGTCGCCCAGAGCACTTCAGATCGGTACAGATTGCCAAGACCGCGGACGACCCGCTGGTCGAGCAAGACTTCGCCTAGCTGATCAGCTCCGACCTTGTGCGAAAGCAGGAGGTTCACGGCCACGCTTGGATCGGTGTTGGATTCACACAAGTCGGGTCCGAGCCGGCCCATGCCGGGATGGCGACGCTTATCGGGAATGCGATATGTCTCTGTGACTGCTGCGTTGAAGCACACCGCCACCCAATCGGCCACTTCGATCGCCACGCGCATCTGTTGATACGGCTTGCGCCAGGGCTCGGCTTGGCGGTAGACGTGCCATGAACCATTCAGTCTGAGGTTGGTGTGCAGAACCATGTTGTCATCCCACACGATCTCAATGTGCTTGCCGTGGTTCTCGACTCGCTCGACGACGCGGCCAGCGCGCGGTGCCGGGCCAACAAGGCAGGGGGCATCGAATCGCGCCATGGGCTTTCCAGCTAGCGCCGTGCGCAGCGCACTGGTAGCTCGGTGGACTCCATCTCCATCTGGCATAACTAGCTCCAGATTACGTCAGTGTGACTTGCGCGTCACTTGATTCGTGACGAAACTTCGGAAATCGCCTGAATCGTCTTCATGGAAGTTTGCCGGTGTGCGCGAGTGCAAGCCGAATGAGACGGTCGTGGCCACTCATCATCTCAAGGACAACGTCATCGCTGACCGCCTCTTCAGGGGTGAACCACCGCAGGTCAAGCGCCTCCTGGGTAGGTTCGCATTCACCTTCAACCGGCACAACGTAGGCGAGACTGACCGCATGATGCCGCGGATCGTGGAACCCTGACTTCGACGGGTCAGGAAAATATTCTGCGACTGTGAAAGGCGTAGGATTTGCTGGCACACGCGGAAATGCCATTGGGCCGAGATCTTTCTCACAGTGCCGCATGAGTGCCTCACGGACGCGTTCGCCGTATAAGACGCGGCCAGTGACGACCATCCGACTAATTGACCCGTTGGCGTTCTGGCGCAAAAGCATGCCGACTTCTTCGACATTTCCATGACCGTCGACGCGTACTGGAACAGCATCGACGTACACAATCGGCATTCGCCCGCGAACGAGTTCAAGTTCGTCGTCGGTCAACCATTTGTCATCGGTCCAAGTTTCGAGCTCACTCACGCCCATGATGATCCCACGCCGTGTGCATGGGACGGAGGACCATCGCCCCGATACCAGTAACCGTCGCTGCCAGATGGTTCGGGTGACGTACGATCCCGACCTCTAAGTCAGTTAAGTGAGACCGCACACCAGCTAATCCGTCGCTACCCCCACAACGCAGGCGTGCCAGGATTGACCGATGGAAGCCGACCGAGACCGTTGGGATGAACGTTGGCGTGCGGCATGCGCCGAACCCAACCGGGCAGTACCCACCGCACCTGACATCGTCGATGCACATCCTGAGCTCATTGAGCAGCTACCGACTACGGGGTCAGCGCTCGACCTTGCGTGCGGCATCGGGGCGCAGTCGCTGTGGATGGCCAAACGGGGTCTCACCGTTAGATCCCTTGATATCTCGCCAGTCGCAGTAAATCTCACAGCTCGGTCTGCTGCTGAACACGGACTCGCCGTCAACGCTGCAGTGTGGGACACCGACGAGGGACTTCCCAACGATCTACGTGACCTTGCGATGATCTTGTGCCAGAGGTACCGAGCGAGCGACCTATACCTCGACTTTTTGCAACGACTCCAGCCTGGCGGCGTATTGATTCTCACCGTGCTCTCCGCCGTCGGGAACAACGGAGTAGCTGGACCGTTCCACGCTCGTCCCGGCGAGTTAGGCGACACGTATCGATCCGCCGCTGCGGCAGGAATGATCGACGTGCTCGTCGACGAAGAGCGCAACGGGCAGGCGACGATCGTCGTGCGTTACACCCGGAGCTAAACGCAACGTCACCACAGCGATGATCCGGCAGGGTTGCCGAGGACCCCACCACGCAGCGGCTCAGTACTGATGACCCCACCGAGATCTCAGCGAGGAGATTTACAAGCACTCTTAGGAACCGCTCAGAGTTTTCGATATGTCGAAGGTGCTGAGGCCCTCCGTTATTTCGGGCCAGCTCCCCTCGATAAAGACGTGCTCCGAGAGATCGGGATCGGCCGTCTGCAACGCACGTCATGACCGAGGATCGAATCACCGTTGGGCCAAAGATCTTTCATCAACATCAGCATCACGGGACCCATTCAAAGCAACCCTGGCTTTTCGATCCAGACATCTCCTCAAGCGGTCGTGACTTATCCGCAGAGTCGAAATGACGACGATGGTTTTTTGTTAACTTTATTTCTGGACATCGGGCATGGGCCCGTCAAACATTTTGTCCGACGACGAAACAATGGGGGTCGGCAATGGCGCTGGCAGCACGTTTGGACAACCTCGGCACGGAGACGGCGTTTGCCGTTTCCCAGGCGGCAGCGGAATGGGGGGCGCAGGGCAACCGGATCTATCCGTTCCATCTCGGCGATATCAATTTGCCGACTCCGGCAAACATCGTCGAGGCGATGAACGCCGCGATTCGCAGTGGCAAAACGGGGTACTGCCCAGCTGCCGGAATTGCTCCGCTCCGCGAAGCGTTGGCGGCGAATATCGGCGCCGATCGAGCGATGGACCTCACGGCAGCGAACATTGTTGTCCAACCAGGCGGCAAGCCAGTGATTACCAAGTTCATCCAGACACTGATGAACCCTGGCGATGGCGTCTTGTACCCCAACCCGGGCTACCCGATCTACGAGAGCCAGGTCGAGTACTTCGGCGGGCGTCCGCTCCCGTACGGCTATCACGAGACCGGAACAGGGTTTGGGATCGACCTCGATCAACTACGTGCGCTGGCAGCGTCAGGGGCCACGGCCATCATCTACAACAACTTGCAGAACCCGCTGGGTTGCGAGAGTTCACAAACCGAAATGCAAGCGATCGCCGACATCGCTATTGAGCACGACCTCTGGGTTTTGTCCGATGAGGCGTACTTCGAGATGCGCTACTCGGGCACGTCAACGTCGATCGCTTCGTTGCCCGGTATGGCCGACCGAACGGTCATTCTGTACACATTCTCAAAGAAGTTCGCGATGACCGGATGGCGGCTCGGCTGTGCCGTTGCACCAATTCCTGTGGCAGAGATGATCGCCAAGTTAAATACCAACGACGAGAGCTGTACCACCCACTTCGTCCAGGCAGCCGGAGTTGAAGCCATCGCTCATCCAGATGGTGCTGCGCCAATGCTTGCCGAACTTCAACGCCGCCGGGATGCCGCTATTAGAGGGCTCGCTGCAATTGATGGCATCACGTGCGCAACGCCCGATGCGACCTTCTATCTTTTTCCCAATGTCACTGCCGTGATGTCTCGAATGGGCTTCGCTGAAGTGGGCGACTTTGCCACAGCCGCTTTGCAGAACACCGGGGTGTCTTTTTGTACTCGTCAGCACTTTGGCCGCCCGCAAGCCGACGAAGTTGAGCAGTACATTCGATTGGCCTACTCCGGAATCTCGGTCGACGACATCACTGAAGGCCTCGACAGACTCGCAGCTTGGACTGCCACCGGAGGCGCAACATGAACGGTCGCGACATCCCAAACGCCCCGCAGCAAAAAATCACCGTCACTGGACGCATTCCCGATGCTGGCCTTGACCTCCTGCGGTCGATTGATGGCTCCGAGGTCTGGGCGTGGATGGATGACACCGTGATCCCCACCCAGGTACGCAACGAGCAACTCGCCGATGCAGACGCTGCTGTCACTCTCCTCACCGATCGGGTTGACGATGATTTCCTGGCCGCTGCACCGAAGCTGCAAATCGTGGCGAACGTCGCAGTTGGCTACAACAACATTGATGTCGCCGCGTGCGCCAGGCGCGGTGTCATCGTCACCAACACGCCAGGCGTATTGATCGACGCCACTGCCGATCTCGCGATGGGGCTCGTGCTCATGTCGACACGGCGACTCGGTGAAGGAGAACGTCTTATCAGATCCGGCACAGCTTGGCAGTGGAGCATGTTCATGATGCTCGGCACAGGGCTCCAGGGCCGAACACTTGGGATCGTCGGCATGGGCGGTATCGGAAAAGCCCTCGCAACACGGGCGAAGGCGTTTGGAATGCGCATCGTCTACCACAACCGTCGAAACGTCGACATTGCGGTAGAGAAGCGTCTCGACGCACAGCGAGTCGACTTCGACGAACTGCTTGCAACCAGCGACATCGTGTCTCTCAACTGCCCCTACAGCGAGGCCACCCACCATCTAGTCAATGCCGCCGCACTCGCAGCGATGAAACCCACGGCCTTTCTGGTCAACACGGCACGTGGACCAATCGTCGACGAGACAGCACTGGTCGAAGCACTCGCTAACAGCGCGATCGCCGGAGCCGCTCTCGACGTTTTCGAAAACGAGCCGACCGTGCATCCGGGGCTGCTCGGTCTTGACAACGTCGTGCTGGTTCCGCACTTGGGGTCAGCAACGGTTGAAACACGTACCGCAATGGCGACAACCGCAGCTTCCAACGTGGTTGAGATCCTTGCGGGACGGACGCCACTCAACTCGGTGTCAGGCTAAGCCATCCCACCATCGCGTACGTTGACGCTCAGCCGACAGGCGCATGACGGTGCAACCGCCCGCGTCGTTGGCATGATTGGGACGTGAGTTTGAACGGGCCGGCGGCCGCACGCCTTTACGACGAGCATGTCGATGCGATCTACGCGTATGCGGCACGGCGTGTCGGCCCGCAAGGTGGCGTCGAGGTCGTCGAGAACGTCTTCGAGCATGCATTACGCCAACACGCCCAACGACCCGCTCACACGGGCACGGATCTGGGCTGGCTCCTTGCAATGGCGACCGCATTTCTTCGTCGTCACAGCGACACCGAATGCGAACTTCTCCGTAACTGGCAACCGCCAACACGATCCACTTCACGGGCGATCCCCCGGGTCACCGATCCCCTGCTGGCCCAAACGAACGACGACCACAGCACCGCAACTACGGCCCATGTGATGACTGCGGTCGCCGAACTCGAACCCCTGGAACGCGACTTGCTCTTCCTTATCGCTTGGGAGGGCTGCTCCTCGTCGCTCGCCGCGATCGCAACCGGTATTCCGCAAAGCGAAGTCCGACCTCGCTTGAACACTATTCGCAAGGAGATCCGCCGTCGCATGTCGGCTAGGAGCAGCCAGAATCCCGACCCCTCCCGCGATGTGGTTACCGAGGCTGGGGCGCCGACAGATGGGGCAGCCTCGTGAACCCCGTGCAAATCGTCGAGGCTGCTCGTCCCGCGGTTGGAACGATGCCGCCCATCGACCGGCGGCACCTCCGTGAGAGGATCTTCGATGCAGCGATGCGGGAGCAGTCTGAAATATCGCCGGTTGACCTGGCCAGCCCTAAGACCAGGGCTTCGAATGCAGCACGGCTGGCAGCATTGACGTTGCTGGGTGTTGCAGCAGTAAGCGGGCTTGCCTACTCCGCATCGCGCGAGACACCGGGTTCCCGTGCAACGGCGAAACCAGCGACGAGCGTCGCACCCTCACCGACGCTTGAGCTGACGGTTAACACCCTCGCCCAGGCGCCACTCCCCACTACCGCCACCACGACGACCGTGCCACCAATTCCCGGGTCCGTCGACGCACCTTTGCTCCTTCCACCCGAACGGAATCGCCTCGATGAGTTGACAGTCGTTCGAGCTCGACTCGGCAGCTCAGCGCTTCTACTCCGCGCTCCGGATCTGAGCACAATCTCACTCGTCGAAGTCGACGGCCTCGCTCCGACCGAGCAACCCGGGCCAGACCCCAGTGCGTCGAGCACCACGACGACCGTCCCGCCCCGACAATACGCAGCAGTGTCGGTGATCCCCTCAGGCGAAGACGCCCCCGGCCAGTACAACGTCGAAGTCGCATGCGGCTCCGTCAAGGTGCTCGATACCTCGGGCCGCCCACCTTTCCGCCCAGAGGTCGAGGCGCTGTTCAACTCGATACGGATCACCAATGGCTTAATCAACATCGCTCTACCAGATGGCTGGGCAGCTATTAGTGGCGGACGCAGCGCCGACGAGTTCGTCTTCGGGCTCCCCGTCGAAATCGACAACCAACAGGTCACCATCATGGTCGCTCAGTACCCGAATGGGAGCCTCGCCGTTGCGGGCAATGATCAACGGCAATACGAGCCCACCACGTTTAACGGACAACTAGCGTGGATAAGTCGCGATCCAGAGGATCCCGCTGCCTTCACGCTCCTCACAACAGTCGGCACGACTGCGATTCGGGTGAGTACCCGCGACATCTCCCTCGCCGAAACCGAAAAAGTGCTCAACGGTCTGACGCCTGGGGACGTCAATGAGTGGACCAATCGGTTCGGAGCAATCCCCGTCAATCCCGACCCTGACATCCGGAGCTGTGCCGATCAGCCTGAGTTCAACATCGTTTGACGACGACCTGCCGGTGTAGCTTCTGGATGTATTGGTCGTGCACCTTCGCCGCTGAGTGCCTGAACCAACGGACGGTCAAGTATCAACGAGGCTGTAATCTGTAATCTGTAATCTGTAATCTGTGATCTGAGCGTCGTCGGCACCTAGGTCGAGGTAGTTGTCGTCCGTGCGAGCCTGCATGTACGAGCGCCACGTGAAGGGTCGATAGCGCGGCGTCGGCGCGAGCGCAGCAATCGGTTGGATCAGGGCATCGGGCTGCGGGTTGAGGAAATACGGAATGCTCAAACGATCCGTCGCGGTCATCGAAACCACGCGGTGAACTGCAGCGCGATACCGATCGTTGCTCCAGACCTGCATCGCATCAGCGAGGTTGACTACGATCGTGTCGGGCAGCGGCGCGATATCGACCCATGTGCCGTCCGCCGCTTGGGCCTGCAGTCCGCCAGTCCCGTCTTGCAGGAGCAGCGTGAGCACACCAGGGTCGGTATGGTAGCCGAGAGCTGTTTCGCCTAGTTCGCGAAGCCCGTCACGCTCATCGACAGGAACCGGATCTCCCACCGGATAATGGTTCAACCGCACAGAGCTATTGGTTCGATCACCGCGGAACTCGGCGACGTCATCGGCACCAAGACCGAGTGCTGCGTGCACGAGCGCTGTGGTCCGCTCGGCAAGTTTGCTGAATGCATCAAAGAACTCGGCCATCCCGCGCTGAAATCCGACTGTCGCGCCGACTTCGACCGGCCATCGATTGTGCACCGCCGAACGTTCAGCAACCGGATCGACAAAGTCGAACACTTCCTTGCTGTCACGCTTGCGCTTAGTTAACTCCCGGTCGTAATACCCAAGCGGATTGTCAGCGTCGCGCATCACAGCCACCTTGCAATCCCGAGGTGCTTCGAAGAATGCGCGCGCTCGGTCCCATGTGGCAGCAATCAAGTCGTCAAGTCCGTGACCGCTCAGTAGAAAGAACCCGTGATCGCGACAGGCTAGGTCAAGCGCAGCAAGCGTCTTCTCGTCGGGCTGAGCAATATCGATCGTCGGCACCAGGTGTGAAGCATCCATTGTTTGAGTCTCCCACCCTCAGCTAATGGCCGTGAAAGCGAGGGTTACGCCGGCGGTCAGCAAGATCGGCTGCGTCAGTCAGGCAGTAGACGTCACGCCGGACATCAACAGGCCAATGTCATTCACGTTGAAGTCAGTACGAGCAACCTCGCCCATGATCTCGCCTTCGAGCAGGACAATGATGCGGTCGGAAAGTTCCATCACTTCGTCGAGATCTTCGGAGATCAGCAGAATGGCGGCACCGTCAGCTCGTTGCTCAAGCAGTCGCTCATGGATGTACTCCGCTGCGCCGATGTCGACACCGCGAGTCGGCTGCGCGACCACAAGCGCNGTCGCTCCGCAGCTGAGCTCACGGGCGATGACAACCTTCTGGATGTTCCCGCCTGAGAGGTTTTTGGTCGGCGTGTCGATCGTCGGCGTCTTGACCTGATACTCAGCCGTCAGCCGCTCGCAACGTTCGTCGATGGCCGACTGATTCAGGAGTCCGCTCTTGGTGTACGGATCGGTCCTGTAGTCGACAAGCATTAGGTTTTCAGCGACCGTGAACTCGCCGATAGCGCCGTCGCGCATGCGTTCCTCCGGCACATAGGACAACCCCATCGAGCGCACTGCATCAGGNGTAGGNGATGCAACCCGAGTGCCGGCGACNGTGACTTCACCTCGNGCCACGGGACGTAGTCCAAAGATCGCTTCTGCAAGCTCGCGCTGTCCGTTACCGGAAACGCCGGCGACGCCGACAATTTCGCCCGAACAAACCTCAATCGAGAGATCTTTGACCGCCAAATTCCCTCGGTCGCCGACGACGTCAAGATCGTCGACGGCAAGCTGTACGTCCCCAGCATCTTGGGGAAGAACCGTTCGGGTCAGCTCAACAGGACGCCCGACCATCAGCTCAGCCAGGTGCTCTCGCGACGACTCGCTTGGCCGGGTATGGCCCGNCACCTTGCCGTTCCGCAAAACCGTAATCTCGTCGGACAAGTCCATCACTTCATGCAGCTTGTGAGAAATGAAGATCAAGCCCTTTCCGTCGGCCTGCATCTGACGCAGCGTGACGAACAGATCGTCCACTTCGGGCGGAGTGAGCACGGCAGTCGGCTCATCAAGCACGAGCAATTCGGCATCGCGGTACAACGCTTTTAGAATTTCGGCACGCTGCCGCTCGCCGACAGCAAGCTGCCAGATGTAGGCATCAGGATCGACGTGTAGCCCATAGTGCTCAGACACTTCCAGAATTCGAGCCTTGATCGGACGCATATCCGCCAAGCCGCGACGCCCTCCAAGTCCGAGCGCCACGTTCTCCGCTACGGTGAGCGTAGGCACCAACATGAAGTGCTGGTGGATCATGCCGATGCCCTGACGAATCGCATCGGTCGGCGAGGCGATGTCGACTCGCTCGCCGTTCAGTTCGATCGTTCCCTCATCGGGCAGGTACAGCCCGTAGAGGATTTTCATCAGCGTGCTCTTGCCCGCCCCATTCTCGCCGAGGAGGGTGTGCACCTCGCCTGGCAGCACCGTGAGATCCACGCCGTTGTTCGCAACAACGCCAGGGAATCGTTTGGTGATCCCCGTCATCTTCAACATCGGTGTCGTACTCATCGTCACACTCCCTGGATAGAAACCATGGTGTGAGACCTGGTGCACGGCACCAGNTCTCACACCCAGTCGATTACTCGCCTGCGGGGACCTCGATGGTTCCGTCTGAAATTCCTGCGACGGTGGCGTCGGCGCTCGCTCGAACATCGGCGTCGAGACCGAAGCCGTCGTTGTACTCCATCTCGAGTCCCATATTCTCGAAGGAGATCACGAAGGCCTCCCCGCCGAGCGTCCCAGCGTTTATCTTGTCAAGCATCTGCTCAAGCACGATTTCCCAGTGGTACACCTGCGACGACACCACGATGTCTGAACCGAGATCGGTCTGATTGGACTGCGTACCAAACCACGGAATGCCCTCTTCGGCCGCGACGCCCGTGGCACCGACGACCATCTGAGCTGTACCGGTCAACACATCGGCACCGTTAGCCACGTGGGCCTTTGCTGCCTCTGAGGCAAGCTGCACGTCACCGAAGGAGTCGATGTAGTTGACGTTGACTTCAGCGTCAGGATTCTGTGCTTCCGCGCCAGCGACAAAGCCGTCGATGTAGAGCTTGGCGTCACCTGCCGGTACCGGACCGACCACCCCGATTACGTTCGACGCTGTGAGCTGAGCAGCCATCACGCCGTTGACGTAGCCTCCCTGGCCGGCATCGACGGAGTAGGCAAAGATGTTGTCCTTGCCGAAGAAGTCAGTTGACGTGCCTAGAGCGAAAGCAACCTCCGGGAAGTCGTCAGCNATCTCCTGCAAGGGGCCACCGAACTGAGTGCCGTGCGCGATGACAAGGTCGAAGCCGTCCTCTGCGTATCCTCGAAGGGCTGCTGCGGCATCTTCGACGACGAAGAGGCCACCAGAAATGGCGACTTCGATGTCACGGCCCTCGCCAACACGATTGACCGAATCGAACATCGACTGAGACCATGCGAGGTCGTTCTCGGCGCTCGGCGCAACGATGCCAACCTTCATCGGCTCCGCAGCAGGCTCGGCTGCGGGTTCGTCGGTGGGCTCGTCGGTGGCTGCTTCAGTTTCTGCCGGTGGTTCCGCTGCAGGCTCATCTGCTGCGTCATCGCTGCCGCAGGCTGAGGCAACGAGTGCGAAGGCGGCTGCCGCTGATGCGATGGCTCTGGTCTTGCTGGCTTTCATATTGCTCCCCTTATTGTTGTGTTGTGTTGTGTTGCAGTGATCTGTTTGCTCAGCCCGAACGATCGAAGGGACGAGTAAGCGCCGACGGCGCAGCCACGCGGCGACTGACAATGACGAGCACCACGATGGTGAGTAGCGCTGGCGCCATGGCTGCGAGACTTGCCGTGGCACCTTCGACAATGCCGAGGGTCTTCCATTGCAGCACCGTTGCCTGGACGACGCCGAAGAGCAGGGCGCCGAGCATCACGCCATAGGAGCGCCAGGCCCCGAAGTAGACGAGGGCGATCGCAATGAATCCCTGGCCTGCGGTGAGGTTCTGCTGGAAGATGCCGACTTCGAGGGCTAGTGCAGCGCCGGCGAGGCAGGCCATCGTGTTAGCGATGAGGATCGTAATGAGACGTGTGCCGTTAACGCTTACGCCGAGGGTGTCCGCAGCCTCGGGTGTTTCGCCAACAGCGCGAATATTGAGCCCAAATGTGGTCTTGTTGATCATGAACCAGACGACTGGCACTAGAGCGAACGCTATGTAAACCGGGAGACTGTGCTGAAAGAAGACCTCCCCGATCTTCGGGATCTCACTGAGCAGCGGGATGTCGATATCGCCTAGTCCGGAGATCGGGATCGGCGTCCCGACGTTTTTCTGGAACAACAGGTCGGTGAATCCGAGCCCAAAAAGGTAAATGCCGATACCGCTGATGCCCTGCTCCGCCTGCATCACCAGCGTGATAAACGCATAGACCAGCCCCATCATCAGCCCAGCTATGACGGCGGCGAGGATCCCGAGTGTCGGGCTGTCGGTCTCGAGCGTCACGTAGTAGGCGGTGAAAGCGCCAAGCAACATGACGCCTTCAACGCCAAGGTTGAGCACCCCACTGCGTTGACCAATGGTCTCCCCGAGGCCCGCCAAAAGAAAGGGCGTGGCTAATCTGATGCCAGACGCAAGCGTGGCTACGAGCACCGAGACGGTGAAGAAGTCGCCCATCAGTCGTCGCCCTCATTGGGAGCAGACGGGGCGGGGGAGCCACGCGTCCGCGCCGTTGATGCCAGCAAGGAGTCCTCGGCGCGCGGCACCGTTGGCTCACGGTCGGTTTCGACCTGTGTGAACCCCGTGCCCGGCGATTCAGCCCATGCCGTCAGCCGCGAGCGCAGCTTCAGGCTGCTGACTACGAAGAGCACGACGATGCCGTTCAGCGCCACGATGAGCGCAGCAGGAACTTGCAGTTCCTGCTGAAGAGCGATGCCACCGGTGAGCATGCCTCCGAAGAAGAACGAGGCCGGAATCGTCGCCAGTGGATGCAAGCTACCGAAAAGCGCCGCAACGATGCCGTTGAAGCCTGCGCTTTGCGTGAAGCCGGAGGCCCCGCCTTCAGCGATGAGTCGATGCGATTCCGACCCGAAGACGAGCACTGCGCCCGCAATTCCAGCACACGCGCCAGAGAAGGCGAGCGCTTGGACGATGCTCCGCTTCACGGGCATGCCGGCGTACCGCGATGCGTTCGCGTTGTGTCCGACCGCTCGAAGACGCACGCCGAGCGCGCTGCGGAAGAGCAGCACGTACCCGAGCATGGCAACGAAGACGGCGATGATCACGCCGAGATGCAGTCGAGTGTCCCCGGGTAGCAGCGGGAGATCCGCATTCTCAGAGAGCCGTTCGGTTTGCTGAATCTTAATCGCGCCGGACGCCTTGTCAGTTAGGAGGTCTTGCAACAGAAAGCTCAGGAACTGCGCAGCGATGATGTTCATCATGATGGTGCTGAGAATCTCGTTGACACCTGCGTAGGCCTTCAACGCGCCGGGGATTGCACCCCAGATGCCACCGCCGATAGCACCACCAATCAAAACCAACGGCACGAGGAAAATGCGTGGCAGGTCAGGCAATGCGAGTGCCACCACAGTCGAAAAGATTGCGCCGACAATGATCTGCCCTTCACCGC
Organism: Ilumatobacter sp.; assembly: GCA_002711735.1. GTDB lineage: Bacteria > Actinomycetota > Acidimicrobiia > Acidimicrobiales > Ilumatobacteraceae > Ilumatobacter_A. Next base: position 21,304 of record PASB01000010.1, read on the forward strand.
CGATGTTGATGACCCCGGCTCTGAAGGCAATACAAATTCCCACGCCGACTAGCAGTAGAGGAGCCGACTTTATTGCGGTGTCTGCCAGCTCGTTCCATCCACCGAAGGCGCCGTCGAGCAATGCTGCGTAGCCGTCAATCGGGTTGGCCCCGAGGGCCAACAGCATGATCGCTCCAATGGTGAACGCAACCGCCACCGCAGCAAGCGGAACAGCGAGCGCAACAAACGGACGGACAAGCGCGGAGGACCTGATGCTCCCGACATCTGCGCTCGTCTTCGGCATGGTCATCAAACGTCCCCTAGTAAACGACTCAGGTCATATCGGAGAGGTTAATGATTCGTGAAGGGTGCGCTGAAAAAGTTTGCTACTCGAGCCGTAACGGCAGCCCTTCGGCGGCGTTCAGCAATGCAACTAACGTCGGCACCGTGGACTCCGCGCCACCCCCCGCAGTTGCTTCGACCTGCCCGGACGACGTCAGTAAGAAGCGTTCCCCGCTCGCTGCGTCAAAGCGTTCGGCGTCGAGAAACAACCGAGGTTTGATGACGGCTGGATCTCCGTTTTCAGGGCAGAACGTAAGGCAGTTGCCGCATTCGTTGCACAGCTCACTGAACACGAGGTACTGCTGTCGGCCCTCGATCGCAGCGAACAGGCCGGCGGGATCCGCCTCTGGTTTTGGCGTCGGCAGCTTGAAGAATGCGTCGTTGGGACACACCGTGACACAAAAGTTGCAGGCCACACATCCCCACGTCTCAAGGTCGTGATCGACCGAGCGCGGCAACTTTGCGTTTCCGGCAAGTTCGTACTTTGCTTTCCCTTTACCGAGAACGAAGGCAAGATGTTCAGCTGCAGTGTCACGGTGGCCTGCCTCCCGAGCAGCGACAAGGCGCTCGGCGCGAAACCCATCGAGGTCAGTTGCTCCGACGTCGCTGGCCGCTGCTGTCAGCGCCTTGAGCATCGGGGCGAGCCTGCCGTAGCCGCCAGGCTTGAGCAGATCGGAGCACACGCTGGCCGGGCGCACGCCCATCGCGATTGCCGCCGCCAGGTTCTCCTTGTCGATGCCCGCCGAGAAGCTGACCATGATGTCTCCGGCCCCCCCATTCACCCCGTCACCGTGGCCTGGAATCTGCAACTGGCCAGGCAGGGCGTCAGCGAGCAAGTCGAGCACCGCTGTGGCAAGGACATGCAACGGTGGACCGGACAGGTACATCGTCTGATCCGGCATCCGCTGCTTGTGGTTGTCGACGACCAACGTGTTGGTCAGCTTAATGCCGAACCGATGGCTGCGGTCCTTGGCGTATTGGTTGAGTTCTTGTATGAGAGAGATCGCACGTTCGAGTTGCAGGTCGTCCTCGAAGGCTTTCGGGACAAGTCGCACATCGTTATAGCCGAGGTGACCGTGCAGGATCTCGGCAACCCCTGCCGGGCCAAGCAGTGTCGGGTTGAGTTTGACGATTACGTCAAGGTCGTGCGCGTCGATCAGGTGCTTGGTGATTTGCTCGATCTCGTCAGGTGGGCAACCATGGAACGTGGACAGTGTGACGGTGTCGGAGATGACCGGCGGGAACTCGATGTCGGCAAACTCGACGAACACCCCACTCGGGTCTGCAGCAATCTCGGGTCGTAATCGTTCAATTTCCGTGCTCGCCTTGCGCATCGCGTCAATGAAGCCCGCCACCTTCGGCGTCTGGATGCCTGTGAGGTCGTAGCCGACCGACATATCGAACACGTGCGGCCCAGGGTCGCCATCGGAGTCTCGGCCGACATGCTCTCGCAATGGTTCCCACTGCCGGAGGATCTCGATGATCATCCAGGCTTTGGTGTACTCCTCGACACTTTGTGCCACCAACAATTCCTGGCTCCACTCGATGTTGTAGCCAATGGTTTCCATATCAATGCACGGACGAGCGATTTCGAGATCATCCAGCACCTGCACCGTCTTCAGTTCAAAAAGGCGCGACCCACCGAGCCACGACAACACGATGTTTTGCGCCATCTGACTATGTGGTCCTGCAGCGGGACCAAGCGGTGACGCAGCGCGCCGACCGAGGAACTCGAAAGAGAGATCAATGTTGTCGTCAGGCTTCCAGAATCGCGCAGTCGGCAGGTCGAAAATCCGCTTGCGGGTCTCCCACTCGTGTCCGATCCGTCCGAGCAACGCGCTCAACGACATCGGAGTGAGCGGCGGAGCCTTGTGCGTCATCTTTGTACTTTACAAACTGTAAAACAGCGAGCGCAATAATCTCAGATCCAAGATTTCGGCAGCAACAACATCACCAACGCCTTCATTCTCAGCGATGGAGCGCGTTCAAGTAGCTGTAAACGGTGATTCGGCTTATGCCCATGGCCTCGGCGACATCTTCGACAGCGCGACGTAGAACGAACGCACCCAGCTCGTCAAGCCGACGGATCGCTTGCTGCTTGCCGGGCCGCGCAAGCATTGGAAGCCGGTCTCCAAGCTCGTTTTCCACAACGGTGATGATGCGCTCCAGCGAGCCATGAATCGGAGGCAATCTGACACCCGCCACGACGTCGCCGTTCCAGATCAGTGCAACGTCTGATCCGGTTACGTCCAAAGCCCTCACGATCTCTGCGCCTGTAGCGTCAATCACCGGCTGTAACGCCACGGCAAGCGGATGCATTGCAGACACGTGCGAAGCGTAGGTGCGATGACACAACTTTGTGTCAGGTACCTACGAGCCGCTAAGACTCGAGTGCGCGGTGGAGGCGGACGGCTTGTTCGGCCGCCTTGGCGCGAACTTCATCGGCATCAACGCGCGTCGCAACGCCATCACGCAACGCTGGCTCGCCGTTAATATCGACATCAACAGCCCGAATCGTGGGCGTGAACGCGACGTGCCACGGCTCAACTGCGGGGTATGACCAGGTAACGCTGTCCGTCAATGCCCCAGGAAACAGCTCCCACCCGCTTGCCATCCATGACCAAGCAGCATCGGGCGTTGCGCTCACATCATGGTCACGCTGCTTGACGTAGGCGAGTTGGAACTCAGAAAGCATGTCGGCCCCAATGCCGTCGGTGCCAAGAGCGACGCGATTCGAAAAGCGCGCTGGATCGGCGTACCCGACCGAGTTATTCATGTTCGATCGCGGGTTATGCACGATGGTCCCGTGTAGGCCGTGATCAGTTGGCAGGTGAACGCCATGGATCAAAAGCCATTTATCGCAGGTGAGATTGCGTATCCGCTCCTCAGCGCCAATGTCATCGAGGCCCTCGGCCACGTGGATGTGTACCCCAACCCCGTGCCGTTCGGCGAGATCAGCAGCAGCAGCAAGCGAATCATCGCTACACGTGAATGCCGCATGCACACCAACCATGCCGGCGCGCAGTCCCAATTGAGAGCCACCACTGCCAGAGGCAAGCTCAGTCAGGTATCGATCGTTCTCTGCAAGTCCCCGCGCTGCACCATCGGTGCCATGCCGATCGGTGATGCCATAGGTGGTGTTGATTCTGACGCCGACCTCGTTGACTGAGTCGGCGATGACCGACAGCGAACCCTCGATCGCAAGGGGCGACTCGTGGTGATCGATAATTGCCGTCGTGCCTGCCTCGAGCGCGTCGAGTGCTCCGAGCTTGGCCGACCACTCGATCATTTCGAGGTCGAGCGCTGTGTCGAGCCGCCACCAAACGTTTTCAAGGATCTCGAGAAAGTTCGCCGGAACCTTCGGCGGTGGTGGCATTCCACGAGCAAGCGACGAGTACAAGTGATGATGGGCACACACCAGTCCCGCAGTCACTGCCGTCACGTCGTCGTCCAGTTTCCGAGCGGATAAAGACGGACCGGTCCAGCGGCAGCGAGATCGCCGTCAGGTCCAGGCAGTAGCGCGTTCACGGTTGCTCTCGTTGATCATGGGAAGTTCGTTATGCCAATGGCCGGAGTGCTGGCGAAGAGCCGCAGCAACGGCACCAGCCGTCGGAACCAGGCCAATCTCGCCGACGCCCTTGATGCCGTACGGCGAGTCAGGCTGAGGCGACTCGACCAAGATTACGTCGACCGGAGGCATGTCCTTCGGTCGGATGATGTCGAGACTCTTCAGCGTGGTATTCGTCGGTCGTCCGCTCTCGTCGCACGGGAAGCCTTCGCTCAACGCATAGCCCAACCCCATGTGCACCGCCCCTTCGATCTGGCCCTCGCACAACATCGGGTTGACTGCTCTCCCGACGTCGTGCGCAGCAACCACGTTCTCAACAGTGCCGTCCTCAGCGAGCACAACCACCTGCGCTGCGTAGCCGAACGTCGAGTGGATTATCGGGTTCTTTATAGCTTCGCCAGCCGCCTTCGCCGCTTCGATTTCACCAAGCGAATTGGTCCAATCGACGCGGTATTCGCCTTCGTAATCAATGCCGATTTCGCAGCCTCCTGCAATGGCTGCCTCGCAGGCGGCCTTAACCGAGCCAGCACCCATCAGGGTGCCGCGACTTCCGGTGGTCTGCCCCGCTCCCAGTTCACGCGTCGAGTCAACAATGACTTCAATCCGCTCGGCGTCAATACCGAGCTCCTCAACTGCAACTTGGAGCACAACGGTGTGCACACCTTGGCCCATTTCGGTCCAGCAGTGCCGCACCTCAACCTTGCCTGGCGCACCGCTGACCGGCGCACGGAAGTGCACGACTGCCTTGGCAATCTCCTTAAAACCATTTCCTAAGCCTGAGTTCTTCAATCCGAGGCCAAGACCCACGGACTTGCCTGCTGCTTTCGCTGCCTCGTAGGCCGGTTTGACGGCATCGAGGCATTCGCGTGCCCCCTTGCAACCGTCGTCCATGACCTGTCCGGGGCCCCATGTGACACCGGGCGTAACGACGTTTCGGTCGCGGATCTCCCAACCAGTGATCCCGATTTGCTCGGCGAGCCGATCGAGAACGCCTTCCATTGCGAACTGCGCCTGGTTGGCTCCAAAGCCACGAAAAGCGCCGCATACGGAGTTATTCGTACGGGCAGCAATGGCCTCAACGGCGACGTTGCCAACAACATAAGGGCCTGTTGCGTGGCCCGCTGCGCGTTCGAGCACCTTCATGCCGACTGATGCGTACGGTCCCGAGTCACCGATCATTCGCGCCTTAATTGCCGTGAGCCTGCCATCGGCGTCACATCCGGCTTGGTACTCCATCCGAATCGGATGACGCTTTGGATGCATGAGGAGCGATTCTTCGCGTGAAAGCGTGATCTTCACCGGACTGCCGGTGTGCCACGCCGCCAGAGCAGTATGCGCCTGATTCGACATGTCCTCCTTGCCACCGAATGCACCACCGTTCGACACCAGTTCAGTCGTAATGCGTTGTTCGGAGATCCCGAGCATCGCTGCGATGTCGTTGCGGTCATCCCAAATGCCCTGGCCTCCGGAGTACACGTACAACGAGCGGTCGTCGCCGTCACCCAATGGAACGGCTAGCGTCGACTCGGGCTCAAGGAACGCGTGCTCGATGCGTTGGGTCTGGAATGTCTCGGTCACCGTGAATGCGGAGTCAGCGAGCGCTGCATCGACGTCACCGCGGCTGTACGCAGACGTGGACAACACGTTGCTATCGAGTTCCCACACGGCCGGCTCGTCGGAGTGAACCACGCGCACAGGATCGACCATCGGCTCGTGAATTCCGTAGTCGATCACAACGAGTTCCGCTGCAGCACGCGCGATTTGGCGCGTCTCGGCAACGACTACGGCGATCACGTCACCGAGATACGAGGTACGTCCACCCTCCGGAATCATGACGGGCCAATCCTTGTGGATGATCCCAACGCGGCGCGCCGCTGGGATATCAGCAGCAGTGAACACACCGCGCACACCAGCGACGGCGCTAGCGGCTGTCGCATCGATTGACCGAATATCAGCACGCGCATGATCAGCCAACCGCAGGGCGCCATGAAGGCAGCCCTCAGGGTTCATGTCGTCGATGAAGGCCCGAGCACCGACCGACAGTTCCCGACCCTCGTACTTAGCGCCGCGTGTGCCCACGCCTTTCGGCTGCACGACGACAGGCACATTGTTCTGAGCAAGTGCCTCGACAGCATCAAGCACCTTGATGTACCCGGTGCAACGACACAGGTGTGCACCGAGGTGGCGCGACGCCTGTTCGCGCGTCAGGTTGGTCCCGTTCTTGTCAATCAATGCCTTGGTTCGCACAACAATGCCGGGCGTACAGAACCCACACTGCAATGCACCGCAGGCTGCGAATGCGTCGGCCATGCGGTCGACCTCGGCTGAATCCATTCCCTCAAGGCTGATGACCTCAGAACCGGCGACTTTCTCCATTGACGTCTGACACGACACTCGTGCCTTGCCGTCAATGAGCACGGTGCAGCAGCCACACTGACCGGTCGGCGAACAGCCATCTTTGGCCGACGTGATGCCAAGCTCATCGCGTAGCGCTGCGAGTAGATGCGGATGATCGTCGCGAGCCGTAACCGTTGCGCCGTTCAGAGTGAATTCGCTCATGATGCTCCCTGGCTGGGGTTCAAGTCAGTAATCAAGCTGTAAGTCTCGGGTCGCCGATAACGGTCGAAGTCAAACAGGGTCTTCTTGTAGCGCTCGCACATGTCAAGGTCGCACCGCGCCGTGACCAACTCATCGCCGATCGTCGTCGCCTGCGCCACGACTTGGCCAGATGGCGCGATGATCGCGGTCTGAGCCAAGGACTCGACGCCTTCTTCGATCCCACCTTTGGCGACGCCGACGACCCATGTGCCGTTCTGGTACGCGCCCGCTTGCATGACGAGGTGGTTGTGGAACGCTTGTAACGGATTCTGCGATGGATCCGGTGCGTAATTGAGGGGCGTGTTGTATCCAATCAAGACCATCTCGACGCCTTGCAGCCCCATAACGCGATACGTCTCAGGCCAGCGACGGTCGTTGCAAATTGCCATGCCGAAGATGCCGTCGAATGCCTCATGCACGTGGAATCCCTCTGGCGACTCTTCGAAGTAGCGCCGCTCAAGGTGCTGGAAATTTCGCCACGGCTCGTAGTTTTCATGGCCCGGGATGTGCACCTTGCGATACCGGCCGACGATCTCACCCTCCCGGTCGACGAGGATCGCAGTGTTGTAGCGGTGTTGCGTGCCGTCGCCCTTCGGGTCGTTCGGGTCCGTGAGCTCGGCGTACCCGAGATGGAAGCCGACCTTCAGGCGCTTCGCCTCATCGAAGAGCGGCTGCACCACAGCGTTGGGCATCGCCGTCTCGTAGTAACTATCGAGTTCGGTGGTGTCACCGGCAATGCCTGCCTCATCACCTTCGTCGAGGAACCAACGGGGGAAGAATGTGGTGAGGGCCAGCTCAGGGAACACAACGAGTTCGCAGCCATGCTCCGCACCTCGGCGGAGCAACGTCAACAGTCGTTCCACAACTTCAGCGCGAGTGTCATCGCGCGAGACTGGGCCCAGCTGGGCAGCGCCAACAACAATTTCCCGGGTCATCCGAACTCTGTTTCTGCAAGTGTGAGCATGGTCTGGAGCAGCACGTTGGTGCCTGCCTCAAGATCTTCTGGTTCGGTGTACTCGGTCACGTTGTGGCTGATGCCGTTGACGCTTTTGGTGAAAATCATCGCCGTTGGGCAGATACGCGCGAACATCTGAGCGTCGTGACCAGCTCCCGATGGCATACGACGCGAAGACATGCCGAGTGCTCTCGCTGAACGCTCGACGATGTCAATGACCTGTTCGTCGAATTCGACCGGCTCAAAACGTGCAAGTATCCGAGTCTCAACGCCAACACCTTCGGCCTCAGCCGTCGCTGCGACGAAACTGCGAAACTTAGTTTCAGCTCGCTGCAGCGTTCCTTCATCGGTATTACGCAAGTCCACGGTCAGCGTGGCGATGGACGGCACCACGTTGACCAAGTTCGGCATCAACGTGATAGCGCCCACGGTTCCGACCTGGGGCTCACCGAACTCTGTGGTGAGTTCGCGCACCTGAGCGGAGATGCAGGCCGCAACGTATCCGGGATCGCGACGCAGACGCATCGGAGTGGTTCCTGCGTGGCACGACTCTCCATTGAGCGTCAGTTCGGTCCATGAAATGCCCTGGACACCCTCAACGACCCCGATCGTGACGTCTTCATCTTCCAACACTGGACCCTGTTCGATATGCAGCTCAACGAAGGCGTGCGGCGCTGGGCCCGGCAGCGGCGCTGGGCCGGCGTAGCCAATGCGTTCAAGCTCGGTCCCGAACACGGCGCCGTTGGCGTCTTCGATTAGGAGTGCGTCCTCAACGGCCAGACCGCCGACATAGACCAGGCTGCCAAGCATGTCGGGCGGAAAGCGTGCCCCCTCTTCATCACTGAAGAAGCCAACAGCGAGCGGCCGGATGAGATCAACTTCGCCTCGTTCACGGGCGGCAATGACAGTCTCGATCACTTCTAGCCCGCCGAGCACACCTAGATTTCCGTCATATCTGCCGCCGGTACCGACCGTGTCGATGTGCGAACCGGTCATGACCGGCGCCACCCCGTCGAAGCCCGGCATGGTGGCGATGACGTTGCCGATTCCGTCGATCGAGATCTCAAGGCCTAGGTCGCGCATCCAGGTGACAACGAGATCACGACCTGCTCGGTCTTCGTCGGTAAGCGCAAGCCGAGCACAACCGGTCGTACCATTAATCGCTCCGATTTCGCCGAGCGCCATCAAACGCGAAATCAGCCGGTGACAGTCGATCCGCAAATCGGTGGTCGTGCCTGCTGCACGGGGTTCGGGGTCCGCATCGATCACGGTGCTGACAGTACCAAACGTGCTTTACAAAACGTCAAGCACGCATTTTTAGGAGGCTGCCCGTTACGGCGGTGTCACCTCCGCTCAGACACCGTGAGTACTCTGCGTCCATGGCCGACGCACATCTTGAAATCCTGGTGGAACCGTTCCGCGAGAACAACCCTGGCCCGCACGTCACTGCGGTCCTTGACGCTGCGGCCGCAGCTGGTCTCACCGCAGACATGGGACCATTCGCAACAACGGTCGATGGCGACGTTGATCAACTCGCCGGTGCCATCGCCGACATGATTCGGGCGGGTTTTCGCAACGGGGCAACAGCGCTGCAATTACGGATCGACGCCACCTGAGACCATGTGTCATTTGTGAAAGTAAAAGATTGAGTGCCACGTCTACAGGTTGTGGTGAGGCCTTGGAAATTTCTGAGAAATACCTCGATTTCACTGAAAGACCTGAACGGACAGCCACAGTTCGGTCGTGATCAGTCCCACCTGCCTGCTAACCGTTCAAGCTCAGGCCTACGACGCTCCCAAATTGTTTGCTCAATGGATCAGGCAGTTGCGTTGCTGTAACTTTCCTGCTGTTTTCAGATGGCAAACACGTGGTTTCTGTTTGCGCCAAAAGCACCGATCGAGCTCCACCGCACAGATTGTGCAACCAGAACCGATTACGCCTTGAACAGTTGCTCGGTCTCGCACCAAGCTGGTTAGTCGACGCCGTCGAACGTCTCACAGTTTCCCTAATTTGCAAGTTGTCATCGTGTCGGTTCGGTGGCTGACGGGTCGTGCAGGGCCCTTATCGATGCTCTCGCCACCGTCAACTACCCAGATTCTGCCAACGACGGCCTAGCGGAGATTGTCGCCAAGAGACTGATCGTGACACCGCTTCAAATGGAATCCAGCTTCATTTGGCGACTCGAGTGAGGACGTGGAGCGAGCCGACCGCTGCCCGGTCGACGAATTGGCCAGACCTAATCGCCGGTAGGTAGATCTGCTCGTACGGTGGTCGCCCGCCATCAGCAGGGTCGGGAAACACGTCGTGAATGGCCAGCGTGCCGCCGACAGCAACATGCGGAGTCCATTGTTCGTAATCACGGCGTGCAGGTTCTTCACCATGGCCACCATCGATGAACAGAAAACACAGCGGTGTCGCCCACGATGGCGCGATCTGAGGCCCCCGACCAATGAGGCCTACCACTGCATCTTCGAGATCAGCGTCGTGGATCGTTGCACGAAAGAACGGCAAGGTATCCATCTTGCCGACGCGTTCGTCAACCACTTCGGCATCGTGGTGTTCCCAGCCAAACTGGTTCTCCTCTGATCCACGGTGATGATCAAGTGCGTACAACACAGTCCCGGACTGCTGGGCGACGTCTCCAAGCCACACAGTTGAGCGCCCGCAGTACGAACCGAGTTCAAGCATTGCCAAATTGGGGACAGCGCTCACTGCCTCCATCGCAGCAACCCACAACGCGTCGCCCTCATTCTCCGGCATAAAACCCTTGGTTGATAGAGCGAGCGAACGACGCTCCTCGCTTAACGTCACCAAGTATCCCAGTGGATGACCGAGTCCGGGCTGTCGCGGCCAGCGGGTTTGAAGTCAGTGCCCTTCGTGTATGCAATCGGTGTGAGGCATGCCTGCTGCACTTCGTCGTACGGGATACCGACCACGTCAGCAACCTGCTGCTCCATCATCAAACTGACTGTCGTCCAACACGTTCCGAGACCACGGGCCCGTGCTGCGAGCATGAAGCTCCACATAGCGGGAAGAACGTTGCCCATCGACGAGGCAGCCCGCATCGCCGGCACATTGTCCAGTCGGCCAGCTTTCGAGCATGCAATCACCAGCACCGGCGCATCACCCATGTGCTCGGCGAGGTACTCCGCTGAGTCAGTGACGCGCATTTGCTGCGCTTGGGCCTCCTCTGTCTCTTTCTTGATCGAGCCGGCGTACACGCCGTCCATCGACCGGTAAACGTCGAAACACTGCCGATAAATATCGCCAATTGCCCGCCGCTTAGCTTCGTCGCGTACTACGACGAACTGCATTGTCATATTGTTCGACCCTGACGGACTCTGCATCGCCATCGCGACACATTCACGGATGGCCTCGTCGGGCACGGGGCGATCCATGTCGAGCCGCTTGCGAACGGCCCGCGTGGTGGACAGCAGTTGGTCGGGACTGAGATCGAGTTGCTCCATTGCGCAAATGTAGGCCGACTACGACCCCTGCGGCTTGGTCGGCCAGTTGGTGACAGCGGACGCCAGGAGAACGGGGAATGACCTGACTATTAAAACAACGTCCGCTTCTGGGCCTCAGCATGGCAACCTATTACGCCAATGATCGACATCGCCGCGACAGACCCAAATCCTGACGACCACCAGGCAGCGCTTGATGACCTGGTGGGGCTGCTTGACCTCGAGGTGATTGAAGTCAATATGTTCCGCGGGGTGTCAACCGACGAGAATCGGCAACGCGTCTTCGGTGGCCAAGTCGCTGGCCAAGCCCTGGTTGCCGCTGCACGCACGATCGAAGAACCGGGCCGGATGGTGCACTCTCTCCACGCCTACTTTTTGCGTCCCGGAGACCCTAAGACGCCGATCTTGTACGAGGTTGATCGAATTCGAGACGGACGCAGCTTCACCACACGGCGTGTCGTGGCGATCCAACATGGCAAGGCAATCTTTAACCTGCAAGCAAGCTTCCACAACGAAGAGCCCGGCCCCAACCACCAAGTCGACATGCCGACAGGCCTCGCTAGTCCTGACTCGCTCCCCGACTTCAGGACACGCATGGCTCCTTACGCCGACCAGATCGGGGAATGGTACGACCGGCCGCGCCCAATCGATGTGCGCTACGTCAACGGTGACCCAATGTCTCGAAAAGGGAACCCTTCTTCGACGCAGCAAGTATGGCTCCGCGCCAACGGCCAACTTCCCAACGATCCGGTATTGCATGCATGCATCGTTACCTACGCGAGCGACATGACCTTGCTTGACACCACGGTGCTCCCGTTTGGGTTGGCCTGGGACAGCCCGGGCATGCAGATGGCAAGCCTCGACCACGCTATGTGGTTCCATCGGCCGTTTCGTGCTGACGAATGGCTGTTATACGACCAGGTGGCTCAGAGCAACACCTCGGCGCGCGGTTTAGCGCGCGGCTCGATTTTCACCTCTGACGGTCAACTCGCCATCAGTGTTGTCCAGGAAGGACTCACGCGGGTGGGTCGATCATGAGACGACGGACCGTCGCAGGTGCTGCACTCGCCACTGCGCTGGTCGTTGCTGCATGTGGCGGCAGCGCTGGCGACACCCAAAGCTCTGGAGCAAACCCCCCGAATGACCCGGCCGCAACTTTTGCCACGGTACCCACCACAGGGATCGACACGAAGACCCAGACCGCCCCGACCGACCGCGTAGCAGAATCGGCCACGACGACTCCGCTTGAGCCAGCAGCGAACGTCGACCTTCCCACCGCCTCACCTGAGGAGTTGGCAAATGGCCCTTCAACCACAGCGGCGACGGGGCCTCTCCCGGTTCCATCGGTCTCTCTAGTCAAGGTCGCAGAATTTGATACCCCCGTTGAACTCACGACTCGCCCCGGTGATGCCCGGAGTTTTGTTGTCGAGCAGGGAGGCCGGGTACTGGCATTTGACGACCTGTCGACCGAGGTCGTACTTGACATCACCGACCGGACAGCTGCAAACGGTGAGCGGGGGTTGCTCGGTGCGGCATTCGATCCAGCTGCAGACCGGGCCTACGTCCACTACAGCGACTCATCTGGCGACACCGTGCTCGCCGAGTACGCAATCGACCCGGTCACGGCAATTTTCGACATCGAGTCCCGGCGAGAGGTTCTGACCGTCGAGCAGCCATTCGGCAATCACAACGGTGGCGAGTTGGCGTTTGGGCCTGACGGCTATCTCTACCTCGCATTGGGCGACGGCGGGGCTGCCGATGACCCGGAACGCAACTCGTTGGCGCTATCGAGCCGTCTCGGCAAGATCCTGCGTATCGATCCAAAGCCGACGGCCGACACTTCATTTGCCACGCCGCAAGATAATCCATTCGTCGACGTCGACGGCGCCGACCCTACGATCTGGTCGCTTGGTCTCCGCAATCCGTGGAAGTTCTCCTTTGACTCACTCACCGGTGATCTGTGGATTGCCGATGTTGGACAAGGTGAAATTGAAGAGATCAACCATGCGCCAGCTGTCAGCGGCCAAGGAGCAGGCAAGGGACTGTCGTTCGGATGGAGCGCGTTCGAGGGATCAGCACGGTTCAATACGGACCAGGATGATGCTGGCCATACTGGCCCGGTCGTCGAATACCCTCATGAGGACGGTAACTGTTCCGTTAGCGGTGGCGCGATTTATCGCGGTAACTCGATCGAGGACCTCTTCGGCTGGTACGTCTTCGGTGACTTCTGCTCAGGAAGAATATGGGGGTACGACCCCACGTCTATATCTGGCGAACCGCTCGTCATTGAGCTTGCTGAACTTGCAAGCCTTACAGCCATTGCAATCGGCGGCGAGGGCGAACTCTTTGCCCTGAGCAATGCCGGCACCGTCAGCCGCTTTTCCTCAGTCTGACCCTGTTTCTTGTCTGCACCCAACTGTTTGTGAGCGAATTTTTTCGGCACAGTCTCCAGGAATCCCGGTGCAGGCGGAGACCGACAGAGAACAGAAAGCACGAGAGGGAGAACCCTCTAGCCAACGCGACCAGGATCAGCGCAGCGCGCCGTGGGATCCCAGAGCTGGTTTCGTTGACCCAACACCGCACGTAACAAAATCGGTTTGCGTCAACGTCGGGCGCCCATAAACATATTCTTGAGCGCTTCATAATGCTCGATGACATGCCCTGCGCCAAGCACAACTGCCTCGAGTGGCACATTTGACATCTTGACAGGGACCTTCGTCTCGCGCTCTATCCGCTCGGCAAGGCCGCGAAGCAGCCCACCGCCACCCACGAGATACATGCCACGCACCAAAAAGTCTTGCGACAGCTCGGGCGGCGCCTTCGACAGACACCGAACAACTGACGCCACGATCGAAGAAATTACATCTTCAGTCGCGAAACGCACTTCTTCAGGAGTGAGCAGCACGGTCTTCGGTAGACCGGTCATCAAGTCACGACCACGAACCTCGGCCTGATTTTCGTCAAGCGTTGGATAGGCCGAGCCGATAGCAACTTTTATTTCTTCTGCTGTCCGTTCACCGATCGCGATCCCGTGCTCGCGTCGCACATAATTCTGAATCGCTGCGTCAATGTCGAACGAGCCAACGCGAACAGCTTCGAGAGCAACGATGCCACCAAGGCTGATGACTGCCGTTTCACTCGTTCCACCCCCAATGTCGATAACCATGTTGCCGACCGGTTCATCGATAGGCAGATCAGCGCCGATCGCGGCAGCCATCGGCTGTTCGATCAAGTTGGCATCTGCCGCACCAGCTCGGCGAGCGGCGTCGGTCACCGCACGCCGCTCGACTTCGGTGATAGCCGAAGGAACACAAATAACCACTTTCGGGCGGGTGAAGCGACTGACTCCGACACGCTGCAGCAAGAGTCGAATCATCCGTTCGGTGATTTCAAAGTCGGTGATGGCACCGCCGCGCAACGGCCGAACCGCAACGATGTAGCCCGGAGTTCTCCCAATCATCTGCCAGGCTTCGCGGCCGGTGGCGAGCACTTCACCGGTCTGCCGATTCAGCGCAATGACGGACGGCTCGTTCAAGACGATGCCGCGCCCCTTCATGTAGACCAGCGTGTTGGCGGTGCCAAGGTCAATGGCAAGGTCGCGCGCCATCAGTTACTCACGTCGACAATCAAATGACTGGTCATTTCAACCACAGTCTTGCGCAGATCGGTCGCTCAAACGGGCACCCTGCTCCAAGCTATTGCAACGTAACCCGTCACGCGACGTCGCTGCCATCGGCTCGCTCGTCGCCATTCGAGCGTTCAGCCGACTTCACCTGATCGACGGTGGGTTTACGTGCCTCAGGTGACAGGGCGTCGATCTGCCGCCGAAAGGAGTCAACACCGTCGTTGGCGGCACGCCTGCGGAGTCTGCGACCAAGCCCCACCGCAACAACGACAATGACCGCAACGATCAGAATGACAATACCCGTGCTCATGTGGTTGCTCGGACCGAAGCAGGCTTGGTGATGTCATGTGCGCCAGTGCCCCAGCCAGAGCCGTCAGCCCAGACTTCATGTTTCCAAATTGGTGCTGTCTCTTTCAGCGCGTCGATGGCATAGCGGGCTGCTTCGAACGCGTTCGGGCGATGTGGCGCAGAAACGACGGCGATCACTGAAGACTCACCGATCTGCAGCTGCCCCGTGCGGTGTATCAAGACAACGCGACCGACGTCAGGCCATCGTGTGCGCAGCTCATCACCGATTGCCTCAAACCGCTGTACAGCCTGCTCCTCGTAGGCCTCATAGGTGAGGTACTCGACGCCGTCTCGCCCCTCAGCATGGTCGCGGATCGTCCCGCTAAACAACACAACGGCGCCACAATTCGGGCGAACGGACCACGAATACGCCTCGCCGATCGGAAGTTCCTGATCAGTCAGGCCGAACCAATCGTCACCATTTGCCGGGGCCTTCACGGCCTACATGGTAGTCGTGGAGTCCTGACCGTCAGGTTCCCGCAACACATTTGACGCCACTTCGTTATCTATTGAATGAGCCAGCGACACTCGACGGGTCGACCTCGCCGCCGGAGCGGCGAGGTCCCGCGAACAGGTGTCGAGAGCCAGGCACTACAGTTTCATTCCCGTGGACAGTGCACCGCTCCCCCCACACGAACGTACGTGGCGACATCCCTCAGAAATGGGTGCATCCACGGTCGCGCCGGAAACCACTCGTAATACGCGAGCAATGACGGCCATGGGAGCCACCGTTGCCGTTGCTCTCGTCGCTGCTCTAGCCATCACGCTGACCCCTCGGCAGACCACAACCACCACCGCTATCTCAGCAACAACGATGCCACCAGCATCGGCACTGCGAGACGGCGGCAACACAACATTTGCGACGGCAGAACCAGTTCGGACGATCATGCTTTCAGGCGCAACGGCAGTTCCGAATGCGATTTCAGACGTGCCGTCAGCAGCGTTTCAATCGCCGCCGTACAACAGGAACACTGAGCTCGAGGCCGTCTTGCCGGACCTTCACGACCAGGTCATCGTACTAACCGAGCAGTTCGCGTACTCGGTAGCTTGGCGAGACGTCAGCCAACTCAACCTGACCGAATCTGCCGTCGTGGTCGATCATGAAGGCACGATCGTCGGCCTCCTCGACGCCGGGCGACTCACTGTTAGTCATGACCTGCGCGTCGGCGCGACGATCAACCTCGACTGATCAGACAAAGCCAGCTCTAGCGTTAGGCCTGGCGGCGCCGCCACCAGCGTCGGCCAACAACAACGCCAATGATGGCGACGATCGATATCAGCCCTACGCCAGCGCCAAGTGCTAGCTCCTGGCGGCGCTTTGGTGAAATCATCGTCCACCAGCGAGCCTCGGTACCCTCGACATACGCTTGTTCGTTCGTCACCGTTGGACGCCAGCCTTCAGCGACCAAACGGCCATTCGACACGACCCACGCCTCATGCGTGTAGGACCGGAGACCCGGAGGAATCGGCCCCCGCTGAAATCGCCACCGCAAGCTGCTGAGCACCTCGGAGGCTCGCTCGGGGAGCGGCAGCCGCGGACCTTCGCCGGACAGGGCACGCACACGCTCCCCCGCAATCCAACCGTCAGGAGCCACGTTGAAAACGCCGTCGAGACGCTGCTGGATCGAAATCACGATGGCCGCCGCAAGGTCATCAAGGTGCACGTACTGCGATGGTGGGTCGTCTTCGGCGAACCGCTTACCAAGCCCTGACACCAACGCCCCGGCGAGGCGCGAGTTGCCGTCACCTGCGAGAGAGATTGCTGGACGGAGCACACAAGTTCGGCGACCGCTTCGACTCCTCCGCCACTGTTCGACAAGTTCCTCAGCCGATGCAAGTTGCCGTGCAAAGACAAACTCGTTGTCTGGACGAAGCACTGTCTCCTCGGTAAGGGGAAACGAATTGTTGGCGTTTGCCCCATACACCATGGCCGACGAAACGAATACCACTTGATCGGCAACCAACTCATCCGCAATCGACAAAGTGGTTGTTACAAACTGTGTAGCACTTGCGCGATTGATGGCCAGCCAGTCGTGATCGCTGCTCGCCATGTCGAGCACGACGTCGACAGTATCGCCTTCCAGGCCGGTGATATCACCGGTTGTTTCGAACACCGTGACGTCGCCCAGCGACTCAAGACCAGCGACAACGCGTCGCTGAAGTGGGCCAGTTGTGCCGGTCAGAACAATGGTTAGCGAGCCCACATATGGTCTGAGATCACGTGTGCCTCGATACGCAGCTCCGGCACCACCCGCACCTGTTTCAGCGTCGATCAGTGCACTCACGACCTTCACGATAGTGCGCGGTTCGGGAGGCGGTTGTGGCGAAAGCTATGTGAAAGCGACTAGCAACCGCCGCGGTGAAGCACTCCGGCGGCCGTATCATCGTTCCATGGACGACGGCAACGACGACTCCATCACTCCAAAAGATGGAAGCGGTGAAGGCGACTTCAATCCATTTTCAGGCATGCCGCTCTTCGGCGACTTGTCGCGAGCCCTATCTGGTCAGGGCCCACTCAACTGGGACGCTGCCCGCCAGTTTGCGCTGCTAGCAGCCAGCGGTGGCGACATGGCTGGCATGATGACCGGTGGGGGCGCTCCGATCGCCACGGCAAACATCGACCCTTCTGTCCGGATTAAGTATGCGGAACTTGGGAACATCGCGCGCCTGCACGTTGCCGATGTGATGCAACTCCCGGTCGCAGACGCCGAACCCGAGGTTGCGACCGCTGAACAGTGGGCGGTGCAGACACTTGACGCCTATCGCCCCCTCTTTAATGACCTTGCAGCATCACTGGGACAGACCGATGATGTTGCCACCGATGCTTTCACTGACCCGATGGCGCAGATGATGGCCGGACTCAGCAAAATGATGGCGCCTGCCATGATGGGTATGAGCGTCGGATCCATGGTTGGCGGACTTGCGCGCCGGGCGTTCGGCGTCTACGACCTCCCGATCCCTCGTGCGACGCCCGCCCTCGTCGTCGTGCCTCCAACAATCGACGCTTTCGCAGCAGAGTGGGAAATTCCGCTCGACGAGATGCGTTTATGGGTCATCGCACACGAGCTGGCGGGACACACGCTGTTGTCAATCCCCCACATCGCTGAACACCTGCGATTGCTCGTCCAGCGCCACGTCGGCGCGTTCCAACCTGATACGTCTGCGATCTCAGACAAACTCAGCGGTCTCGACATGGATCCATCCGAGCCAATGGCCGCCATGCAAGCAGCCTTTGGCGACCCTGAGGTGCTCCTGGGCGCAGTCCGGTCCGAAGAACAGTTGGCGATGGAGCCGCAACTTGATGCCGCTGTTGCTGTGACCATCGGCGTGATCGACTGGGTCGTCGACGCGGTCGCTGCCCGGATCATCGGCGGCAGTGCACTTCAGATCGCCGAGGCTGTTCGGCGCCGCCGCGCCGACGCTTCGCCTGACGATCTCTTTGTCGAGCGGTTGCTTGGCATTCGACTCGGTGCAGGGCAAACGGCTCGGGGAAAGGCGTTCGTGCAAGGTGTGGCCGATCGAGCCGGCGAGAACGGGCTCGCACCGTTGTTCATTTCGGTCGACGCAATGCCGACCCCGAACGAGATCGAAGCGCCGGGCCTCTGGTTGGCCCGCGTCGCTGTGACTGACCTCGGTTGAACTGCTGGCGACGTCGGGCACCGACCCGACTCGTACCCACTATCAGGTTCACCAGAGTTCCCAGCGCCACTATGCCGACGATGAGAAAACCGAGCGGACCAGACACCTGAATTGCGACCGCCATGAACGCTGCAGCCGCCCAAGCGAACTGAAATTGAGTTTCAAACTTTGCAAACGCTCGGCCCTGGTTGGCTCCTGGGGCATCGCGTTGCACGATGCTTTCGAAGCTGAGCCGTCCAATTGCCGCGACCAGGTTCAGCGCACCGGCGAGCATCACCCCGCCTACCGGACCGCCGAGTAGTGCGGCGCCAATGCCAGCTGCGCCAACAATGGCCAATGCACTGATCAGCATCGTTTCTTCGCGCATCCGGTTACGTAAAAGGGGTGCGATCGCGTTGCCGACCATAACGACGAGCGCCGAGACGCCGACAACAGCAGCGAACCACAGAGCGCCTTGATCCTGCTCTCGCAGCCAAAATGCCAAGTGGAAGAAGGTGAAGCCCACGCAGGCGCGCAACACCGTCATCGTGATGGCCCCATTATGAAGGCTGCCTGACCTCAGTTGCACTGACTCCTCGCTGCCGACAGCGTGGGCTGCGATTACCTCTGGTGGCAGGCGGGTGGCGCTGAGAAACGCTCCACCGAAAATGAGCGCCCCGTAAATCAACGTCGCTGGCGCACCGATGACCTTCAGAAGAATTGCCGCTGGAATCACTGCAACCATGCCGGTGATCCCAGCGATAAGACCGAGTTTCGAGTTGGCCTCGACGAGTTCGTCTTCTGACCTCACAGTCGACGGCACGAGTGCAGACTTCGAGATCACGTAGCCCTTTTGTAAGACAAGACTGGCGAATACGAGTGGGAACAGCGCAAGTGCGTCGATGTACTTCGCCATCAAGAGCAGCAGGACCACACGAATCACTGCAATGATCTGGATAACGAGCCGCCGCCCGCCTGCGGCCCGATCGATGAGTGGGCCGATCAACGGCGAGACGAACAGGAACGGGGCGAAACCGATCGCAAGGAACAGCATCACGCGGGCCCGCGCCGCTGTGAGGTCAATGTCGAAGAACAGAGAGTCAGCGAGTGCGATGACCATCGCTGCGTCGCCACCCATCATCAGCGCATGAGTGATCGCCAGGCGCCGGAACTTCGACGTCGTCGGGGCGACGTCGGGTGTCTCTCGCTCCACCTCTCCTATCGTACGCGTGAACAACCTCTCCCGAGTTGCGCCACTTGAACGATTTGGACAGTTTCATGGTCAAGAATCAGTGGTCATCGGCTAGCTTCTTATCCTTGTATGGCCGTTTCCACTCGAGAGAAATCGACTCGTTTTGACATGCCGACTTGGATGCGTTCGGCTTTGGTCTTTGGCCTCATTTACAGCTTCCTCGTTGGCGTGTCCGCCCTTGAAAAGGGAATTAAGATTATGGGCGAGGACACCCAGGAANGGCTGTTCTCCGCCGTGGACAACCCGCTCGCCGGGTTAAGCGTCGGGATCCTCGGCACGGTGCTCGTCCAGTCGTCGTCGGCGTCAACATCGGTCATCGTTGGCTTGGTGGCAACCAAAGGCATCAGCGTTGAAGCGGCTATTCCAATGATCATGGGTGCCAACATCGGCACCACAGTCACCAACACGTTGGTATCGCTTGGTTCAATCCGACAGTCGAATGAATTCAAACGCGCTTTTGCTGCAGCCACGGTGCACGACTTCTTCAACGTCATGGCCGTTGGAGTCCTTCTGCCGATCGAATTACTGACTGGCGTTATCTCAAAAATCGCCACCTCAATTTCCGATCGGCTTGTCGGCACGGCGGGCACCGAGTGGAAAAGCCCAGTCAAAGCATGGGTCAAGAAGCCTGTCGGGTGGATCGTCGATGGCTGGGAAGCGGTCGGGTTAAGCGGCAACGTTCTCGGCACCATCGTCGTGCTGACCGGGCTTGCGATAGTCCTGCTCTCACTCACATTCATCACTCGGAACATGCGCGAGCTTGTTGCGGACAGAGTCGAGAAGTCGGTGAACAATGTGCTTGGTAAAGGGTCCGGCTCAGTTGCCATGCTGCTCGGTCTCGTGATCACAATCGCAGTTCAGTCATCAAGCATCACCACGTCAATTCTGATTCCGCTAGCCGCTGCCGGGGTCCTGTCGCTTCGAAATGCCTACCCCGTCACCCTGGGCGCCAATGTAGGCACAACAATCACCGCCTTACTTGCGGCACTCGCAGCCTCCGTTCCCGAAGCGCTGACCGTGGGCCTGGCCCATACGACATTCAACGTCCTCGGCATTGCGTTGCTCTATGTCCCTCGCTTCATTCGCTATGTGCCTGTCCGACTCGCCGAGGGTCTCGCCACCGTTGCAGTCAAGAGCCCCGTTTGGGCTGTTGTCTACGTAATGACGGCATTCATTGTCCTTCCCCTCGTTGGTCTGTTGCTACTGCAATGAGCCAGCAAAGGGGACGTTTTTCATTCAAAGATCACGAGGGAGTAACTCGGTCATGGTGATGTCATTCTTTAGCAAGCGTGAGAGCGGTCTCGACCACATTGTGGCGCAGGCAGTCGGAATGCTCGGCAACGCTCGTCACTCCTTTGACCTGGCCACGTTGGCGTTGCTCACCAACACCGACACCGCAGCGGTTGAAGCCGACATCCGTGAGACGGACGAGCGCATCAATAACATGGAGCAACAATTACGTGCCGAACTGGTCGTGCACGTCACTGTCCAGGGCTCAACAGATATCGGCTCTGTGCTTGGCATGATCCTGCTACTTAAGAAAATCGAGCGCATCGGCGACCAGGCAACGAATGTGCTCGACCTTGCAGAGAGCGGCGTGCGCCTGGCGGGTGAACCCGACACCGAGGCAATGCTGGCCGAACGTGGCCTGATATCGACCATGTTCGGGGAGGCAGCCGACCTGCTGTCCGAGCCCGACGTCGAACGCACCGAGGAATTCGCCGAACGTGTGCTCGCTGTTATCGCAGAGCACCAGGCGAAGATCGAGAGCTACCTTCACTCCGACCGACCCGGTCGCGAGGTAGTGCCGCGGGCAATTTACTACCGCTACCTAAAGCGCATCGTTGCCAACCTGCTTGGCATCGTCCGCACCGCCGCCGAGCCCCTTCCCCCCGCCAATCAACCCGACGACAAAGACGACTGACCCCTTCCCGACCCGAACCCGCTCATATTGCTTGAACTTGCACGAGGCCAAATGTAGGAAAGCAGGGATTGTGACGTCAGCAGTCTCTCCGACCTTGCGCAATGAGAACGTACGGAGAGGTGTGCGAAGCTGCCCTCAGCGGGTGTATTTGTACCCGAGGCCGCGGATTGTCGTGATGAGGACAGGGTTGCTTGGGTCGGCCTCGAGCTTGCTCCGCAACCGCTTGATATGCACGTCAAGAGTTTTGGTATCCCCGACGTAGTCGTACCCCCAGATCCGATCGATCAGGGTCTCGCGCTGCAAAACTCGCCCAGCGTTTATCAACAGCAGGTGGAGGAGCTCGAATTCCTTCAACGGCAGCACGACGTCGTCGCCATCCAGCGTGACGCGAAAGGCATCAGGGTCGAGCGACACGCTGCCGACTTCGATCGCTCCGCTCCCCAGGCCAACCGACGACTCAGGGGTCTCAGGCGAACGCCTCAGCACAGCGCGCATGCGAGCAGCGAGTTCACGAATGCGNTACGGCTTGGTGACGTAGTCGTCTGCGCCCACCTCAAGGCCAACCACAGTGTCAATCTCTGCACTCTTGGCCGTCACCATGATGATGGGAGTTCGACTCTTTTTGCGGATTTGGCGGCACACGTCGAGACCAGACAATTTCGGCAACATCACATCGAGCAGCACTAAGTCAGGCGACACCGCATCAAATTTCTCCAGCGCCTCTACGCCGTCGACAGCAACGTGCACCGTGAATCCCTCGCGAGCAAGTCCAACATTGAGTGCTTCAACAAAGGACGGCTCATCCTCGACAACTAGAACCACAGCGTCACTCATCAGACAGACTCACTTTCGTCGACTGCGACGCCACTGGGGATGTGTTCGCAGGCTCAATCAATCGGGCTGGAAGGCGGAATGCAAAGGTCGATCCTTCTCCCTCTTGGGACTCAACGGAGACGACTCCACCGTGGTTGTTCGCTACATGGCGAACGATTGCCAGACCCAGACCGGTTCCGCCGGTCTCACGGGCTCGGGCCTTGTCCACGCGATAGAAGCGCTCGAACACTCGGTCGATGTCAGCAGCAGGTATGCCGACGCCTTGATCGATCACCATCACTTCGACCCACCGCTCGTTGAGACGAACACGGACCTGCACCATTGCGCCATCGTCGCTGTATTTAACGGCGTTCTCGACCAAGTTGCCGATCGCAGAGGTCAACTGCGGGCGGTCAGCACGAATCCGCAGAGTTTCCGGGGTTTCGATTGATTCCACTTCGACCTGGCGTCCGTCGGCGGCCATTCGGCCGCGTGTCACCGCTTCGGCGACGACCTCGGCCAGGTCGACCGAATCGTCGAGGTGATGGCTCGATTCGATGCGGGACAACTCCAAGAGGTCGTCGATGGTCCGAGCGGCCCGGTGCGATTCTTCGACNATCCGAGTCGACAGCGTGCTGACCACAGCCCCATCGGGTTCGTCTGCCAGCATCTCTGCGAGGACAGCAATGGCGCCGACCGGAGTCCTCAGTTCGTGCGAGATGTTTGCGACAAAATCGGTGCGCATCGAATCAATGCGCACCCTCTCGCTGATGTCGTCGATTGTTGCTACCGCTCCGCCATCAGGAGTCGGCATGGCCTCAATGCTGAAAGTCATCTTCGGGGGACCTTGCAGGTCGACGATGGAACCGACCGGCTCGCCAGACTGCGTTTCAGCGAAAAGCTGTTGCAAATGCGCGTCAATAATTACTCCGCCATGCGTCCCGTTGAGGGCATCGGCAGACGCGTTGCGATAGGTCGTCTTCAGCGACGAATCGCACATGACTACGCCCATCTGAAGACGATCGACAGCCCCGCGCAAACCGCGTGCCAGCTCCGAAGCGGTTTCACCCTTGACGTTCGTGGGCCGCGCTGTTGAGTGCGTGTTCGACGCTGTGATCGATTCAAAGCGCTCGCGCCCATCTCGGGCCCGGTCAACCGCTCGTCGAGCAAGGAACAGACCAACTGCAACGCCGAGCGCTACGCCGATCAACAACGCCAGGGCCGTTGACANATCAAGCATNGGCTACGACGGCGACTTCGGGCGGGTCGTTGTCGCTTTCAGCGTAGGGATGTTCCGGAACCCAGCCGTCGACAATGTAGCGAACGCGGTCGCCGACGTTCACCGCATGGTCGCCTATGCGCTCGAAAAATCGCGCTACAACTGCCAGCTGTACGGCGACTTGCAGGTCGATGTTGCCTGCTGCGTGACTTTCGAAAATGACTTGGATGAACTGGCGTTGGAGGTCGTCGAGATACGAGTCCATGTCATGCAAGGCCGCGGCCCGCAGGCCGTCGAGGTTGAGATACGCCTCGGTTGCCTCTTTGAACAGAACGGTCGCCTGATCGCCCATCTTCTGAACGACGCCGCGCAGGTCGGGATCGAGTTCGTGGCCGTATATCCGGCGAGCTGCTTTGCAGATGTTGACGCACAGATCTGCGGACCGTTCGACGTCCGCAACGATCTTGATGGCCGACACGAGCGATCGGAGATCGGACGCAACCGGGGCCTGGAGTGCGATGCTCGTGAAACAGCGTTCTTCGAGTTCTACTGCCTTCGCGTCATACTCGGCGTCGCCAAGAATGACGTATTCGGCTGCCTGGAGGTCACCGTCGAGCAAGATTTGGGTGGCCCGGGGCACCAACTCCGTGACATCTGCACTCATCTGCGCGATACCTTTGCTGATCTCGGCAAGCTGTTCGTGGAAGTTCGATCGCAGTTCGTTCATCAGCCGAACCTCCCGGTGACGTAGTCCTGGGTCTCTTGCTGCGTCGGATTGGAGAAGATCTTCTCGGTCGAATTCATCTCGATCAAATTGCCGGGCTTTCCTGTTCCCGCTATTGAGAAGAAACCGGTGCGGTTTGAGACGCGGGCCGCCTGCTGCATGTTGTGTGTGACGATAACAATTGTGTAGTCATTTTTCAGTTCGAGCATCAGTTCCTCGATCGCCAGAGTGGAAATCGGATCGAGCGCGGAGCACGGCTCGTCCATCAACAGCACGTCGGGCGACGTCGCGGTTGCGCGAGCAATGCACAACCGCTGTTGCTGACCTCCCGACAGACCCGACCCCGGCTTGTCGAGCCGATCCTTGACTTCTTTCCAAAGGTTTGCGCTCTTGAGTGACTTTTCGACGAGGTCTTCGGTCTCCGAACGCTTCATCCGCTTCGAGTTCAGCTTGTGTCCTGCGATCACGTTGTCGAAAATTGACATCGTCGGGAATGGGTTGGGCCGCTGAAAAACCATGCCGATCTTGCGGCGCACAGCGACCGGATCGACGCCGGGACCGTAGAGGTTGTTGCCGTTGATCACGACGCTGCCGCGAACGTATGCGCCGTCGATCACTTCGTGCATGCGGTTGAGCGAACGCAAGAACGTCGACTTGCCACACCCTGACGGGCCAATGAGCGCTGTGATCGATCGCGGGTTGATTGTCATGCTCACGCCTTCGACGGCGAGAAACTTGCTGTAGTAGATATCGAGGTCGGTGACCTCGATTCCGTTGCGAGTGTCGACGGCGACGCCGCCGGCAGCGGTCTCGCTCGGTGCCGGAGCAGGGATGTCGACGGACTCGGTCACGGACGCCTCACTACGGGGTGCGGTGGACTCTTCGAGCGCAGAGGCCGTTGCGACCAGATGGTTGTTGGAGCTCACTTGAGACCCTTCGGTTTCAGGATGGTTGAGAGGACACGGGCGATCGTGAAGAGGATGCCGACGATGATCACCAGCGACAGCGCTGCGGCCCACGCTCTGTCCTGGCCAACCTGCGGAGGGACGCCTGGCTGCACGTATTGGTAGTAGGTGTAGACCGACAGTGTGGTCATGCGCCCTTCGAACGGGTTCCAGTTGGTGTCCTGTGCGAGCCCGACCGTGACCAGCAATGGTGCCGTTTCGCCGATGACGCGGGCGACAGCAAGCACGATGCCGGTCAAGATGCCGGCGATTGCGGTCGGCAGCACGACCTTCATGATCGTCTTCCACTTCGGTACGCCGAGCGCATAGGAAGCTTCGCGGAGTTCGTTTGGTACGAGTCTGAGCATCTCCTCGCTCGCCCGGATCACGACGGGGGTCATCAACAGTGTGAGCGCGGCTGCGCCGGCGAGGCCGGACCGGTGTCCGACGCCGGTCGACAGAGCCGTGAGCACGGGGATGCCGTCGAGGAAGACGAAGAATGCGTAGGCAAAAAGACCAGCGACGATAGAGGGAATTCCGGTCATCACGTCAACGAGTGCCTGGACGGCACGCGAGAACCGGCTCGACTTCGAGCTGTATTCGACGAGATAGATCGCCGTGAACAACCCGAACGGTACCGACATCAGCGCGGTGAGCGTTGTCACGACGAGCGTCCCGACCACTGCGTGGTAGCCGCCACCCGCGACCTCACCGAACACGCCACGCATCGTCTCGGTGTAGAACGTCGAGTCGAAGCGGTTCGACCCGCGTTCCACGACGGTCCAGACGACGGACACCAGTGGAAGCAGGACGACCAGAAACGCGCTCGTGACCATGGCGGTTGCGAGCCGGTCGGTCGCCTGTCGTTTCGACTCGACACGGCGGGCCACCACGTAGGTCAAGAGCATGTACGCCAACAGCGAAACAACGATCCAGCGTGCCCAGTTCACGCTGCCCCTAGGCAAACATGTGAGAGCGCCCAGCCCGATTGCTCCGAGCCGGACTGCGACGCTGACGGCACGCGTATACACCCCACTGCGCATCTCGTCGTCGCCATTGGAATCGAACCGGGTCGGCTCGAGGGCGTCGGTCATGAGCGTCATCAGTCTGCTCCGGAGAAACCGGCACTCGAGATCTTGCGAGCCGTCGCGTTGACGCCGAACGTGATGGCGAACAGCACGAGGCCGGTGGCGATCAGCCGGTTGACCTCGAGGCCCGACGACTCGGGAAACGAGAGCGCGATGTTCGAGGCGATCGTGTTCGAGTTCTGGTTGGTGATCACGTTCCAGAAGTAGCCATTGGCAGGGGCGAGAATGATTGCGACGGCCATCGTCTCGCCGAGCGCTCGACCGAGACCGAGCATCGCACCCGAGATCACGCCGGACCGGCCAAAGGGTAGAACGGCCTGGCGGATCATCTCCCAGCGAGTCGCGCCGAGCGCGAGTGATGCTTCCTCGTGTAGACGGGGCGTTTGGAGGAACACTTCTCGGGAGATCGCCGTGATGATCGGCAACACCATCACCGCGAGAACGATGCCGGCGGTCATCATCGTTCGGCCGCTCGTCGATGCCGTCGGCCCGAAGAACGGCAGGAAGGCCGCGTTGTCCTCGAGCCACGGATAGAGCGAATCGGAGAGAATCGGTGCCAGCACCGCAATGCCCCAGATGCCGTAGATGACGCTGGGAATCGCAGCGAGCAGGTCGACGAAGTAGCCGAGCGTTTTCGCGAGTCGCCTTGGCGCGTAATGGGAGATGTACAGCGCGACGGCGACGGCGACCGGCGTGGCGAGCAACAGGCCGATCGCCGCTGCGTAGGCCGTCCCGAACACGAGTGGGCCGACGTAAGCGAGGAACGAGCGGTCGAACTCGCCCTCGTCCGCGGTGAACGTCGGCAGGCCTTCGGTGATCAGGAAGATCGCGACCGCGGCGAGCGTCACCAGAATCAAGGTGGCCGCGCCGAAGGACAGACCGCCGAACACCCGATCAGCGAGACGGCTGATCGGTTGGGTGAACGAGGAATCGGCTTCGGCAGCCTTCGAGGGTGGGTTCTCGGTGGTCGTCACGTGGTCAGGACTCTGGCGGAGAGGTGGTGGAATGAGCGGCCGGCGTCGGTTCAGTGCACATTGGTCGGATGAGTCAGCCGGCGACGCTGATCTGATCGATCGACCCGAGGATCTCGGCACGGACCTCTGCCGAGATCGGTGCCGAACCTGCCGCGGCTGCGCCGTCGGCTTGTCCTTGCTCGGAACCGACATAGGTCATGAACGCCTTGACGAGGTCGACCGTCTCCTGGTCCTCGTATTCGAGGCAGACGATGTGGTACGAGACCAGCGCGATCGGGTATGAGTCGGCCGTGTCAGGGGTGCGGTTCACTTCGATGGCGAAGTCGTATTCGCTACGTCCGCCCGTGCGCTCGGAAGCATCGACGATTCGTCCCGCAGCCTCGGGGCTGAACTCGACGAACTCGCCAGCGACACCGACTGCGGCGGCCGGGAGCTCACCAATCTGGCTGGCGTCGGCATACCCGATCGATCCCTCGCCGGCTGCGATTGCGGCCACGACGCCACTGGTCTGCGGGGCCCCCTCTCCGCCGCCAGGGCCGTCTACGTCCCAGGGCTCGATGGGCCCGTAGGTCCAGATGTCGGGAGCCGTCTGCGCCATGTAGTCGGTGAAGTTCTCGGTGGTTCCCGAGTCGTCCGAGCGGTGCACCGGGTTAATCGCAAGATCAGGGAACTCGATGTCGGGGTTGATTTCGGCGATTGCTGGGTCAGTCCATTTCGTGATCTTGTTAGCGAAGATGCCAGCGACGAGCTCCGGAGTCAGGTTGAGCGTGCTGGTCTCGATCGAAGGGAGGTTGTACGGAATTGCGATCGGCGAGATGTAATGCGGAAGGTTGATGGCGCCCTGGTCACCAGCGCAGCGGTCCTTGGACTGCTCAAACTCCTCGTTTTTGAGCGCTGCATCGGAACCGGCAAAATCAGACCCGCCCGAGAGGAAGGTTTCACGGCCGCCACCCGATCCGATGGGGTCGTACTCGACCGTGGTAGCTGGGTTGGCGGCTTGGAAGCCGGCCTGCCAGCCCTGCATGCCCGCAGCCTGCGACGAGGCGCCTGCACCGATGAGCGTGCCGCTGACCGACCTAACCTCCTCGGTGGGTGCCCGCATGTCACCAGTCTCCTGGGACGATTCGCCGTCGCTGCCACACGCGGCGGCAACGATGGTCAGTGCAACTGCTCCGGCGCAGAGCTGGTGCTTGAGTGAGCTCACGTTTCCCTCCTTGGGGGGTCAAAAGGTTGGTTTCACGCCGCTACGTCACGCCGAAGACGGCGATGACAACCAGCAAAAAGCAACCTATGGATCCAAGATGAATCCATCTGCCGCCTCAGGTAAACGAGAGGTGAACAGTTTCCGACGTTTGTGCGAACAGAGGCCAGCAGGGGCAACCAGTGTTCAACGACATCGTGATCTACGGTTGATTGACGACGTGGCCCGTGTTAGGCGCGTGACGGTGTTTGCTGGTCGACGGCCCAGCGGTACATCTGCTCTTGCGGATGTGGCTCGAACACGTCGGAGGGGCCCATGCGCTTCCACGTATCATCGGGCTGAAGCTCCCAGCAGACGATTCCAGCAGCGAGTTGAAAGTCGATGGCCTGATCCAGCCAGGCACGGTGTCGTTCGTTCTCGATCGGCATCAATACCTCGACTCGACGATTGAGGTTGCGCGGCATGAGGTCAGCGGACCCGATGAGATGAATCTGATCGCTGTCCGCCCCGGGCACGCGTCCGTTCACCACAACGTTGCCGTTCTTAAAGCGGTAGATGCGGCTGTGTTCAAGGTATCGGCCCAGAATGCTACGGACTCGAATGTTCTCGCTCATACCAAGCACCCCGGGTCGCAGACAGCAGATGCCACGCACGAGTAACTCAATCCGTACGCCCGCTGCGCTCGCTCCGTACAGCGCTTCGACCATTTCTTCGTCGGCAATTGAATTGCACTTCATCACGATTTCGCCGTCGACGCCGAAGCTAGCTTCGTGCTCGATCAAGTCGAGGAGTTGGCGGCGGAGGTCGCGCGGCGCAACGAGCAACGTCGAGTAGTCGTGTGCGCGGCTATAGCCAGTGAGGTGGTTGAACAGTTGCGCTACATCGGCACCAATATCGGGGTCACATGTGATCACGCCGATGTCTTCGTAAAAACGTGCAGTCTTGCTGTTGTAGTTTCCCGTACCGATGTGAACGTAACGCCGAAGCTGATCACCGTCATCCCGCACGACGAGCCCCACCTTGCTGTGCGTCTTCAAACCGACCATGCCGTACACCACATGGACACCGGCGCGCTCGAGCTGTTTGGCCCACTGCACGTTCGTCGCCTCATCGAAGCGTGCCTTAATCTCAACGAGCACGACGACCTGCTTGCCACGATCAGCGGCCTTCATGAGGCTCCGGATGATCGCGCTGTCACCGCCCGCGCGGTACAGCGTCATCTTGATTGACTGCACCTTCGAGTCGTCAGCGGCCTGAGAAATGAACTCCTCGATGCTGCTCGAGAAACTCTCGTACGGGTGATGGAGCATCACTGCGCGATGGCGGACCACGTCAAAAATCGGTCGGTCGCCCTCGTCGGCCGCAGCAATCCGTCCAGCAGTGGCAGGCGGCCAGGGCGTATCCTTTAAGTCTGGTCGATCGAGTGACATCAGTTGCGACAGGCAGCTGAGATCCAGCGGAGAGCGATGCCGNGTCACGTATTCCTGCGTCAAGTCAAGTTCCCGAACCAGAAGATCAAGGAGCTCGTCGCCGATATCGGCAGCGACCTCCAGACGGACTGCCTGGTTGAACCGCCGGCGACGGAGCTCCATTTCAACGGCTTCGAGCAAGTCGTCGGCCTCTTCGTCCTCAACCGTCAAGTCACCATTGCGGCTCACGCGGAACGTTGCCCAGTTCTCAACGACCATGCCGACGAAGAGCCGGTCGAGCTTGGCACCGATCAACAATTCGGCGGGCAGGAACCGACCGGGCGAACACTCGATGAGTCGCGGGAAGACGTCCGGAACTTTAAGCCGAGCAAATCGGCGGTCTCCCGTCTCAGGATCGGCCACGTTGACGGCGAGCGACAGGGCAAGATCAGAAATATACGGAAAAGGGTGTCCGGGATCGACGGCAAGCGGCGTGAGAACAGGAAACATCCGCTCTGCGTAGAAGTCATCAAGCTNGGCTCGCTCGGCANGCGTGGTGTCTTCCCAGCCGATGATCTCGACCCCAGCGGCACGGAGTTCGGGTACTAGGTGGTCAACGAAGGCATCGTCGAGACGCTCAATCATCTCGGGCACCCAGGCCGCTATCGCCGCAAGCTGTTGGGCGGGGGTACGGCCGTCCCAGGTCGGTTGGTCTATGCCGGCGATCAGTTGGTCTTTGAGCGCTGCAACCCGGACCTGGAAGAATTCGTCAAGGTTGGTCGATGCAATGGCACAGTACTTTGCACGCTCAAGCAGCGGGATCCCAGGCTCTGTCGCAAGCTGTAGGACCCGTTCGTTAAACGCAAGCCAACTCAGCTCGCGATTCAGGAACCGCTCGTCAATTTCCGTGCTTCTCACAGANCGACGAGGCTCAGGTGTCTTCCGGGCGACCCAGATCCCACTCGATCGAAATTAATTCACGCTCTGCATCGCGGACGATGCGCTCACGNTTACGGCGAAACTGTGGGTCGTCGCGTGGAACGAGGACAAGGCGGGCAAGCACACGTGCGCGAAATTCATCAAGCACCTGGCGGTCGCCCCAGTCTCCATAAACCTCCCAGTGCGGCGCAACGGGGCCGTGATACACGATCCGGGCGTGTGCTCGGGGTTCTTGGGGCTCGACGGCGACGTCACTCATTGCGATGACGATACCGCCTCGGAGGGCAGCAGGCTCGCNAGCCGTTGGACCACCCAAAGCAATCGCGNTAAGGGACATTCTGTCGAGAGATCCCACTAATAGTTACGAATGTGTTACAGTTTGCAGTCAGCAGTGCAACGGATTGGCGGCGGTATCACCCCGGCAGCCGTGGCAGCCGGGTTGCGACATCTGCAGATGGTCGTCAAAACGAACATCCCAAAACGAAAAAGAACTTGGGAACTCAGGACTGTTTCCAAACGTCTAAAAAACAAGTAACGATTCAGTCGATGCCAACGAGCACTGACTGAGTCCCCGAACGAAAGCAATGTCGAGAGGACGAGAGATGATGAAGCGCAACAGAAACTCAGCCAACCAAACCGTTCAACTATCCGGCCTGAGCCGCGCAGACCGGGCCGCGCTCAATCAGCGGCCAGAAGAGCTGAACACAGCCCCCCACGACCCTGACTCCGAAACAGCATGGATGGCTGANGGCAACTGCCGTCTCCACCCGCCGGCGNCCTTTTTCCCCAGCGACGGTGTCGGCGTGGACCGTGCCCGCAAGATCTGTCGTGACTGTCCCGTNGCAACCGCCTGCCTCGAGTACGCACTTGATGCACGTATTGATCACGGGGTGTGGGGCGGCTGTAGTGAGCGTGAGCGGCGGCGCATCTCGAAGCGCCGCCGNCAAGATGCTTTGATGGCCGAGCCGTCCGTATCGGTTGACGTCTCGGCCTGACGTTGCTCGGCGTGGACNACGCTCGCCGTCAAGACTTAGAAATTACGAACGCCCGGCCGAGAAGGCCGGGCGTTCGTAATTTCTAAGTGAGCCGGTGCAACCGGCTTAAGATCATTCTGCTTCAGTCTTGGCGCCCTCTTGCGGCTTGGCGTCTTCTTGCGGCTTGTTTGCCTCGTCAAGTCCATCCTTGAACTCCTTCTGCGCCTTACCAAGGTTCTTGGCAAGCTTGGGCAACTGGGAGCCACCGAAAAGTACGAGGAGCAGAACGATAAGAATAATGCCCTCTGGGCCGCCGAGCGTGAAACCGATCATTTGGTGAGGTTACCTCACATCACTGCAGTTCGCGGCACGAAGTCAAGCCCCGATGATTGAGCGGGCGACCTGAGCGCGTTGACGACGGATGCGCCNACGCTCCCGCTCCGACANACCACCCCAAATTCCGAACTTCTCGCCGTTCTGCAGCGCAAACTCAAGGCAATCGTGTTGCACTTCGCAACCCCGGCAAACTTCCTTGGCCTCACGCGTAGANGCCCCACGCTCGGGAAAGAACAGGTCGGGGTCAACACCGAGACAGTTGGCCTGATCGTGCCAGTCCTGTTCGGGTTCAACGGGTGTTGCGCTGACAGTGATACTTGATGTCGTAATGAACTGCATGAGAGGACCTCCTGATGGGTCCGAATAACGATGACTTGCTCTGGCCTTGGCTAATTTTTTTTGAGATGCAGTGCGCGTCGGTCTTCGGTGGAGTGTGAATGCTTGACGCCATCGCAACAACCTTGTAACTACAGTGATGTCATTGTGCCAGAGCGACTNGCTGGATTGCAAGTGCGCGGTCAAAAGATTCGCGCGCANCGCGCGAATNGCGCTCACTGTTCGCGCGAGANCATCAAATCGCGNCATCCCTCGGCGCATCAACTGTTGANCAGCGCTGCGCTCAGCCAGCGCGACGGGTACTTCTTGCAAGGGCGCGTTTGCCCTCCATGAAGTCAACGAGCACATAATCCCCGAGGTTTTCCGGAGTCGTGAAAAACGCACGACCCTGGTTGATCGNAGTCATCTGCTCAATAAACGCACGCAACGATCCGTCGGCNCCGAGGCCAAANGTGTTGATGCGGATTTGCTCTTTCGTGCAACGCACGACTTCGCGCAGCGTTGCCTCAATGGTTTCACGAGCCGGCGGATAGTTAAAGAAAGGGTGGCCATCTGAAGAAATGTGNGCCGTCGGCTCACCNTCGGTGATCATAATTATCTGCTTTGTNCCGGACTCTCGAGCGAGCAACTGGCGAGCAAGCGTGAATCCGTGGTGCATGTTGGTGCCATAGACGAAGTCCCACGAAACCTCCGGCAGTTGCTCATGAGTGAGGACCCGGGCAGTTTCAGAGAACCCGACTAAACCGAGGTAATCGCGTGGGAACTGCAATGAAATAAGGCTGTGTAACGCCATGGCGACCTTTTTCGCTGGCAGGAAGTTGTCACGCATCGGCATCGAGAGCGACAGGTCAAGCATGAGCACCGTCGATGAACGCGTGAAATGCTCAGTCCTTTCAATCTCGAAGTCCTCAGGGTCCAGATCAACCGGCGACCCGCCACCTGTTCGCCGAACAGCATTGCGGATCGTGCGATTGAGATCGAGCTGAAATGGGTCTCCGTATTCGTACGGCTTGGTGTCATAAGTGCGCTCGTGACCCTGGCCGATGTTGCTGGTCTCGTGCTGTCCGATCTGATCTTTCGCGAGCTTTGAGAACAGCTCGCGCAGGGCGTTGGAGCCAATCTTGCGAAGACCCTTTGGGGTCATCTCCAAGCGCCCTCCTTTCTGCTCAATAAGACCAGCCTCCTCGAGCTGTTTGGTCAGCTCAGCAAGCCGCCCGAGCGACTTCGCTGCGTCGTCGCCCATCAAGTCGCGGACTTTGTCCATATCNACTTCAGCCAGAGCGCTCGGGCCTGAAGCATTTCGCAAAAGGTTCTCAAGCTGATCCAAGTCACCAAGCTCTTGCATCTGCTGCATGGCTTGCCCCATGCCCATCGCGTCCTGGCCATCGAAGTCATAGCTTTGGTTCCACTGCAACTGCGGAAACATCTGCTGCAAATTTCCGGAGAGCTGCTCCATCTGCCATTGCAGATCCATGTCGTCCATCAGCTGCTCGCTGAGCTGCTGAATCTGGGCCCGCTGCTCAGGTGACATCGAGTTCATCATCGCCTGCATCGCAGCCATCCGTTGGGCCATCTGCTCGATGAGCGCCTCCACTGAATCGGGTTGCTCAGGAAAGAAGTTGCCAAACTTCTCCATGAAGTCTTCGAAACCCTCGTCCTCGCCACGCTGATGCTTCTCAAGCATCTCATTGAGCGCTTGCATCATGTCTTTCATCCGGGCCATGTCTTCGGGACCCATCTGCTCCATCGCACCCGACATTTGGTCGACCATTTGTTGCATCAGTTGCTCTTTGAGCTTCTCAAGTAGCCGATCGAAGCGTTGCTTGGCCTCCTTCGACTCGAAGTTGTAGGAATCGAGCTCGCGAACCTTCCCGGCAAGAGCTTCCGGCATGAGGTCAAGACGGATATTGCGTTCCATCGCTGCGTTCTGCGCATTCTCAGCGCGTCTTTCATCACCAGAGCGCAGCGCAGCGCTTAAGGCATTTTCAATTGCATGACGTTCTTCATCGATCAGGTCATTGAGTTCATCATTAATTTCGTCGTAGACACCGCCTAGGTCATGCTGCTCCAGGCGTGTCTGGCGCTCGTTTCGCAGTTGTTCAAGTAGCTCGCGGAGGCCCTGCAACTGATTTCCATCGCGGTCACGCATCCCGTCCTGCATCATCTTGCGTAATGCTGCGTTGACGTCGCCATGGTAGAGCAATTCATCAGTCAACTCGTCGAAGGCAGAATCGGCATCAAACTCAAAGCCGGTCTGCGTGCCATCCCAACGCGAGTACTCAAACCTTGCCGACATTCCTTGAACCTACAACCGCCGTACTCGACGAGCTGCGTCAGACTGATCATCAGCACATTGCAACGTCAACCCAATCAACAAGTAACCCGTTCGTCGATGTCGCAGCGACGGTTGGCCTGGTCAAGCAGCACGCAATCGTCCAACACAAAGGCCACCGGCGCGATCGAACTGACAAAATCAATCTCGAGCGCTCTGCTCCGGATTGCAGTCAGCATCGTTGGCGACACCCCCAAATTTTTTGGGCGGGATGACGCTGACGTTGCCTACGTGCCGAGTACCAGCAGAGGCGTACGCAAAGGGATATTTTGACGAGCCCGAGGCAGTCGACATATGGAGAAGCCTCCCGCACTGACAACCTGTCTCCACAACCCATTGGAGTCCCAAATGATGGGCTGCCACCGACCACCTTGGTATCAAGCCGGACTGCACTACGGGGTTACGAGTAGGTATGAAAGAAGTCCGTGAGGGCCCCACCGACGCGCACCACGACATCGTCCAACGAGCGTTGCTCAGCAGCTGCACTCCAGCGTGCGGTATCAAAGTCGTGACACCCCGGGAATCGCCGCTCGATAACCGGGTTCAGTCACAGATTTCGCCATCGATCTATGCTCTGCGTTGTGGCGTCCGGTTGGTGGATTTTCTTGGGCGCTTCGTTCATTTCGATTGGATTCGGTCTTTGGGTTCTCGCAGAAAGAACAGCGGACGGACGAATCGCCAAGAACTCCTACGCCGGAATCCGTTTGCCGTCCACCTTAAAATCCGAGGAAGCCTGGATTGCCGGCCACAGGGCGGCTCGAGTCGACACCCAGGTTGGCGCAATGATCATGGCCATCACCGGGGCCTGCGTTGCTGTAACAGCGAGCAACAACGAACTGGCATTGTTAGCGGTATGGGTTGGAACGCCGTTGTTCTCGGGTGCATTCTTCATGTCGATCTATACGGCAAACAAAGCCGCTAAGAAATGCAGGCCGTCCTCAGACACCAGAAAATAGAGAGCGCACGGTTGCAGCAAGGAAAACTTTCTGAGGACCGGTGCTTCGAAGTTCAACCTAGACACTGCCGAGGCTTCATGGCTGATCACAGCATTGAACAGACGGCCGCTCAATTTAGTTCGGGACTTTCTGAGAGACCTTTCGAGTGCATCGAGAAACATTTACGAGTCAGGATTACCGAACGAGCAAAAGGCTCGTGCTGAGAGCTGGACAACAGTTCCAAATAGGGACGCCCCGACGATAACCATGCATCACTCCTGGCCGAGAAGCTGACCTTCAGGCCGGCCGATTCGAGGTGCAGACCAGCGCAAGCAAGGCGCTCCTCCCAAGTTGTTCCAACCACATTGATGTGTAGATGGAATAACATGGCAAAGATGCGGGTACCGCGAACCTTTGTCTTCGTCGATCTCTCCGGATTCACGAACTACACCGCTGCTTTTGGTGACGATGCTGCCGGGCGGATTCTTGGCGCGTTTCGTACCATCGTGCGTGCGGTTGCTTCCGAGCGTGGTGTCCGCATCGCCAAGTGGCTTGGCGACGGCTGCATGGTTGTTGCTGTCGATCAGGCCGACGCCATTGCGTTTGTGCTTGACCTCGACCAGCGGTCCAGCGAGGTGTGCGCACCGCTCACGGTACGTTCCGGGCTCGCTACTGGACATGCATTGCTGTTCGAAGGCGACGACTACATCGGCTCTGCAGTCAACATGGCGTCGCGCCTCTGTGACCACGCGAAGGGCGTCGACGCATTGATGCCCACAATGCACATCGAGCGGCTACCTGAGGGCGTCAATGCCGCTTCGGTCGGCGAAGTCGAGCTGCGCGGGTTTCCCGGCCCGATCGACGTAGTTGCCTTGACCGGGGTTCCGTCGCCGATCGACGCTGACACCGAAGATCTTTGGACGCGCACGCCTTTCATCTGAATCTGGATCGCCTTCTAACCTATGTCATTTACTCGCGGTGCGACGCTGACGACGGCTGCCACATTCGGTCACGCTGACACCTCAAATCTCGGTCCGACAGCGGGCAACGGGTTTTACAAGCGGTGGCCCGACGACCTTGCGCTCCTTCAGGAACTTGGTATCACCGACATTCGGCTCACATTCGATTGGGCTCGGCTCCAGCCGAAGCCTGGCAACTTCGACGGTGACTGGTCGGACCGCTTCGAGCAGATGATCGCCGCCGCAGACGCAATCGGGCTGCGTGTTTGGGCAACCTTGCACGATGGTGCCGAGCCACGCTGGGTCACTAACGAAGGTGGAATTTACGATGACACCGTCTCTGAAAAATGGTGGCCGCGATTCGCAGAGCGAGTCGCCGATCGCTTCGGCGACAGCATCGCTGGCTGGATTCCGTTCACCGCCATTGACAGCCAATTCTCTGCATCGGCATGGCGCAACACATGGACGACACTGGGCGGTGGCCCCGTACAAGTGGTCGCGGCGCTTGACGCCGAACGGCTCGACTCCGTTAGCGATTACCTCGGTTCATCCGACATCATTGGGATCGCCTTGGAGTATGGCGAAGACACCGATTCCGAACCGGACGACGAGCGCCTTGATCAGATTCGCGTCCGCTTACACGACACCATCGGCGTAGCTGCCGAAGCCGCAGCTGACCAACAGCTGATAGTTAGCGAGTTCACGCCGAATCACCACGATGCTGATGTCTCCGGACAGCTCGTTGCCTCCTTTGTCAACGCAGCAACCGGCGCAATCGACGATGGCATCGACCTTGGCGTGGTCTTCCTTAATCCAGCAATCTCCGGCCCTGATTCGCCGAATGGTCTGCTGAGCGCCGAGCGTGCCCCACAGCCCACGTCAGAGGCTTTTCTCCCTGCCGCAATCTGAGAAATTGCACGCTCAAGCGAGGGCGAATCTCTCAGTTGAAGAAGCCCGTCAATGCTCGTAGTGATGAATTTCAGGGCGGTCAGTGCGCTGCAAATCCGTAATCGCCACACCGACGTCATGTATGGCGTGACCCAGCCGCTGCGCCACATCAAGCGGCTCGGCGACCGTATCGACATGGTCTAGATCGTCGAGCAGCAGATCGAGCCGACGACGTGAACGCCACGCGGCATATCGTGCCCACTCCCGTGCCAGGGTCACGGGTTCATCGACGTGGAAGAGGTCGATGTTACGTGTTTGATCGTCGACACAGACATCGGTCGATACATATCCGTTGACCATCGAAATACGTTCGCCTGACTCGTATAACGGACCCCCCCGATGGACGACCATGTTGCCGTGCAGCGCTACAGCGAAACCCGGTCCGGGCCATTCGACGCTCACGCATCGGTCGACGGGTGGACGTTCACCGCAGTCAGCCAAAGCTGAAACCTCGGCCTTTGTCCCGACGAAGTACTCAAAATCACCGCCGTTGAGAACCTGTGGATCGGCAACCATCATCACGTAATCCAGCGCAAGGGTGTCATGGTGCCATTTATCTACGGCCGACCCAATCTCAGCTGGTGCAAAATTCAGGTGCCCTAGCTGTGACGTGATGGGGTGCGGCGCAACATCGATCGAGTAAATCGAGCAGAGATGCTCAGTCACCTCAGGCGAGATACATAGGTCTCGGAGCCAACGAGACCGGTGGCAGCCGCTGCGCACCGCTCGTTCGATCCTCGGGTTGGCCTGCGCATGGTTCTCAAGCCGACGCGCAATTTCCAGCATCACTGCGGCGCCCTCGGCTGAGAGCACCCGAAACGCTGACGTCGCAGCGACAGGAGTTGCTGTGGCAGCGATCTCGCTATCGGAGTAACCAAACTCATCGAGTGTTCGCACCACGGCGGGAATCTCGAGTTGCAGATGAAGCGAAGGGTCGAATGCAGGTTCATCATCTAGCCAGTCAAAGCCCGGCGGCTGAGGCGCGAACGGCAGGACCGCAGCAGTCATGAGGTCAGCATCCCAGGCGCGACTTGGTCGAACCAAGCAAACCCGGCGCCAGCATCAGGTGCGGCCGCGATATGTGGCGGACTCGCCGCTGGCGTCTTTGTTTAGACGCTTCGACAAATGCAAACCCTCGAGGACGAACTCGACAGCCGCAGCAACCGACGCCGGTGACTCGTCACCACCCGCCAGCACAGCTACCGGAGCGCGCAGCGCATCCACCTGTTCGACGACTGCAGCGAGCTCGGCGCTACTCATCGACTCGCCGGTGTGTGCAACCACTCCTTCTTCGAATGCATCGACCACAGCCCGTGTGTGCTCAGGCGGAACGGTGTCTTTGAAGACAGTCAGGACTGCACCCTTGATGAGACTTTCCATAATCATGCCATCACGACCCTCCTCAATCGATTCAATTTCAATCTTGCCCATCGAACTCGCTGCTAGCGCACCGAGGTCATCCACGCGAGCAACCGGTCTGGTTTCACCCGTCCGCAACCCACGACGCAGCGCGTTGGCCGCCGTCGCTTCGTAATTACTTACGCTCAACCGGACACTGACGCCACTGCGCTGGTTGACCTGGTTACTTGACCGCGCCAAGTGCGAAAAAGTGGCGACAACCTCGGTCAAATAGTCGGGCACGGTGACCTTGATCGCACCGTTGGACGTTTCAACGTCGAGGGACGCAGCCTCCTGCAGCATGATGTCGATCTCGGTCTGCACGTCGAGTGGGTAGTGAGTGCGAATCTGGCTGCCGAAACGATCCTTCAACGGCGTGATGATGCGGCCGCGGTTGGTGTAGTCCTCCGGGTTCGCCGATGCCATCATCATCACGTCGAGCGGCAAACGAATCTTGTAGCCACGGATCTGGACATCACGTTCCTCAAGAACGTTTAACAAGCCGACCTGGATTCGCTCAGCCAGGTCTGGAAGTTCATTCATGGCAAAAATCCCACGGTTGGTGCGCGGGACCATTCCATAGTGCAGCGTGAGCTCATCAGATAGGTACCGGCCCTCGGCGACTTTGATCGGGTCAACTTCGCCGATCAGGTCAGCGATTGACGTATCAGGCGTGGCAAGCTTCTCGCCGTAACGCGTGTCGCGATGTACCCAGTCGACCGGGGCATCATCGCCCAATTCGGCAACCAAGTCACGCGAGTACTTCGAGACCGGGTGATACGGATCGTCGTTGATCTCACTGCCAGCGATAATCGGCATCCACTCGTCGAGTAAACCGGTCAACGTGCGGATCATGCGCGTCTTAGCCTGTCCTCGTTCACCGAGAAATACGACGTCGTGGCCAGCCAGCAACGCGTTCTCAAGCTGCGGCATCACGGTCTCTTCGTAACCCTGCACGCCGACGAACAGCGGTTCACCGGCTGCGACCTTCGCAATTGCGTGCTCGCGAACCTCCTGCTTGACGGGCCGAGAGACCCATCCAGATGCCTTCAATTCGCCGAGCGTGGATGCGCTGGGAGCGCCTGCGTCTTCCATGCGCCGAACCTAACCCAGCTGTGTCGCCCATGTTCATCCGGGCGCACAGTCGCCTGCTCATGGCCAACTCGACTGCACGGCGTACGCTTCGACAATGGAGTTGAGTCGCCGCAAGCTAGACGGCCGATGGGTCGCAGTCGAGGCGAACGACGACGTCCGTCGGTACGGCATCGAGCTTGACACCGACGACTCAACCTGGGCTCCGATCACCGTGCCCGGTCACTGGCGAGACACTCCGAAGTTTGCTGCCAGCGATGGGCCAGTGATGTATCGACATCGCTTCAGCGCCGACCCCCCGGGTGATGGTGCCCGTCGGTGGATCACTCTGGACGGCATCTTCTATCAAGCTGATGTCTGGCTCGATGGCGCATATCTCGGCGACCCCGAGGGCTATTTCTTTTCGCACAGCTTCGANGTGACAGCACTGTCCGAACTNGATNACGAACACGTGCTTGCTATTGAGGCCACATGCNCGCCGCAAAACGGTCCGAATAACCGCNGCAACATCACCGGCGTTTTCCAACATTGGGACGGCATNGATCGCCAGTGGAATCCAGGNGGGATCTGGCGCAGTGTGCATCTGTANGACACTGGACCNGTACGCNTTGACCGATTCCGNGTGTTGTGTCGCGANGCCGACGCGCGGCGAGCGCACGTGCAGCTANCGGCAAGGCTCGACAGCGATGNGCANCGCAGCGTCACCGTCCGCACCTTCGTTGACAACGCACTNCACGATGAACANGTACACCTNGTCGCCTCCGGNGAAAATCAAATCGANTGGAGCCTCGACANCGTCGACCCGCNACTCTGGTGGCCACAAAAATTAGGCGATCAACTCCTNACCGATGTCGCCGTCGAGTTGATCATCGATGGGGAACTGAGTGATCGGCGTGAGCGACGNACCGGGCTCCGTCAGGTCATGTGGGACAACTGGATTTGCTCGGTCAACGGAGAACGTCTTTTTCTAAAGGGCGCAAATTTGCTGCCGACACGAGCGGGACTCGCAGACGCTGATAGCGGCGCAGTTCGCAGCGACCTTGAGCACGCAGTGGATCTTGGCCTNGACGTCGTTCGGGTCCACGGTCANATNGCCGACCGGGAGCTNTACCNTGCCGCNGATGAGCTCGGCATGCTNATCATGCAGGACTTTCCACTGCAGTGGGGTCATGCCCGCACCGTGCGCAGCCAGGCCGTTGACCAGGCGCGCGCAGCTGTCGACACACTCGGTCACCACCCGTCAATCGTCCAGTGGACCGCTCACAACGACCCATCAGCTACCACGGCGGTCAATCGTTCTGATTGGAAGAAGCGGACGCGCCAGGTGATGGCGCACCAACTCCCGTCTTGGAACAAGTCGGTGCTCGATCGATGGGTGAAGCGATCGTTCGAGAAAGCAGACTCGAGCCGCGAAACGGTCGCGCACTCGGGTGTACTGCCTCATTTTCCACAGCTCAGCGGCACCGATACACACCTTTGGCACGGCTGGCATCGCGGCGCAGCAGAGGACCTAGCCGGTCTGGCTGCACGCGTCCCGCGGTTGGTGCGATTCGTGTCCGAGTTCGGAGCCCACGCACCGCCGAACACCGCTCCATTCATCGATCACGAGTTAGCTACCCACGAATGGCCCCATCTCGACTGGGACCGTTTACACAACGAGTTCGGGTATCAACGCGATCAGTTTGAGCGACTATTCCCACCCGATCAATACGAATCGTACGAGTCGTGGCGCAAGGCAGCTCAGCGCTATCAATCCCATGTACTAAAGACACAAATCGAGACGTTACGAAGGCTGAAGTATCGCCCCAGCGGGGGATTCTGTTTCTACGCGCTCGCTGACCCCGGGCCAGTGATCTCCGCGAGCGTCCTCGATCATGAGCGGGCTCCGAAAGATGCCTACGCCGTTGTCAAGGCAGCATGCGAGCAAATTTTAGTCGTTGCTGACTCCCCGCCTGCGTGGGTCAACGAAGGCGCCCGACTGCGTCTCGACGTCCACCTCATCAACGACCTGCGCGAAGNAATTGACTTCGCCGTGGTCGACGCTGTTGCGTCGTGGGCAGGNGGCGAGCAGCGGTGGAGGTTTGGCGGGCCTGTNCCTGCCGACGACGTAATCAAAGTCGGCCAAATTGACTTNACTGTGCCCNAAACCTTGGGTGAACTNTCTTTTGTTTTGACGATGACAGCCGGTGATACGACCAGCCNCAACCGGTACANCACCGCAGTTACGCTTTTGCCGGGAGCCTGACGGTCAAGGTTGCATCGGGAGCGAGGCCCCAGATGCAACGGCGATCAGCGTGCTAGGGCTTTGCGGTTCTTAAACTTGGACTTGGCGTAGTCGACGTTCATCGTGGCGATGTTGTCGATCGAAATTTCTTTCGGGCATGCCGCCTCGCACTCGCCATGATTCGTGCANGANCCAAAGTGCTCGTCCATTGTCTCGACCATTGCCTCGGNCCGCTTGTACCGCTCGGCCTGACCCTGCGGAAGCAGGTTCAGGTGAGCAATCTTCGCACCTGTAAAGAGGTTTGCTGCGCTGTTCGGGCACGCCGCTACACAAGCTCCGCACCCNATGCACGCTGCNGCGTCCATTGAGGCATCAGCAACCGGCTTCGGGATNGGAATGAGGTTGGCGTCGGGTGCCCCACCGGTNGGTGCAGTAATGAAGCCGCCCGACTCTACGATCCGATCGAACGGTGAACGATCGACCATGAGGTCTTTAACAATCGGGAAGGCCGTGGCGCGCCACGGCTCGATCACGATCTCATCACCTGACTCGAACTGCCGCATGTGAAGTTGACACGTTGCCGTACCCCTCTGCGGGCCGTGAGCCTGGCCGTCGATCATCAGAGAGCAGGTACCGCAGATCCCTTCTCGGCAGTCGTGATCGAACACGACCGCTTCCTTACCTTCTTCAATAAGCCGTTCATTCAAGATGTCAAGCATCTCTAGGAACGAAGCCTCGTCGCTGATNTCGGGAATCTGGTGGGTTTCGAAGCGACCTTGCGCGTCAGGGCCGTCTTGGCGCCAGATCTTCAGATTGATGTTGGAAAGATTGTTTGACACGTCTNGGCCTTTACTTGTACGACCGGGTGGCGAACTTGACGACTTCATATTCGAGNTTCTCGCGATGCTCGATTGGCGTGGCAGCNTCACCNCTCCATTCCCATGCAGTGACGTGAGCAAAGTCTTCGTCGTTGCGGACCGCTTCACCGTCGTCGGTCTGGTACTCNGAGCGGAAGTGACCGCCGCACGACTCTTCGCGGGTGAGAGCGTCNTGACACATCAATTGCCCAAGCTCAAAAAAGTCATCAACTCTCGCTGCCTTCTCGAGGGTTTGGTTGATGCTCGTCCCCGTGCCCGTGACGCGCAGGTCTTTCTTGAACTCCTCGTGCAAGGCCGGGATCTCCGACAGTGCCTTCTGCAGACCCTGCTCATTACGATCCATACCGCAGTAATCCCAGATGATACGTCCGAGTTCACGGTGGAAGTGGTCGGGGCCCTTTGTGCCTCCGATGTCGAGATACCCCTGGAACCTCGCTTGCGCTTCGACCTCAGCTGCTTTGAACGCATCGTGGGTCTCG
Organism: Ilumatobacter sp.; assembly: GCA_002711735.1. Taxonomy (GTDB): domain Bacteria; phylum Actinomycetota; class Acidimicrobiia; order Acidimicrobiales; family Ilumatobacteraceae; genus Ilumatobacter_A. The sequence continues at coordinate 65,179 of PASB01000010.1, forward strand.
TCAGGAATCGGCTTGTTGAGCAAATCCGCAAGGTACGGAGCAATCGTGTACGGAAGCACGAAGTAGCCGTCGGAAAGTCCCTGCATCAATGCCGAGGCGCCCAAGCGGTTGGCGCCATGATCGGAAAAGTTGGCTTCGCCCGCACAGAACAGTCCCGGGATCGTAGTCTGCAACTCGTAGTCGACCCACAGCCCGCCCATCGTGTAGTGACTGGCTGGGTAGATCCGCATCGGCGTCTCGTAGGGCGACTCGCCGGTAATCCGTTCGTACATGTCGAACAAGTTGCCGTAGCGCTCCTTGATGACTTCAGCACCGAGACGCTCAATTGATTCCGCAAAGTCAAGGTAGACACCGTTCTTCAGCGGTCCGACGCCTTGACCGTTATCGACCGCACGCTTAGCAGCCCGCGACGACACGTCGCGCGGCGCCAGGTTGCCGAAGCTTGGGTAGATCCGCTCGAGATAGTAGTCGCGTTCGTCTTCAGGAATTTGAGCCGCTGACCGCACTTCGTCTGGGTTTTTCGGCACCCAGATGCGGCCATCGTTGCGGAGCGACTCCGACATAAGGGTGAGCTTCGACTGGAAGTCATCGGCTTGTGGGATGCACGTCGGGTGAATTTGGGTGTAGCTCGGGTTGGCAAAGGCTGCGCCGCGCCGATGAGCACGCCAGGCCGCCGTCACGTTGCATGCCATTGCGTTGGTCGACAAGTAAAAGGCATTGCCGTAGCCGCCAGTTGCAAGCACGACTGCGTGTGCCGAGTGCGAGCTGAGCTCACCATTAATCAAATCACGGGTGACGATGCCGGCGCAACGACCGTCAACGTTGACAACGTCGACGAGCTCTGTCCGATTCCAGAGTTTGACGTTGCCGAGACCGATCTGGCGTGCCAACTGCTGGTAGGCCCCAATCAGTAGTTGCTGGCCGGTTTGGCCTCGAGCGTAGAAGGTGCGGCTCACTTGGGCGCCGCCGAAGCTACGGTTATCGAGCAAACCGCCGTATTCGCGTGCGAATGGCACGCCCTGGGCGACCATCTGGTCAATGATGTTGACCGACACTTCTGCGAGGCGGTGCACGTTTGCTTCGCGGGCGCGGAAGTCACCGCCCTTGACCGTGTCGTAGAACAGACGGTGAACGCTGTCACCGTCGCCTTGGTAGTTCTTGGCGGCGTTAATGCCACCCTGCGCTGCTATCGAGTGCGCTCGACGGGGCGAATCGTGGAACGTGAACGCCTCGACCTGGTAACCGAGTTCGCCGAGAGTCGCTGCAGCTGAGGCACCGGCGAGGCCGGTACCGACCACGATGATCTTGAACTTGCGCTTATTAGACGGGTTGACCAGTTTCTGGCCAGCAACGTAGTTGCTCCACTTGTCGGCCATTGGGCCTTCGGGGATCTTGGAATCAAGTTTGATGTTCATTCGCCTGTCTCCTCGGCTTCGACGGAATGGGTGACAGCGTCGGGGTCGTACTCAACGATGCCAGCAAGAACGGCAATAGGGAACGACACGTTCCCTGCGACGATCAGTGTGGCGACGCCTGCGGCAAGGCCCTTGCGCCAATTATTGAATCGGGGGTTATTGGCTCCAAGGCTCTGAAAGAGTGACCAGGTGCCGTGGAAGAGGTGGATGCCCAACGCAATGTTTGCCACGATGTACAGCAAGGCGACGGGGATACGACTCAACGATGCGTCGATGTTGCGATACGCAGCGCCGCGAACGAAGTCGGGATTGACCCACCCCCAAGTGAGATCAGCGAGGTGCCAAGCAAGGAAGGCAAGCACGGTGATGCCGGTCCAGCGCATTGAGCGACTGGCGAAACTGGCGATCTGGTAATCGCGAGTCGACTGGTACTTGACTGAGCGGGCTTTACGGTTGAGTTGGGTCAACGACCACGCAGCGTGGAGGTGCAGAACTAGCGCGCCGATCAAAACGAGGCGCAAGCCCCACAGCAAGTATGTGCGAGGCAGGATCGGGACGAGCAGTTCCCGCAAGAACTCGCCGTAAATGTCGATGTCATACACCCGCTCGTCGCCCTCGGTGATGACACCAAGGTACATCTTGAGGTTGCCGATCATGTGCGTGAGCACAAAGCCGATGCCAATCAGACCCGTGATGGCCATCACATACTTCTTGCCGACTGCTGTGCCGTAGAGGTCAAGGAGGAACGGTTTTCTCTTTGCGGCGTTTGCCTTGACGGCAGTGCCCGAAACCGGGCCACGGCTCAACGTTTGTGACATGAGGACTACGGTACTCGCCACGCATCGTCGCGGGCCCAATCCACCATCAACCAAACTCGTGTGGGTCTCGTCACACACCAGCCCCGTACCGCCCAGGGTCGCCTTACGAAAGTTCATGGTGCCTACGACCGACGAAGGGCAACGTCATCTTGACAAACGTTGACAGAAGAAGCCTGTGGAAAGTGATGAGTTGGGATTTAGCCTTGCGCAGCGGCCATCATGGTCAGACGCTCGCAGTCACTGCGAGCCTCGCTCATCATCCATTTGCCCCAGGAGGCACTACCCCGTGGGATCCATTCCATATCTCGCAGCACTGTCGGCTCTCGCAGCCCTCGGTCTTGCGTTCTTCTTTTATAAGTCTGTTGAGAAGGAGTCGCCCGGAAACGAGCGCATGGTCTTCTTGATGACAGAGATCCAGAAGGGCGCCAAGGCGTTCCTCCAGGCCGAGTACAAGTGGGTCAGCATCTTTGCTGTCGCCATGGCCATTTTGTTGGCGGCTTTAATCGCACCGCTCGCTGCAGTTACTTATCTGCTCGGAGCAATTCTGTCATCCGCCGCTGGCTATGCAGGCATGACTGTGGCCACCATGGCCAACGCTCGCACCACCGAGGCTGCCAAGCAAGGTCCCGGAAAAGCACTTCCTGTTGCGTTCCGCGGGGGCGCTGTGATGGGCTTCTCGGTTGCCGGTCTTGCGCTACTCGGCCTCATGGGAACCTACGTCCTTTTCGTTACCGTTCTGGAAGTCGACGATGCCTTCGAAATCGTGACAGCCTTTGGTCTCGGTGCGTCAACCATCGCATTGTTCTCCCGCGTCGGTGGCGGCATTTTCACTAAGGCTGCTGACGTCGGTGCTGACCTTGTAGGAAAGGTAGAAGCTGGCATCCCTGAAGATGATCCTCGCAATCCGGCCACCATTGCCGACAACGTCGGCGACAACGTCGGCGACGTGGCCGGCATGGGCGCCGACCTGTTCGAGTCGTACGCCGGCTCGATCATCGCTCCCGTCTCACTCGTTGCATTCGCTGGTGCGATCATCGCGGAAGATAGCCAGGGACCCCTGAGAAGCGCGATTAGCGCCAGCGCCGGGGGCCCTCTCGAGGCGATCACCGCCGAGCAAGCTGGCGGACTCGGAATTATCGAATTTTTCGTGTTCCCGATTTTCGTTGCGTTAATCGGCATGATTGCTTCGATCATCGGCTCGTTCCTCATTAAGGGTGGTACATCGACGGACTCCAAGTCCCTTAGTAAGGCGCTGCATCTCGGCACGAATGTGGCCATGGCGATCACCACTGTGGGTGTGTTAGCCGGTGCCTACTGGATCTTTGGCGACATCTCCGACAATCCCTGGGGCGTTGCCGTCTCCGTCATTGGCGGCTTGGTCATCGGTTGGGCGCTCGGCAAGACCGCTGAGTACTACACCTCAGATCACTATAAGCCGGTCAAGGAAATCAGTCAGCAAACCGAAACCGGACCAGCGACCACCATTCTCAAGGGCATCAGCATCGGCATGCAGTCCGTCGCTGCCTCGGTCGCTTTGATCCTGGCCGGTATCGGTATCGCTTACTGGGGCGGACAGCAAGCATTCGACGGTCAGTATGGAGGTCTTTACGGCGTCGCTGTTGCCGCCATCGGAATGCTTGCGACCACCGGGATCGTTGTGTCGGTCGATGCATACGGCCCAATCGCAGACAATGCCGGCGGTATCGCCGAGATGGCCGAGCTGGATCCGTCCGTTCGTGAAGTCACTGATGCACTCGACTCGCTCGGCAACACCACAGCTGCGGTTGCCAAGGGCTTTGCTGTTGGTTCCGCAGCGCTCACCGCCCTCGCTCTTTTCAAGAGCTTCGAGTTCGCCATCAAGACGGCCTCGGGTGGTTCGACTGAACTCAACCTTGACATCGGCGAGGTTGAGGTTTTCGCTGGACTCTTCATTGGCGCAGCACTGCCGTTCCTGTTTGCCGCTCTGACGATCGACGCCGTCGGCCGTGCCGCAGCAAAGATGATCGAGGAAGTGCGCCGTCAATTCCGCGAAATTCCCGGCCTGCGCGAAGGCGAGCCGGGCGTCATTCCCGACTCGGCTCGTTGTGTGGCGATCTCGACCGAAGCTTCGCTTAAGGAGATGATTCTTCCGGGCGCCCTAGCCGTGGTCGTGCCGCTCGTCGTTGGGTTTATCAGCGTAGATGCGCTCGGCGGGTTGCTTGCTGGAGCGCTCGTGACCGGTTTTGCCTTGGCTATCTTCATGGCCAATGCTGGTGGCGCCTGGGACAACGCTAAGAAGTACATCGAAGCTGGCGCTCAGGGAGGCAAGGGTTCTGACGCCCATAAGGCTGCCGTTGTTGGCGACACTGTCGGCGACCCGTTCAAGGACACATCGGGTCCGTCGATGAACATCCTTTTGAAAGTTATGACAATCGTTAGCCTGGTCTTTGCCAGCGCTTTCGTCTGATCAACGCCTGAAAACTTAACGTGGGGGCGGGCCTGCGGGCCCGCCCTTCGGCTTTTTCAGTGGGAATTTTCTCAGTAACCGGAGGCGTTGGCTTAGTCGGCAACGATCCAGGCGCAGCGGCCGTCGCGGCCGCAAACAAAGCCGATCTTCGCGCTCAGTCCTCTGGGATGTCGGCGACAAAGTCGATGAGTTGTTCGACAGCACCGACGAGTTCGGGAGCGAGATCGGCAAACGTGTTGACCTGATTGCGAAGCCGCGGCCAAAATCCCTCAAACGGTGCTCCGAGCGCAGCGCAAAGCCCTTCTTTCCACGTGACGTCAGGGTCATATGGAATCTCCGGCCACGCCTTCAGGCCGATCACCTTGGGTCGGATACCTGCCCAAACGTCGACGAATGGGTGTCCGGTGATCAAGACGTTCGGGTCGCGCACGGTTTGGGCGATTCGTGTCTCCTTCGAACCAGGGACAAGGTGATCGAGGAGTACGCCGAGCTTGCGTTGGGTACCGGGCCGAAAGCCAGTGACCATCGCTGACAGGTCATCGGCGCCGTGAAGCGGCTCGATGACGATCCCGAGATCACGGAGGTCGTCACCCCACACATGTTCGAGCAGTTCAGCGTCGTGCTTGCCCTCCACCCAGATGCGGCTGGCACGAGCGACACGTGCTCGGCCGTCGCCTGCGACTGAGCCTGACGCCGTGACCCGCTGCGTTGCAGACTTCACCTGTGTCGGACGAACGAGGGTGACCGGCTTGCCAAAAATTAAAAAGCCGCCGGGCTTCCAGCTGAAGTGACGGAGATAGTGATTGGCATCACGCAAAGTGACTCCCTCTGCGTTCCAGCGAGCGATGTCGCCAGTGAAGTGGCTTGACCGATCTTCGACGACCATGCCCATCTCGACCACCACGTCCGGATACGCCGGCTGCTTCGCACTACCCAGCCCGCCGTGGGTGTAGTCGTCAAGAATGTCGTTGTTGAAAGTCATTGTTTCGTTCGTTCGTTGAGTTAGCACCAGAGAAATCGCACCCAGCCTGGCGTAGATCAGGCATTCGAGTGTGGCACGGAAACTGACAATGGTCGCGGCACATCGTTGATCGGCTGCAACGATCAAGGCATCCAGTCGCCGCTCACTGCTGCGGAGCGGACGAGCGGGAAGATCGGTGGCGCCACCCTGTCGGTGCCAACACGAGGTCGCTGATGTTCCCGTCGGGGAACCGGAACGGAGCACGCACCCCAGCGTGCGCCACCACTTCCAAAAGTGGCAACGGCCCGAGACCCATCGAAGAACCATCCGGCCCCGAACCACTAGCCCAACGATGCCACCGTCGCGCAGGCCCCTCGGAAAGTTCCGCCTGAGGTTCCCCCAGGATTTCGATCACTCCGTGAACCACACCCTGCTGCTGATATCCAGTACTCATGTCAGGTGCAGGCTCGAGAGCCACAGGCGCTCCCGTGGCGTACCACTCCAGGTCAAAGGCGATCGGCGTTGGATCGCCGTACCCGCGTCCGAGTGCCTCCTCAGGGTCATCGAGTGAGGCGGCGTACGTTTCATTGCCGATGGTCCACTGCTCCATCGGCACTTCGCGAGTGTGCTCGGCCCACATCGCCTCGCCTTTAACAATGAAAGGGTCGGCGAGTCGCACCGGTACGTCAAAGTCGGTGATGTGCAACAGCGGGCGTCCGTGCCGAGCCAGGGCCGCCCAATACCAAGCGTTACGTCCCATGAGACGGTGGCCCGAGATCACTCCCAACGTGCCGTCATCGGTCCACGCCGCAAATACCCACTCCTCGACCTCGGCTGATGGGTGCCAGCCATCGTCAAACTCTTCGCCGTCAACGCCATGATCGTGGTCGTCGGATATCGGGCTCACGATCAGGCAGACTACGGGGGTGTACCGATACCTCAGTCTCGACTGGATCAACGAGCTCACTGCGCAGGTTGCAGCGAGCGATCACATGAGCGAAGTTGCGACCTCGCACAAGATTGGCGTCACTCAGGTCGTTTCCAACGGTCCCGAAGGCGACGTCACCTATCACATCCAGGTGGGCGATGGTGAAGCTTCGTTTGGGGCAGGTGTCGCCGATCCCGAGGACGTCAAAATGGAGCAAGCCTGGGATACCGCAGTTGCAGTGGCAACAGGTGAGATGAACGCGCAGGATGCGTTCATCAACGGCCACATTCGGCTCTGGGGTGACCAGCAGAAACTGCTCGACAACCAAGCGGTGTTCGGTGCACTCGATGCCGTATTCGCTGCCGTCAAGGAAAAGACCACCTACGAGTAGTTTGCTATCGGGACGGCCGAGGTGAGTGTCCGTCGTGGTTAGCCTCGGCGTATGCCTGAGATGCCTGAGGTTGAGGCGCACGCTGAGCGCCTGGAGCGACAGTTCGGTGGTCGTATCTTGGCGGAGTTCATGCCGTTCAACTTCGCCGTGTTGAAGACAGCGGTTCCCGCCCCTGATGAAGCATACGGATGGCCCCTTCTCGGCGTCGGGCGTCGCGGCAAGTACCTGATTCTGCGTTTTAATCCGGTCAGCTTTGTTATCCACCTCATGCAAGGCGGGCGACTACGCGTTGATGAGAGCCGCTCCGCGAAGCCCCGCGGTGGGCAGGCCCGTTTCACCTTTACCCCCGTTGAGGCCCCGTCAACAGGCAGCCAGCCAAAATCCGTGCATAAGACTGCGCTTCTCCTGACTGAACAAGGTAGGGAGCGGCGCGCCGGAGTGTGGTGCATTCCCTCTACCGAGCTCGACACTTCACCCCCACTTGCAAAGCTGGGGCCCGAGGCGGCCGGAATTAGCGCCGACAACCTTGCCGAGCGATTCGCAGCCAACTCGATGCGCGTTCACGGATTCCTGCGGCATCAAGGCATGGTGGCAGGCATCGGTCGTCGGTTGTCGAACGAGGTCTGTCATGCCGCGCAGATCTCGCCGTTCGCAACCACCAGGCAACTCGGAGCGGAAGGCGCAGCGAAAGTGTCGGACGCGATCGAACACTGCCTTGCCGAGGGCCTCGCCGCCGAGCGCAAACGTAAAGACATGAGCTCTTCGCAGGATCGACCGAGCGCCGTACATATGCGCACCGGTGAACCATGCCCCGTGTGCGGGGACAGAATCCACGAAGTCTCATACTCCAGCTATTCGGTTAACTACTGCGCTACCTGTCAGACCGATGGCAGAATCCTTGCTGACAACACGACAAGCAAATTCCTCAAGTAGGCCTGCGTATCCTGCTCTCATGCCGATCCATTTGCGTGCTGACGAATCCGACTATGCACCGAACGTGCTGTGCCCCGGTGACCCGGTGCGCGCCCAGTACATCGCTGAGACATTCTTTGATTCGGGCTTCCGCCAGGTCAATGCCGAACGCGGGATGCTGGGCTTCACCGGTACGTTCAACGGCAAGCCGATCAGCGTCCAGTCCACAGGCATGGGCTCACCGAGTGCTGGAATCATCTTTGAAGAACTCATCATGTTGGGAGCGAAGCGTCTGGTCCGTGTGGGTACCTGCGGAGGTCTGCAAGTCGGAATGAATATGGGCGACACCGTGATCGGCATAAGCGCGTCGGCCGACGACAGCACTCCACTTCGTTATGCCCAGATGTCGGGTTACGCACCAAGCGCAACGTTTACCCTCGCTGAGACCGCCGCACAGCTGAGCCGGGAGTCAGGCGCTGGCACGGTACACACAGGTGCGATTGTCACCTCNGGCATTTTCTACGATCCCGACCCTGACACGTTCGGTCGATGGAAGCGCCTTGGCCACCTCGGTGTCGAGATGGAAGCGGCGATGATGTACACGATTGCCGCAGTGAAAGGCATCGAGGCGCTCGCCATCATGACCGTCAGCGACATTCTTGGCGACGATGGCAGTACCGTTCGAATCAGCGACGAGGATCTGAAGGCGGGGGTCGACCGAATGATGCAGATTGGCTGCCACGTCGCTGTCAGTTAGGAAACAGCAGCGAATCCTCACGATGTGGGGGCCCTTTCAAGCGATCCGGTNCGGCGTGACGCCCGTCGCTCAACCAGGGAGCGCCCATCACTGCTCGTTAGCTTTCGATCGTGAACGATCTCGCTTCCGAAGCTGACGCTGCCGTTCCGGCGATGCCGCAGTACCGGATGGGTCAGCGAGAGCTGCTGACGTTGATGTCGGCAATTATGGCGCTGATGGCGCTTGGCATCGACACGATGCTGCCGGCCTTTGACGAGATCCGCGAGGCATTTGACCTTGGCGATTCGTCACCGCGTGCTGGTCAAGTCATCACCGTCTTCTTCATGGGACTCGCCATCGCTCAGCTCGTATGGGGGCCGATCGCAGATCGCTTTGGACGCAAACCGGTCCTTTATGCAGGCAGCATCATCTACGTCATTGGTGCTGCCGGGTCGGCGTTGGCGCCTACCTTTGAGCTTCTCCTTCTCAGCCGCTTTGTCTGGGGACTCGGAGCGGCAGGCGCACGAGTGGTCGCAACGGCGATCATTCGCGACCGCTTCGAGGGCAGCCAGATGGCAAAGGCAATGTCACAGGTGATGGCTGTCTTCATGCTCGTGCCAATCCTCGCTCCCAGCATCGGCGCCGGCCTCATTGCCATTTTCCCCTGGCGCTCCATCTTCTGGTTCTGCGCTATCTTCGCCCTTGCGATCGGACTCTGGAGCTTGCGGATGCGTGAATCGCTCGATCCAGNCAACCGACGCCCACTAGAGCTCCGCGCCACGGCCGACGGCTACGTCGAAGTGGCGCGCACCCCGGTCACCTCCGGGTACACCAACGCCACAATCTTCTTGCAAGGGGTGTTCACCACTTACCTGGCGAGCAGCGAGCTAATCATCAGCGAGGTATTCGATCGAGAGGATCAGTTCCCCCTTATCTTCGGACTTGTGGCACTACTCTTCGCCGCAGGCGCAGTGCTCAACGGCCGAATTGTCGTCCGCGTCGGCGTCCACAGGCTCGTGAACATGGTCTACTCAATGCTGATACCGACAACGATGCTGCTGTGCGCTATCTCGATCTTCGCCGGAGGACGACCAAGTATCTGGGTTTACATGCCAGTGCTCGCCCTCACGCTGTCTTCGTTCATGTTCTTGATGCCAAACCTCAACACCGCCGCGCTCGGCCCCGTCGGCCATCTTGCCGGAACAGCGTCGGCCTACGGCGGAGCGATTCGGATGGCGGGCGGCGCCGTCCTAGGCACGATCGTCAGCGCTTTCGTCAGCGATTCCACGACGCCGTTCTCGATTGGTATATCTCTGCTGTGCCTTAGCTCCTGGATCACCGTCTTGATCGTGCGACGGCGTTCACCTGAACTGACCAAAGAGCACCTCGACGCCCCTCGGTCCGCAACGGTCTGACAATCAAGGCTTGGACGTGCCCAGGCTGATTATCGCCATCAACGCTTGCGGAATTTCAGATNAGACCAAGATCCTTGACCGCGTCGCGCTCTTCAACGAGCTCGCCAGCGGTGGCGTCGATCTTGGCGCGGCTGAAATCGTCGATGTCGAGGCCCTGCACAATCTCGTAATTGCCGTCTTTGCAGACACACGGAAACGAGCTAATGATTCCTACNGGCACGCCGTAGCTGCCGTCGCTCGGAACCGACATGGATACCCAATCTCCGTCAGGCGTGCCGAGAGTCCAGTCCCGAATATGGTCGACCGCTGCCGAGGCCGCCGAGGCCGCCGACGATGATCCGCGTGCCTCAATGATCGCAGCACCACGCTTGGCGACCNTCGGAATGTACTCATTGGCGTACCAATCGTGATCGCCAACTGCGTCGTGCGCATTCTGGCCGTTGACTTCACAGTGGAACAGATCGGGGTATTGAGTTGTGGAGTGATTTCCCCAGATCGTCATCTTCTTGATGTCATTCACCGACACATCGAGCCGAGTCGCGAGCTGGCTGATCGCACGGTTGTGGTCAAGACGGGTCATCGCTGTAAATCTGCCGGGGTCAAGGTCAGGGGCGTTGTTCATTGCGATCACGGCGTTGGTGTTGGCCGGGTTACCGACGACGAGTACCTTCACGTCCCTCTTGGCAGAGCGGCTCAACGCCTCGCCTTGCGGCTTGAAAATGCCACCATTTGCCGAGAGCAGGTCGGCGCGCTCCATGCCTGCCTTGCGCGGCATCGAACCAACGAGAATCGCGACGTCGGCGTCGCCAAATGCCACGTCGGCATCATCGGTGCAGGTGATTGAGTCGAGCAGCGGGAAGGCGCCGTCGTCGAGCTCCATCTTGACACCTTCGAGCGCACCGAGGGCCGGCGTGATCTCAAGCAACTGCAACGCAATGGGAGTATCAGAGCCGAGCATGGTGCCCGATGCAATACGGAAGAGGAGGCTGTAGCCGATCTGGCCTGCAGCTCCGGTAACGGCAACACGAACTGGAGTGGACATGACGCTGAGGCTACGCCGCAAGCCTCGCCGGGCCAAGCTGTCGGCCAAGCTGTGGTCAGGCCAGACCGAGCACGTGCTTGATCACATCGGCATAAAACGTCTGGCCGGATTGCGTGAGGTGAATGCCATCGTCGTAAAAGCAATTGCCCGTGCAGTCTTCCGACAGCACTTCCCAGTCGATCACAGTCACTGCAGGGTACAGCGCTACCAGCCCACGGATTTTCGCATTGTTACCGCCAATCCAGTCACGATCGCCCTTGCCGGTGAGGACGAGTACTCTCGGCACCTCGGAGACGAGACCCATCATTTGGTCAAGTGTTGTCTGACTGAACGGACCGTTGGTTCCTAAATGGACAACAACAACCGACCCAAACGAACCTGCGTCACGTATTGCCTGCATATCGGGGAGGAACGTGACCATCTGACGGCTCTTCACGGCATCAACGGCGAAACCTGCGGCTTGCAGTTCCTCAGCTGCTCCGAGCATGACCGAGTCGCCGAGCGCAATCAGTGGGAGTCCGATGTCCATTGCGGGGATCGTGAGTGGTTGGACACCTGTCAAATCAGTCACCACCCCTAGCTGCGTGATCGGAGCCAGCGGCACGATGGATCCCGAGACCGTGGTGGGTGCTGCAGTTGAGGCAACCGGAGGCACCGTCGTGATCGGAGTCGGNGCTATCGACGTTGAGGTGATGGTGGTGGTCGGCGCTGCAGCCGACGAGGGCACGGGCGTCGTCACTGGCGTCAGTGACGGTGGAATGGTCGGTGGCAGCGTTGCCGTCGGGGAGTCGTCGCCTGTCGCAGCAAGATTCGTGGTGAAGTCTTCACCGTCATTGAGCGACTCGGCAATGTCGTTCTGTTTGAGTTCGGCTTTGGCGAGCGTCACACCGGCAAAGAGAGACAGCACGCACGCCACAGCGACGCCGACAGTTATAAGTCCTCTCGGACGGTTACCCGAGCCACCCCGAAGACGCCTAGCCGTGACGCCGAGCTGACCCTTTCGGATCGGTGTCTCGATCAAACGGTATGACGCCTCGGTTAGCAGCACGGTTGGGATCATGGCGAGCAGAAATTCGCGCAGACGCAGAGAGTTCCCTTCGACATTGCGGATGATCTGATAGATCGGCCAGTGATACAGGTAGAGCCCGTACGAGCGTGTTCCAATCCAGTTCAGTACCCTGCCACCAAGCACTCGGTTTGCGATCGAACCCCGGTGCGTCACGGCGGCAATCATGAGCAGTGTTAGGAGCCCGGTGACAAAGAGGCCGCCCTTGAAGAGCCGAGCATCCGGCCCCGCCGGATCGATGAGATAAATGCTCCAGGCCATCCAGCAAAGACCCAAGAATCCAACGAGGGCCAGCACGTCGAAGGCCCGACCCTTTCTGCGCAACGGACCGCGGACGATGGCATATGGGCGCCAAACCATTGCAAACGCTGAGCCGAGCATGAGGCCACCTGCGCGCGTCACCGTGCTGAGATAAAGCGTGTCGAGTTTTGCAATCGGTCGATCGCCGATGAACCAGTAGGCCTCGGGAGTCTGGCTCGGTTCGCCGATCGGGCCGGGTTGGTATATCAGGGCCACACCGATGGTGACCAGGATCGCGCCAGCGAACAGCCATCGGCTGAAGTTGGCGATGCGGCGAGTGCCAGATCGCCCGAGGAACGCAACCATCATCAAGGGCCAAATCAAATAGAACTGTTCTTCGACAGCGAGGCTCCACAAGTGCCGCAGCGGTGCGAAATCACCGACAGCGGTGTATCCGAGTCCAACCCAGATCTGGTACCAGTTGGATACATAGAACAAACCTGCAATCACATCACCGCGAAGCTGTCCCAGAGCATCACGCTCAAACAATGCGGTCCAAATTGTCAGGAGCGTCATCAGCACGAAGACCGCTGGGAGCAGTCGACGAGCACGGCGCACCCAGAAGTCGATCAGCGAGATGCCGTAGTCACGTTCTCGTTCGGCGATCAGCAGCAACGTGATCAGGTAGCCCGAAATCACGAAGAACATCTCAACGCCAAGAAAACCACCAGGAAGCCACGAGTTGTTTGCGTGGTAGATCATCACCGCAACAACAGCTAGAGCCCGCATGCCGTCAAGTCCAGGCAGATATGGCACTCGACTAATGTGCTCGCGAACGAAACCGCCCGAATGATCGTTCAGGCCAGTTCGATCCGTTCGCCAACCGGACCGTGGCGGCCGAGTCGTCGGTGGATCAGACACAACCATCAGCTCCCCAGTATCGCCGTTTGACGTGCTCAAATGAGGTCACGCTTCGTTCAAAGTTCAGTGAGCCTTGGCCCCTAGATCCGATCCCGCCAGTCCGTGGCTGCTAGGAGAAGAGAGCGGCGTCGCCGAGCACTGTGGTGATCAGTGCCGTGTAATACTCCGCTCCGGGCGTCTTCAGGTGGTATCCGTCCTGATANATGCAATCCCCCGGACACTGCGCCGCAAGACCATCCCAGTACAAGACTTCAACGTTAGAGCGGCCACTTGCCTCATTGACCATGAGGGTATTGTTCGACGCTTCGTAGTCCCGCGGCACATCGTTCTGCACGAGCACGACCTTGGGNACGGTGGCTGCGAGGTCGAGCAGCTGCGACATTTCAATCTCGTCGATTGGGCCGTTCGTGCCGAGGTGGACGACCAACTCTTCTGGGAGCTGGCCGTTGTCTGCGAGCGATTGCAAGATGTCGACGCCTCGCACAAATGCGCGGCTCTCTGCGGCATCAACGGCGAAGCCGGCCGCCTGCAACTCCTCTGCTGCGCCGAGCATGACCGAATCGCCGATCGCGAGTTTGCTTGGTCCCTCCAAAATCTCGGTGGTCGTGACNGCATCGACAACCTGTGCGTCCTCAGCGCCAAAATCGATTGACGTCACGGGCATCNCGCCCACGTCGGCNCTCCCGCTCTNTACGTCGCCCAANACNGGCGNGCTATCGGCTTTATCANCGCAATTTCCCTCGATGACGCTGCAGGTTGCTCCTGCGCTTTGCTCAAGGCTTTGCGCCACTTCGTTCTGTTTCAACTCCGCTGTGGCGAGGCCATACCCGGCAAAGACTGCGAGCGCGGTCGCGACAAATGCCCCAATGAGTACAGCACGGCCGTGCTCATTGCGTCGACTGCGCTGGCCTCGGTTACGCCACCACTCGCTGAGGTGGCCCTTACGGATCGGTGTCTCGATATAGCGNTAAGAGATCTCGGTGATGATCGCCGTGGCAACCATGCACAACACCCATTCGTGGAATTTCAGCTTCGTGCCCGCCGTGTTTCGGACGATCTGGTAGATCGGCCAGTGGTAGAGGTATAGGCCATACGAGCGTGTACCAATCCACAGCAGCGTGGCGCCGCTGAGTGCCCTCGAAGTCAACGACCCGCGATGGGTGACGGCAGCGATAATCATCAGCGTGGCAATGCTGGCGACGAAGAAGCCCCCGCGGAACAGCCACGGATCGGCGCTGTTGTCACCATCGCTGTTGATGAATCCGACTTTCCAACAAATTGCCGCGAGGATCGCAAAACCGACAACAGCCAACCCGTCGAGCGCCCGGCTCTTGTCGCGCAGCGGGCCACGCATCACAGCGACGGGACGCCACACCATGGCCATCGCAGCGCCGAGCAGCAGGCCACTGGACCGGGAAATACTCGAGAGGTACAACGCGTCAGCCTTTGAAATAAAACGGCCGCCGATCTCCCAGTAGGCGTTCGGCGAATTTTCCGGGTTCGCGTTGATGGGTCCCGGGTAATACAGCAGTGCGACGACGATGGTGATCACCAGCGCAGCACCGAACAGGTAGACGGCGAGCTCGGCGATCTTGCGGCTGCCCTTGCGAAGTAGAGCCACCATCACTATGGGCCAGACGAGATAGAACTGCTCTTCGACAGCCAAGCTCCACAGATGACGCAAGGGTGCGAAATCGTTGCTGGCGCTGTACCCGGCGCCAATGAAGATCTGGTACCAGTTGCTGATGTAGAAGATCCCGGCGAGGATGTCGCCTCGCAGTTGGCCGAGCGCTTCACGTTCGAAGAGCGCTGTCCAGACCGACAGCAGCGTCATCATTACGAAGAGCGCCGGAAGGAGCCGTCGAAAACGACGGATCCAGAAACTCTTCATGTCGACTAAGCCCAACTTTTCGTGCTCAGAGATGAGGAGCAATGTGATGAGGTAGCCCGAGATCACGAAGAACACCTCGACGCCAATGAACCCACCCTTCAGCCAGGAGCTGTTCGCGTGATAAATCATCACGGCGACCACGGCGAACGCTCGCATGCCATCGAGGCCGGGGAGGTACGGCACCTTGCTGATGTTGGCGGCATCGATGCCGCCGGTACCGCGACCTACAGGCGACTCAGGGGTGGAGTGGGAAACGGCGGACATCGGCGTCCAGTATCGCTCAGACGAGCACAGATCCCAGGTTCACCCTGATGTCTTTTGCGATCTCGGATCGGTTGAGCGTGTACAAGTGCAGGCCAGGTGCGCCCGCTTCGATGAGGTCCCGGCAGAGCTCTGAGGCAAGTTCGGTACCGATGTGCTTTGCATCGACCGCATTGTGGGCCCCGCTTAACCGATCGATAAACCAGCCAGGTACTTCTGTGCCGCTCATCTCCACCATGCGGGTGATTTGGCCCAAGCTGGTCACAGGCATGATGCCGGGAACGATCGGCTTGTAAACACCGAGCGCTGCAAGCTCATCGACAAGGCGCACGTAGTGCTCAGGATCAAAGAAGAATTGCGTTATGGCAAAGTCGGCGAGTCGAAGCTTCTCGGCAAGATGTCGGCGGTCAGCCTGACGGCTCGCTGAGCGGGGATGCACCTCAGGGTGCGCGGCGACCCCGATCGAGAAGCAGCCGGTGGCTGCAACGTCGTGGATCAAGTCCAGTGCGTACGAGTAGTCCCCAGCCGGGGCGCTGCCATCAATAGGCAGGTCCCCACCAAGCGCGAGAATGTTCTCGACACCTACCCGGCGGTAGCCAACGAGCAGCCCGGCAACGTCGGTTCGGGTATGTCCAACGCACGTGAGATGCGCCATGGGTGCGACATCGGTTTCACGAGAGATCCATTCGACGACATCACCGGTGCGGTGTCGGTCTGAACCACCTGCGCCATAGGTGATGCTGACAAAGTCCGGCTCGAGCGGTGCAAGTTCGGTAATTGTTCGACCAAGCGTCAACTGCGCGCCCGCAGCCTTGGGTGGAAAGAACTCGAAGGACAGTGTTCGGCCCGCCGCCAACTTGTCTGAGATCCGTGCCATATCTGGAACATATGCACCCGAATGATCGAGTTGGTGCCGCGACAGAAACTTCCCACCAAGCGGGCCTTGTTCCGCGATGCGGAACAGTTGATTACGAGATTAATGGCGGAAGTGGCGCTGACCGGTGAAGACCATGGCGAGGCCGCGCTCATCAGCAGCAGCGATGACCTCGTCGTCACGCATCGATCCGCCAGGTTGGATGATGCACGACACACCGGCTTCAGCCGTTGCATCAAGTCCGTCACGAAAGGGAAAGAAGGCATCGCTCGCGCACGCGCCACCCGATGCTCGCCCTTCGGCTCGCCGGGCGGCAATTCGTGCGGAGTCGAGACGATTCTGCTGTCCAGCACCAATCCCGAAAGCCTGCTGGTCCTTCGTGTAGACGATTGCGTTGCTGGCGACCGCAGCGCACACAATCCAGGCGAACTCCATATCTGCCCACTGCCCCTCGGTCGGCTGCACTGATGTGACCACACGCCACGCGTCAGACCGCATGTCGACCGGGTCAGGCTGCTGCACGAGTAGGCCACCGTCAATGGGGCGGACATCGAACGGCAACGGAGAAGGCGCGTTGGCGGCGATAACCCGGAGGTTCTTCTTCGCCGAAAGCGTGACTAGGGCGTCGGCGCCGAAACCTGGAGCGACCACAACTTCGGTGAACACGTCACCAAGCGCGACGGCCATCTCGTTGGTGACCGTGCGGTTGACAGCGACTATGCCACCAAAAGCGCTGATCGGGTCGCAGGCGTGGGCGCGTACGTACGCTGTGGCGATGTCATTGGCGATCGCCACCCCACACGGATTTGCATGTTTCACCACGACGCAGGCCGGGTCGTCGAACCGGTGAACGAGTCGCCATGCGGCTTCGGTGTCGTACAGGTTGAGGTAGCTCAACGCCTTGCCGCCGTATTGCGTCATCGAATCCCACCAGCTGGTCGCACCGGCTTGGCGATAACGAGCACCCTCCTGATGAGGATTCTCTCCATAACGCAACGGCTGCGCGTTCGACAGTGCCAGATGGATTGAGGCCGGCAGCGCACTAGCGGTGTCAACCTCTTCAACCGTGAGGGACTCGTTAGCGAGATCGAGATCGGTGTCGTCGAACCAGGTAACGATCGATGCGTCGTACGCAGCAGTGTGCGCAAACGCTGCACGGGCGAGCCGACGCCGGGTGGCCTCACTCAAGACGCCCTCTGAGCGAAGTTCGTCAATCACGGGGCGGTAGTTCTTGGGGTCGACGATGACTGCAACGTGTGCATGATTTTTTGCTGCTGCGCGTACCATTGCTGGGCCACCGATATCGATCATCTCAACAGCTTCGCCAGAACCGTGCTCAAAGTTGTTGGGGCTCTGCCCGAACGGGTAGAGGTTGCCGACGACGAGATCGAATGGCTTGATGCCGTACTCATCCATGTCGGCAACATGCTCGGCATTGGTTGGGTCAGCCAGAATGCCGCCGTGGACCTTCGGGTGCAACGTGACGACACGGTGATCCAAAATTGCGGGGACACCGGTGACATCAGCAACGTCAGTGACTGGAATTCCGGCGTCAGCAATGGCCCGAGCGGTTCCCCCGCTGGAGATCAGCGACCACCCGAGTTGGCTAAGCGACTGAGCGAATTCGACGACGCCGGTCTTGTCGTACACGGAGATCAGAGCGGTAGGCACGGCACGATCGTAGGCCTGAGGAGTCCGCGGTTCCGCAACACTGGTTGGAATACTCAGATCTGCTCCGATTTGAAAGGCTACGGTCATTGAGCATCAGGTTGACCCTGAACAAATCAGGGCTATGGGAGGAGAACGACGTGAACTTCAGTGACTTCAAAGGCTCTGACTGGCTGGTCATTGGGGGCGGTGGGGGCGTCGCCGTATTCGGACTTTTCAATTGGACCACTGTGTCAGTTCTCGGCTTTTCTGACTCTGGCGGCAATGCATTTGACTTCTTTTTTACCGGGACGATTCCCTGGCTTCTGTTCGTCGCCAGCGCAATCATTGTGTTCCTGCTCGCCTCCGAGACGATGGACAAAAGGGGCCTACCGTGGCCTCTTATCCTTCTCGCCGCAACTGCACTCGCAGCTCTTCTGCTGCTGTTCCGCTTCATTTTTAACCCAATCGAGGGCAAAGACATCATTGAGGCTGCGGGCGGCAACGTCGGTCGAGGGTTCGGCATGATCGTCTCGGTGGTCTCCGGCCTCGTCGCCGCTGCGGGAGCCTTTCTCAACTTTCAGGCGTCGGGTGGCGAACTGTCAGATCTCACCGACATCAACAAAATCAAGGAGAGCTTTGGCGGGAGCAGCGCCGATACCATTCCTCCCCCGCCGCCGCCAGCTGACGACACACCCCCTCCTCCGCCGGCACCGTGACCTGATCCGAAAAATGCCGAAGGCATGCGGTTATCGCGCACAGTGTGCGTTACTTCCGCATGCCTTCGCCAGAAACTAGAACGTGGCGACAATCTCCGCCATGAGTTCACCGGCTTCGGTCGGATTGAGACCGACCTTCACGCCAGCAGCGGCGAGCGCAGCCATCTTGCCCTGAGCGGTGCCCTTGTTCCCAGAGACAATGGCGCCGGCATGGCCCATTTTCTTGCCGGCCGGAGCGGTTACGCCAGCAATGTATGCGCTCATCGGCTTAGTGACGTTGGCCGAAATATAGTCGGCTGCTTCTTCTTCCGCCGAGCCGCCAATCTCACCGAGCATCATGATTGCATGCGTCTCGGGGTCGTTCTGAAACTCTGAGAGGCAGTCGATGAAGTTGGTGCCGGGCACCGGGTCGCCACCGATACCGACGCACGTCGACACGCCGATGCCACGCTGCTTGAGCTCGTACAGCGCCTGATAGGTGAGCGTGCCCGAGCGGCTCACGATGCCAACGTTCGGGCCACTACCGGTCGGGTTCTGGGCAATCTCGCCAGCGGTGATGCCGATGTTGCATTTGCCGGGGCTGATGATGCCGGGGCAGTTCGGGCCAAGTAGACGAGTTCCAGGGAAGTCACGAACCAGGCGGTTGAAAACCTTGGCCTCATCTTGGGCGGGAATGCCCTCGGTGATACAAACGACGAATCCAATGCCTGCTTCGGCCGCCTCCATGATTGCGCCAGAAGCGAATTTCGGCGGGACGGCCGCAAACGACGCGTTTGCACCAGTTACGGCAACGGCTTCAGCGACCGAATTGAAGATCGGAATACCCTCGACGTCCTGGCCGCCTTTGCCGGGGGTGACTCCCCCGACAACCTGGGTGCCATAGTCGCGATTGCGGAGGCCGTGGTATTTGCCTTGTCCGCCCGTGAGTCCTTGCACAAGGACTTTTGTGTTTTCGTCAACAAAAATTGCCATGTCAATACCTCAGCTTGCGAGCGCGACAGCTGCACGAGCAGCTTCGAGCATGGTCGGCTCCGAGCGGAGCTTGTCTTCCGGAATGCCTGCATCGACGAGAATCTGGCGACCCTCCTCAGCGTTGGTGCCATCGAGGCGAATCACAATCGGAGCTTTGAGATCGACGCGACCCATCGCCTCGACAATGCCTTTGGCAACTTCTTCACCGCGAGTAATACCGCCGAAGATGTTGATGAAGATCGACTTGACGTTCTCGTCGAAGTTGATGACTTCTAGTGCGCCCGCCATGACGTCGGCATTGGCGCCGCCGCCGATGTCGAGAAAGTTCGCAGCTGAACCGCCAACTTGATTGACGACGTCGAGCGTCGACATTGCAAGCCCGGCGCCGTTTGCGATGATGCCAACCGTGCCGTCAAGACCGATGTACTGCAGGTCCCTTTCAGCTGCCATCTTCTCGCGATCGTCCATCTCGGTGAGACCGCGGAAAGCGTCCCACTCGGGGTGACGGAACTCAGCGTTGCCGTCGAGAGTGACCTTGGCATCAAGGGCGTGCACTTCACCGGTCGGCTTGAGAATCAGCGGGTTGATTTCGGCGAGGTCGCAATCACCCTCGTCATAGCATCGATACAGCTTGACGAGGATGTCAGTTGCGCCGCCTATCGCCCGGTCGGGGAGCTTGGCATCGATGCAAGCCTGACGGGCGATGGCCTCGGACAGGCCGCCAACGGGGTCGATGTGGAGCTTGACGATCGCATCAGGGTTCTCTTCTGCCACGACCTCAATTTCGACGCCCCCTTCGCGTGACAGCATCATGAGGTGCTTCTTTTCGCTGCGGTCAAGGGTGAAAGATACGTAGTACTCCTCGTCAATATCAGACGCAGCCTCGACCCAAAGGCGACGCACAACGTGGCCCTTAATGTCCATGCCTAAAATGTTGCCGGCGTGCTCCCGCACTTCAGCTTCGTTGTCGGCCAACTTGATGCCACCGGCCTTGCCGCGGCCTCCGACTTGCACCTGCGCCTTGACGACAACAGGGTAACCAGCGGACGCGGCTTCCTTCACCGCCTCATCGACGGTGTCTGCAGGGCCTCCAGGGCTAACCGGAATGTCATAGCGGGCGAAGTACTGCTTGCCCTGATATTCAAAGAGATCCACGGTGGGGTCCCCTCTCTTTCATGTGTGCGGTTGGGTTGCGAATGCGGTGTTCGTATCAGACTTCGGTCTCATCTAAGGCCGTTTCGAGCCACTCGCCAATTGCTTTTAGTGACGATCCGGGACCAAAAATTTGTGCGACACCCTGCTCCTGCAGCGCACGTGCGTCAGCATCGGGGATAACTCCGCCTCCGAAGACGAGCACATCGCCCAAGTCGCGATTGCGAAGCTCTTCCATCACGCGCGGAAAGAGCGTGAGATGTGCGCCGGAGAGAAGTGAGAGGCCGACGCCGTCTGCATCTTCTTGCAACACGGTTTCTGCGATCTGTTCGGGCGTCTGGTGCAGACCGGTGTAGATGACTTCGAAGCCATGGTCTCGCAGGGCGCGTGTGATGGTCTTGGCGCCACGATCGTGGCCGTCCAGGCCGGGCTTGGCAACAACGATGCGGTACGGGCGCTTCACAAGTTCCGAACCTTATGCCGCATGTGCCTCGTTCCACTAACCGACCCGAGACAGCTCCAACACAGCGCAGGTGGACTTGGACCAGGCCCAGTCCGTTTCGCCGCCGACGCGAAACGGTCTGGGGGCGGCAGACTGGGACGGTGGCGAAGGTGAACGACAAGCCAGTCAAGATTCGATCGCCGTGGACGCGTGCGATTCTCCCTAACTTGGGCGGGCTTGCGGTTCTCAGCCTGATCGGGCTAATGCTGTGGGGATTCGCTGCTTTTATTTCGCGCGGCGACACGGCAACGTCTGATCGACTTGCCCCGTCGATCTTGCGTGTCGGCAGCGTGACCAACGTTGCCGACGAGATCATCGACAAGGGACCCATTCTTTTCCCAGGCCTCGGCACCACCGACGGGGAGCGCACCATCGTGCTTGATCACACTGGCGATGACCCCTCAGTCGGCTGGGTTGTGTACTACGCCTACCCGGCCGGCGGCGACGAAAGCTGTGTTGTCGAGCAGGTACGTGACAGCGACGGTAAGGGGACGCGCCGGTTTACCGATTGCGATGGCAACATCATCGATGTAAGCGAACTGTCACCTCCTCCTCGAGGCGTAAATCCCGTCGTCGAAAACCAACGATTACTATCGATTGATCTCAGCGGTGTTACCAGCAATGCGGCGCTATGAAAGCCAACCCAGGATCAGGCTTCTGCGGTTGCGCCGAGGAGACGGTCAGCAAACTCTTCGCTGTGCTGGTCGAGTTTGCTCCGACTCATCGCTAGCCCGCCGATGACGTAGGCGCCGGTCTCGCCGAGAACGTTCGTGAGCTTGTCCAGGCTGCGCCCTGGGTCGAGAGCAAACGTGCAGAACGCAGCAGCTTTCTTACCGCGCATTGCGGGAAGGTTCGCTATACCGTTGGCGGCCCATGGCGCCTGGCCGAAAAGGAACGCTCCGTGCACCCAGGTCCCGACGAGGACAAGGTCCGCTTCGTGAATTGACTGGTGGTCGGGATGCTTGACCTTAGACAGACCCGTGATGGTCCACCGCTCTTGCTGCAGTAACTCGGCAACGTTTTCGGCCGCCTTCCACGTATTGCCGGACAAGCTCTCAACCAAAATTGCTGCCTTCACACCTTAATTCTGCCAGATACCACACCGTCTGACCCGATCTTCTTGACGAGATAATTCACCCGATCTTCTTGAGCGGCGCCCAGGCAAGCGAGAGGTGCTTAGTGCCCGTTCCAGTGAAGTTGATCGTGGCCTCAGCCTTCTCGCCCTCACCGGAGATGTCGATGATCACCCCTGCACCAAAGCTGGGATGCTCGACACCGTCGCCGATGTGAAGCCCAAGTTCGTGACTGTTCGACGGCTCAGGGGCATGCTTTTTTGCAAACTGCATCGCCGCTTCGACGACCCGATCGCGATGTGCGTCTTGGGCCTGCTTGGCCTCTTGTACATCAGCATTGATGTCGCGCCCCGGCATCTCGTCGTCCACCGCACGCAGGTACGGCGGCGGCATATCAGACGACTCGCTCCTGGACTCTTCGCGATCAGACCGACCGCTGCTGGAGCCTCCACCGTAGCTTGACTGGTAATTCTGACGCCCGTACCTGGAGCGGCCACTTACGTTGCCGCTCGCCTCGATCAACCCCTCAGGGATCTCGTCAAAGAACCGCGAGGGCGGGTTGTACTGCGTGGACCCAAACAACTGCCGGCTCCACGCATGGCTCATGTAAAGGCGATTCATTGCACGCGTAATGCCGACATACGCAAGGCGACGCTCCTCTTCCATTTCGATTGGTTCGGTAAGCGAACGGATGTGCGGGAAGATGCCCTCTTCGACGCCGGCGAGAAACACGACAGGAAACTCGAGGCCCTTCGCCGAGTGCAACGTCATGAGAATCACCATGTCTTCGACCTCACCCTCTGGCAAGTCGTCAGTGTCGGCAACGAGCGCTACTTGCTCCATGAACTCAGAGATCACGGTGAACTCGCGGGCGGACCCAATCAACTCCCCCATGTTTTCAAGGCGGGTGTGTGCTTCGACAGAATCTTCGGCTTCGAGTTCGGCAAAGTAGCCCGACCCATCGAGAGCCAACTGGAGGATGTCCGCCGGGCCGTACTGATCGTCGCCGACCATCCCAGTCATTCCGTCGATCAGTTCCACAAACTTACCGATACCACGGAGTGCTGGGCCGCTCACACCTGCTTCATCACATCGCCGTAGAGCGTTGGCAAACCCGATGCCCTCAGCGGCGGCATACGCGTCGAGTTTGGCCACGCTGGTATCGCCGATACCTCGCTTCGGAACGTTCAGAATCCGCTTTAGGCTGACCTCGTCAGCGGGGTTGACGACCGCACGCAAGTAGGCCATGGCGTCCTTTACTTCACGCCGGTCATAGAACCGAGTGCCTCCCACCACTTTGTACGGGATCCCTTGACGCATGAACGCTTCTTCGATGACCCGACTCTGTGCGTTGGTGCGGTACAGCACGGCGATGTCACGGAAATTCGCGTCAGCATCAAGTTGCAACTGTTTCGCTGTGCCAGCCACCCAATTGGCCTCGTCACCTTCGTCTTCAGCGTGATAGCGCTGGATTCGTTCGCCGCTACCACTATCGGTCCACAGCGACTTTGGCCGGCGCTCAGTGTTGTTCTCAATGACCGAATTCGCTGCATCGAGGATCGTCTGCGTGCTGCGATAATTCTGGTCAAGTACCACTGTGGTGACGTCAGGAAACGCCTCCTCAAACTGCAGGATGTTGCGAAAATCAGCACCACGGAATCGATAGACCGACTGGTCAGTGTCACCGACAACGCAGACGTTGTTGTGGCCACCGGCAAGCATCAGCACCATCTGGTTCTGGGCGTTATTTGTGTCCTGATATTCGTCGACGAGGATGTGGGCGAAACGTTCGCGGTAATGCTCGAGGACGTCGCCGAAGTTCCTGAACAGCTCGACGGTCTTGGTCAAAAGATCATCAAAATCCATGGCACCAGCCTTGAGAAGTCTTGCCTGATACTCGGCGTAGACCTCTGCGTGCTTGCGATCGAAGATGTTTCCCGCGCCGTCTGCTGCTTCGGCCGGAGATACAAGCTCATTTTTCCAATTACTGATGATGCCGTGCACACCGCGTGGGGTGAAGCGCTTCGAGTCGAGCCCCTGATCGCGGATGATGTATCCGGTAAGACGATTAGTGTCAGCGGAGTCGTAGATCGAAAACTGTCGGGGGTAGCCGAGCGCCTCGGAATTCGCACGCAGGATACGAACGCATGCCGAGTGGAACGTAGATACCCACATCGTCTTGACGACCGGCCCGACCAGCGTGGCGACTCGTTCGCGCATTTCAGCGGCAGCTTTGTTGGTGAACGTGATCGCCAGGATTTTGGACGGATGCACACCGATGTGGATGAGGTGTGCAATGCGATGCGTGAGCACCCGCGTCTTGCCCGACCCGGCGCCGGCGACCACCAGCAAGGGCCCACTTTGGTGGACCACGGCATCAAGCTGATCGGGATTGAGACCTTGAGCGAACGGTGACAGCCTCTGCGAGCCTGTTGCGCTCTCCGCTCCGAGAGACTCAGTTGGTGCAGGCTGGGCTGGTCCGGCGGACGGCACGTCCGCCGGATGGGGAATGTCGCCGAACAGTTCCTCGTCACTCATGCGGGCTTCACTCTACGGATCCGCTGTCATGGTCAAGCCGTCCCGCAACGATGGGGATCTCGCCAGCAGGGTGGTGCACCACCACATCCACCCAACTAGCTCGTCGAATCGACAAGGTGCTCAACGTGGCGATCATGATGTCGCTGTTGGTTTCATCGCCGGGGTTGTCCCGGTGGCCGTGAACAAGGTTGCAGCGATGACGGAGCTCATAGCTGGTTCGTTGATGTTCCGTTTGACTTCAGACGCTACCTTCCGGTGCTTCGCCGTCTGGCTGCTGTACACCATCGCCATCTTCGGACTCGACCACCTTCTCATTGCGTGACGGTCGCTCCAGCAAATCAATCGATGGCAGCGCTGATGCTCAGGCGAAGCCATTGGCTGGCCTTCGTTCAATGTATTTGTTCAGCTAGCTCTAGCCAGAGAAGTTCGTGCTCGTCGAGTTCGGATTGCGCCGTTGTCAGATCTTGACCAACCTCGTGAAGCTCGGCTGGGTCAGTTAAGCCAGTGAGCCGCTCAGTGAGTGAGTTGACCCGATTCTGCGCTTTCACCATTGCCTGTTCGGCCACACGGAGTTGCCGGCCGAGAGTTGATCGGCTCGGCCCCGTCCGAGCTGCCTTCGGTTTACCTGAGCGAATGGACGGACCCGTATCGGCAGGGCCCGCCTTCGATGCACTGACCTTCCTCGCCGGTCCAACCGGTCTTCCAGTCCGACCGGTCGAACGTTTTGCAAGCCAACCGCTGACGCCGCCGGGCACACGGCGCATGGTGCCGTCCTCGTCGATCGCCAGCACGTGATCTGCAACGCGATCGAGAAAGGCTCGGTCGTGGCTGGACGTGACGAGTGCACCGGGCCAATCATCAAGAAACGACTCAAGTGAACGCAATGTGTCGAGGTCAAGATCGTTCGTGGGCTCATCCAAAATCAGCAGGTTTGGCTTCGTAGCCAGCACCATCACCAGTTGCAGGCGGCGACGTTCGCCGCCCGACAGCATCCGCGTCGGCGCGTATTGGGCAGTGGAGTCGAACCAGAACTTTTCGAGGAGCGCTTTGTCCTCATGGTCCGGCTCCCGGTAGGGCCCTGCGACCACCTCGCGGACAATGGCGTCTGGGTCGAGCGAAGACGAGTGCTGATCGGCGTAGCCGACCACAACGGTCTTCCCTCGCTTGACTTCGCCCATAACAGGTGCGGCTCGCCCTGCGATGATGTCAAGCAGTGTGGTCTTACCTGACCCGTTCGGACCGACAACCGCGAGCCGGGCTCCGGGCTCGATGAGAAGGTCGACTTTCTCAAAGACGGTCTGCGCTTCAAACCGTTGCGTGACGCCGATGAGCTCAACGACCTGGTTGCCAAGACGAGATGTTCCGGCACCCAACTCAAGGTCGTTCCCCCGCAAGCCGGGGCCTGCGGGGCCGCCTGAGATGATGTCAGCGGCGCTCCGCAGACGCGCCTTCGGCTTCGTCGAGCGCGCAGGCGCCCCGCGACGCAACCAAGCAAGCTCCTTTCGCGCCAAGATCTTGCGCGTTGATTCTTCCGCTGCTTCACGCTCGATTCTTTCGGCGCGGGCATGAAGGTAGGTCGCATAAGCGCTTGATCCGGCCGCTGCCTGATGTGTGTAGGACTGCCCGTTGTCAAGTTCTATGATTCGGCTCGGGCCAACGGCTGTCGTCAGTCGATCGAGTACATGTCGGTCGTGAGTGACCAGCACTAACGCCGAGCGCATCGTGACAAGACGCGATTCAAGCCACTCAATCGCCTCCAGATCGAGATGGTTCGTCGGCTCATCGAGGACCACCATGTCGAAGGCACCCTGCTGATCGTCCACCAATACCTTCGCAAGTGCTACCCGCTTGGCCTGGCCGCCCGACAACTGGTCGGTGCGGCGGTCGAACAACGGCAAGACGCCTAGCGTCGTTGCGGCAGCCTGCACTTCCCATCCGTCGCCGAGAACGTCGCTAACCCGCCCCTCTGGCAAAACAGGGTCTTGCTCAAGCGACACAATCCGCGCGCCGCGACCAAATCGCACATCACCGCTGTCCGGCGTGAGCGCTCCTGTCATGATGCGCAGGAGCGTGGTCTTGCCGGAACCATTCACTCCGACCACTGCGACACGATCGCTCTTTGAGATGGTGACGTCGACACGGCTGAAGAGCATCTTGTCGGGCTGAGCTAGCCCGACGTCAGAGAGATCGACGCAAATCACCCCGACGACGCTACGGCCGAAACGGTCACGCCGTGCCGAGCACGACGGGACCGTTCAGCGGTTCCTGTGATCGGATTAGTTTCCGTTGATCTTGTCAGTGATACCTGTCTCGATCTCGGTGAGCTTCTCAGCGGCTTCATCTGCCGTCATCCGCTCTGCCTCAACGGCAGCGTTGAGGCGCTCCTCGGCTTCGGTCATCAGCGCAGCAACCAAGGCACTCGTTTCGACCCCCTTCGCAGCTGCGAGTTCCGCCAGAGTTGCTCCGGTACGGAGCTGATCCCGCAATTCGTCGGCACCGATACCCAGCAGCTCGGTCAAGACCTCAGACCGACCGGATTTGCCCGGACCACGACGTCCATGATTCCCGCGATCGCTGCGCTCTGGCCGATTCTCGACTAGATGGGTGGCAACTGAATCAGCTTGATCGGCGGTCAGCGTGCCGTCGACGACGAGTGGCTGCAGCGCATCACGAAGACGTTCTCCAGGATTTGTCTGCTTATCTTCGCCGGCTGAGTCGTCGACCTGCTGTACAAGTGCCGTAGGAGCGGCAGGGAGTAGGCCGTCGTTCTCGGCTGCGCTCGAGAGGCCTGGAACGCCGAGTACCAAGCCGGCAAGTGAGCCACCGACGAGGCCGGCAGTGAGACCGATGGCCAGGGCCTTCTTGGAGGACCGAGGCTGCTGGGACTGAGCGGAGACTGTGTTGTTCATGTCATGTTCCTTTCCAGAACGTTGTTGGGGATGTCAGCAACGATGACAGTCCCTGGTGAGGAGGAAACCGGAGCAAGGTAAGAGTCAGGTGTGGCTTGAGCAACGCTCAAGGCCGAAATGGTGCTGGCTGGATCACGAAGGAGTGGCGGAGGTCAGCGCGTTTTGGACTGGCAGCTCGAAGCCGACCGATGCGCCACCACCAGGTCGGTTGATTGCACTCACGGTGCCGCCTTGCCGTTCGACAATCTCACGCACGATCGCCAATCCCAACCCTGAACCCGGCAACGTCCGCGACGCCGTGGCGCGATGGAATCGGTCAAAGACCAGTGGGAGGTCATCTTCCGGGATACCTGGACCGTGGTCAATGACCGTGAGCCGCCCCTCCTCAACCTCCACGCAGATCGCGACATCGCTCTGATCGAACTTCGCAGCGTTTTCGACGAGATTCGTGATCGCCCGTTCAATGCCGACAAGGGGCGCAAACACCATGGCTTCGGCGCCGGCCTGCTCCCTAATTTCCACGACCACAGATCGATCCCGCCGCCGGCCAACACGCGCAGCCACTCGGCGAGCCGCCTGCGCAAGCAAAAACTCCTGCGGTGCTTGATCAGCAAGTTCGCCAGATGCAACCGCTACTAACTCGTTGACGAGTTCAGTGAGTTCCCCGACCTCGTTGTCCACGTCCTCGAGAATCTGTTCCTGGATATCAGCCGCCATATCCGGGTGCCGACGAAGCACGGCAAGGTTCGTCCGCAGACTGGTCAACGGCGTGCGGAGCTCGTGGCCTGCGTTCTGAACCAACCGATGCTGTTCACCTTGCGACCGTTGGAGCGCCCCAAGCATCGAGCCGAACGCCGAGCCGAGGCGGCCAACTTCATCTCTTCCCGGCTCGGGCAGGGAAACATTCAGGTCGCCCGAACGCTCCACTTCGCTCGCCGCTCGGGTGAGACGACGCAGCGGCGCTGCGACCGTGCTGGCCAGAAGCCAACCCACCGCTGCGGCGAGCAAAGAAACGACAAGGACGAACAGTGCCGTCCGACGCTGCACGTCGCGGAGTACTCGATCCGTCTCACCTAGTGAACGAGCCACCTGGACAGCACCGGTGTTGAGACCAACGGTGTGTACCCGGAAACGTTCGGAACCGAATTCAACCGTTGACTGATCAAAACCGCGATTCACACCGACCACGCTTCGCGCAGAGTCGCTGACTGGAAGATCCAACTCAAACGAACTTTTGACCGGCTCAGCGCGAATGTCCAACACGCGAACCGAGTAGATCTCAAGCTGACCGCGCGCCGGGATTAAAAGGCCTTTGTCGCCTCGCCCTACGAGCAGCGTCGTGGCTTCGCTGATCGAGTCGTCGACTTCAGCGATGAGGCGAGCACCAGTCGATCGGTAGCTGACCGCCCCGACGACGGAAGTAGCGACAAGGACAAGGGCGGCCATTGCCACAGCAATTTTTATTCGCAGCGAGCTCATGCTGGTATCCGGACCGTGTAGCCGACGCCGCGCACCGTTTGCACGAGCCGCTGCCCGCCGTCGGCCTCGGTTTTACGGCGGAGGTATCCGATATAGACCGCAAGGTTCTTCGAATCCGGGCCGAAGTCGTAGTTCCAAATCCGTTCATATATTGTCGTATGATCGAGAACAATTCCTTTGTTTTCGACGAGTAGCTCGAGCAGATCAAACTCGGTCTTCGACAAATCAATCTCGCGTTCGCCACGAAACACACGACGGGATGCAGAATCAAGGCGAAGGTCGCCAACGTTGAGGGGCTTGACCTCATCCTCTTCGGCGTACTCGGCTCGGCGCAGCAGCGCACGGAGACGAGCAAGTAGTTCGTCGAGGTCATACGGCTTCGCCAAGTAGTCATCCGCGCCAACGTCGAGGCCTGCAACGCGATCAGAGGTTTCCGTCCGGGCAGTCAGCATCAAAATTGGCAGGCGATTGCCTTCGGCACGCACCACGCGGCACACAGTCAACCCGTCAACGAGCGGCATCGATACGTCGAGGAGAAGCGCAGCGGGTCCGTCTCTCGAAACAGCGTCAAGACACTCCGCACCGTTCGACGTGGCTGTAACTCGATATCCCTCGAGTTCAAGCGCTCGCACAAGTGAATCGCGAACAGCGCGATCATCCTCAGCGACCAGGAGATGAGCCGGTGCACGATCATTGGCCGAGACAGTCACCTCGACAGTCTTGCCGCTCGCGAAGCCATCGCGGGTGAGAGTTCGGTATGAATCCCAGTCGGACACCTTCGCTGTTTGCTAGCAACTGCAGGTGCAGTTGTTTCCGTCAAGCGCTCAGCTCGAGGGCCGCAATCTTCCTTTGGCATTCGCTGCTGTCGCTGTGGGAGGCGCGACTGGAACAACCCTGCGCTGGGCCATCGGAACGCTTTTTGGCGCCGAGGCCGGCTCTTGGCCGTGGTGGACGCTCACCGTGAATGTGCTCGGCTGCCTGGCGATTGGTATCGCAGCCGACCGCGTCGAACGCGGATCGCTGCGCTGGGATGCCATCGTCACAGGCCTGCTTGGTGGCTTCACCACGATGTCATCGTTCGCTATCGAGCTCAACGACTTCGTCGATCGCGATATGACTAGTACTGCAGTTACGTATGGCGGGGTTACCGTCGCAAGCTGTGCCGCCGCACTCGGACTCACGTCCGCACTGTCTCAACGGCGCTCACACACCAACCTCAGCCGGGACAGCGACGCATGACACCAGTTGTCTTCGTCTGCGCCGCAGCGTTGGGGGCTACCGCCAGACTCGCCCTGGGCCTTCTGGTGCGTTCGTGGCTAGCGCTACTTGTCGCCAACACCATCGGTGCCGCAGTACTCGGCTACACCCTGAGCGCGGACTTGTCCGACGGTGTCGTCACAGTCATAGGGGTCGGATTCTGTGGCGCGCTCACCACATATTCAGCATTCGCACTAGAAGCACATTCGCTCGGATGGCGACGGGGGTCGGCCTACGCCGCTCTCACCATCGGCTGCGCGTGCGGCGCGGCCTCAGTTGGTACGACTTTGATTTCGATCGGATCTGTCTTCTCGCCCCTGGTCGGTATCCGCTGAATCAGAGGTCAGGTGGTTTCAAGTATTCGAACCGGCAGTACACGCGGTCCACGAATCTGACCGGCGCTCCAGGTCACGTCACCCGCAAGCTCAAACTTGGGGAACCGACTGACGAATTCCTCGATCGCCACCTTCAGTTCGAGCCGGGCAAGGTTCGAACCGAGGCATCGGTGGATGCCAAGACCGAAGGCCGCATGCCGGTTTGACTCCCGGTCAATGATGAACTCATCGGCGTCCTCGAACGCGCGCGGATCGCGGTTAGCCGCCGGGAAGGGCAGGAGCACCCAGTCATCCTTCTTCATTGGGCATCCATGGAAGTCCACGTCCTTGGCGACCATGCGAGCCATAGTCACAGGGGCGTAGGCACGGAGGAACTCTTCGAGGGCGAAAGTCATCACCTCAGGCTCAGACCCGAGACGGTCAAGATCCGCCGGAGTTTTTGCCAGATGCCACAGCGACGAACCAATCGCCGACCACGTGGTGTCGATACCTGCGATGAGAAGCAGCACGATTGAGCCGCGGACATGTTCAGGCGACAACTTCTCGCCGCCCATTTCGACGTTGAGAAGGTAGTCGGTGAGGTCCTCACGCGGGTTGTCAATGTGGTCTTGCACCTGTTTGCTGAGGTACTCGTCCAGCTTGAGGAAGTTGTCCCGACGAGTCCCCGGCTCGGCGTTGATGGTCTCGAGCGTGTTGTGCACAAACTCGCGGAACAACGCCTCGTCTTCTTCGGGAAACCCGAGCATGCGACCAATGACGTTGACCGGGATGTGCTGCGCATACTGAACCGCAGCATCGACGGTGTCGCCAGGCGCAACGTCACCCATTTCGTCAAGCAAGCGACGGCAGAGAATCTGGACTTCGGCCTCCCACGGTTCGATCTGCTTTGGAGCGAATGGTGGCAACAGCAAACGACGCGCCATTCCGTGGAACGGCGGGTCACTCGAGATCGGCGGCACGACGCCAATAGGCGCAGGGATAGCAGCATCGCCTGGGCGGAGGTGGGCGACCACGACACTGCGACTCGTGAAGTTCTCCGTGTCGTACGCAACGTCATTCACCGCCTCGTGCGTAATCGGAGCCCACATGCCCCCGTAACGATCGGAATGGGCAACAGGGCAGCCGATGTCGCGCAGTTCCTTCCACACCTCAGGCGCATTCGGGTTGTAGCGGGGATCGGCGTGATCGATGTCAGTTGCCCAGTCGGTGACCGGCCCGTAGTCATCCGGGTTGTAGGGAGTGCGCTCCCACGAGAGCGCCCTCTCCGGAGTGTCGGAAATTTCCAGAGGTTCGGAGGGTTCGATCATGTCAGTCATCCAGCTGGTCAATCGGAAATTGTGATCGCATATTCCGGGCAGTTCGACGCTGCGAGACGTGCCTTGGCCTCGAGGTCGACTGACACATCACCATCACCAATCAGAACGGCTTCGCCGTAGTCGTCAACGTCAAACAATTCGGGTGCCAACGCGTAGCAA
The DNA here is from genome assembly GCA_002711735.1 of Ilumatobacter sp. Taxonomy (GTDB): domain Bacteria; phylum Actinomycetota; class Acidimicrobiia; order Acidimicrobiales; family Ilumatobacteraceae; genus Ilumatobacter_A. The sequence continues at coordinate 97,554 of PASB01000010.1, forward strand.
CGGTTATGACCCTGGCACTTTTCGACATCAAGATGAACACGCATATCCTGACCATAGAGGCCAAAATCAGCAGCTGACCAGCCTCCCAGCATCTTTTTTGAACAGTGTTCCAATGCTGCTACGTCTGCCACCGGACGGCATGGCAGCCGAATCTTGCGTTGACGGTGAGTAGCTCTTGAGCGTTACGCCGGAGCTAAACTAGGCGAGCCGCCTCTTCGATGTCGGTGCGAGAAAGTGTGAGAAGCTCATCTCGATTGATATCGATCAGCCCTGCCCCGTCAAGGCGAAGTGCCTGACGATTGACAGCCTGCTCGAACAGGTTTCGCGCATAGCGCGCGTTACCGAATCCGCTTTGGTGGCGGGCAGCTCTAAAAATGTCGAGCAGTGCATCGTGCGCTGCGGGCGTAATGAGGTACTCGGCGTCAGTGGCTGTCTTTTCCATAATCGCCACAAGTTCAAAATCTGTGTAGTCATCGAACGCAATCTCGCGTGAGAAACGTGAGCGCAGTCCCGGGTTGGAGCTGAGAAACTGGCTCATCAGTTCCGGGTATCCAGCGACGATCACCACGAGGCGACCGCGATGGTCTTCCATCCGCTTGATCAATGTCTCGATTGCCTCTGAACCGAAATCGACGCTTTTCGGTCCCGCTGAAGAGAGCGCGTACGCCTCGTCAATAAACAAGACGCCGTCAAGCGCGCGCTTGATGGCTCGATTGGTCTTAAACGCTGTATGCCCAACGTATTGTCCGACCAGTTGGGCCCGATCGACCTCCACCAGATGACCCTTTTCGAGATAGCCGAGTGCGCCATAGATCTCTGCAACGAGGCGGGCAACGGTCGTCTTTCCTGTACCGGGATTGCCGAAGAATACGAGGTGCTGGTTCGCTGCCACTTCGGCCAGACCATGTTTGCGACGCTGCTGCTGAATGCTCAGTGACGCGATCAGTGTCGACACCTGCTCCTTAACGGAGTCGAGTCCAACCAGCGCATCAAGTTCAGCTCGGACGTCGTCGACACTTCGGCGCGCTTTTTGACGACTGGGCCCCAAGTCGACACCACGCTCGCCAAGCCGTCGCTCAGACTCGCTGATCAATCGACCGACGCCGTCGCCAGCCTGCTTGATGCGGCGCGCCAGTTCGCGCGGTCCCCGTGCCATTCGCCAGACCGTACCGATCCTCAGGCCCAACGCATCGCGTGATGCGGGCTTACCCTCAGCGAAGCAAAACATGTAGCAGTCGCGCTGTGCGCGCACAAAGGGTCCCCGCCTGCGCTCAAAAAACGGGACGTTCCGACCTCAGCGACACGAGCAGGTAGCCAATCGTGCACGGCAGCGTCAATATGGCCGTTGCTGCACCAACGGACAGCCGCGACTCTGCCAACACTCCGACTGACACCGGGATGATTAGGGCCGTCACTCCCGATCCCGCTCGCAACCAGGTGAGCGCTACGCCACGTCGACCTGGGAACTTGGCAGCATCGTCGTAAAGCCTCGGAAAGAAAGTTGAGATGCCAACACCGGCGAGCATGTACCCAGCAATCACCAACCTCTGATCCGCCGCGAATGCAGCAACTACAAGACCAAGACCGGACACAATGACGGCGCTGCGCAGCAGCCGATCGCTCCCGATACGGATCAGCACTGAGTCACCGCCGAGACGACCGACCGTCATACCGATCGTGAACGCCACGAATCCGAGGCCAGCAAAGCCTGCTGATGCACCAAAGTCCTCACTCAATCGGAATGCGGCCCAATCGGTCGAGACAAGTTCGACAGTGAGGGCAAACCCACCGGCGGCAGCGAGCAATACCAACGTGACCCACCGCTGGCGCGTTCTACGTCCTGGCCGCCGCAGATCATGAAACTCGATATTGGTGCCTTCATCGACCTTCAACAGTCCAGACCCGACAAAGACGAGAACAACGAGCAGCACGGCGCTGACAACGATCAAATGCATCCGCAACGAAATCCCTGTCGCAGCGGCCTGCGCAGCGACGATCCCCCCGATCACTGCGCCAAGGCTCCAGAGCCCATGCAGGCGATTCATCACAGGCGCGTGCCGTCGACTACTCAACCAGGAGCCCTGAAGGTTCATTGCGATGTCGACAACGCCGTCGGCGGCCAACATCACCGCCGAACCCAACAAAAGCATCCACCAGGCTTCGGCAAGCCCGACAATCTGCAGACCGCACAGCAGAACCAACACAAACAAAATCAGCGCTCGGCGCGTGCCCAAAGCAGCGATAATGCGCGGCGACCACAAACTCGCCAGCAATCCAAGCGCTGCGCCCGCAGTTAGGATTGCGCCCAACTCGTCAAGGCTCAAGTCAAGGCTGTCGCGAATCTCTGGGAGTCTTGGCACAAAGGAAGCGAGCACAGCACCGTTCACAAAGAACTGCGCCGCCACAGCCTGCAGTGCCCGGCGATCAGTCGTTGTGGACTCGCGGAAGCTAATCGTCACTTCGGCGAACTATTCCTGTCCTTCCTTGGCCCAAGGACCATGGCGGCCAGGGCGCGGCGACGGTCAGAGAGCAAGGATCCGCTCAAGAGCGTCCTTGCGTGACGCATCGATGACTGCGGCAATCAGCCTTTCATCTCCGGAAACTGCGGCCAACGGCCCACCGCGAATGGTACCTACGGTGAGAAGCACGACATCGACGTCAGGTGCAACCTCTCGACAGATCGCCGCCTTGGCAATGGACTTCCACACGTTTTCAACCCTACTGAGACCTGGTCGAGCCGGCGTGTTGACGCCACCGAGTTCAAAAACCCGAGTGACGCCGTCGGGGCCAATGCCGCGGAAGCTCACCGTGACACCAGGAGACACTCTTGCGGCTTCATCGATACCGGTGTAGCCGGCCTCATTCAGGAGTGTCCGCGCCATGTCTTTCAGAGTGCGTCGATCCGGTACCTCCCGCGGTGCCAACGATTTCACCCGCTCCCTAGCCTGCTTGACGTAGCTGGCGTCGGTGTCGTAGCCAACGTAGTGACGGCCCGTGTTCTTTGCCGCAACAGCTGTTGTCCCCGAGCCCATGAATGGGTCGAGCACGACGTCACCTTCATAAGTGAACAAATGCAGGCAGCGCTCGACAAGAGCGACTGGGAACGGTGCAGGATGGCCGACTCGTGTCGCGCTCTCAGCTGGAATTTCCCACACGTCGAGTGTGGCTTCCATGAACTCATCGCCCGGCACTGTTGCGACGCCATCGATGCCATTGCGATTGCGGTTGCCTGTTCCGACGCGATCGAAGCGACCCTTGCTGGCGATGATGATTCGCTCCGTCGTGTCGCGCAGCACCGGATTGGCTGGAGATTGGTACGACCCCCAGGCACACGAGCCGCTGGCGCCACGCTGCTTCTGCCACACCACTTCACCACGCAGAAGCAACCGAAGATCATCTTGAAGAACGCCGATGACGTCAGCAGCTAAACTTCGATACGGCTTGCGGCCAAGGTTCGCTACGTTGACAGCGATCCGCCCACCAGGTTCGAGGGTGCGGACGCACTCGCTGAACACGTCCCGGAGCATCGTGAGGTACTCGATGTAGTCGGCGGGTACGTGCCCTTCGCCGAGGGCCGTTTCGTACTCTTTGCCAGCGAAGTACGGCGGTGAGGTGACCACGAGCGCAACTGACCCATCGGGAACTTTCGTCATACTGCGCGCGTCGCCAACGTGGATTGTGTCGAGTTTGCTGTGCGCTCCGAGAGTGTCGTCATCGCTGATTACCGGCGGCGCAAACCGGCTGTAGAAGTCCGACGAATCGTGCGATTCGCGTTTGCTGACGCCAAAGGATGACGTGGATGTTCCCATGGTGAATCTCGGACTCGTCGTTCAGGTTCGGCCGTCAGCGGATGCGGTATCCGCCTCGTCAGATGGCATCGGTGGATTTGTTTGGGTTGCGGCGCGCTGCATGCGTTCGACAGGGCGTTCGCGCATGTCGGCATCCGCGAGGACCCAAAAGCGGTTGGCGTCGACCGCATCGACAACCTCGGCGGCCACGGGCATGCGCTCCGCAATGCCAGATGCAACGGCTTCGTTCAACAGCTCCCCCGTTGGCGAGTCGGCTTGGTCGGGCTCAGCATCCATGCCAGCGATGCCCCCATCGTTAAACGCCAAATGGGCTATTCCGTTCGCAGTGAACGTGTACGAAGCGAGTTCGGCGACCGATTTTTCTAACGCGATGTCGCATACGAGGGTGGCGACGTCGGCACCCAACTCAGCCGGTCTGCCTGTGGGGGCATGTAACTTTGGTGTACTTATGGCAGGGAAAACAACGCGCCTGCTGCGCCCAATCGACTGCTCCATGCCGGCGAAATCAGCACCACCCGCTCCACCGGTGATCACTGCGACATTGCCGCGCGCGATGACATTCCCAACGACTGTCATAATGGCCAATCTACGATGCATCGCGCGACGAGTGGTTGATATGCGCGCAGAGAGCGCGTTTACGCATCAGATCACAACATCACTTTCGATCAGCATGTGCTGCGACATCGGCTAAGCACATAGTGCCTCGGGCATCTTCTCTGCTCACTAAAACGCACGAACGGCATCCGCACCGAGTCCACCAAGAAACATGCAAGCTCAAGGTGAGGTCCACTGTCTACGAAAGCGATCTGCATTCCAATCCACACTCGTCAGCCAGGACAGTTGAACGATGCGCCCAGCTACTCAACAAACAGAACGCAACCGACTCTGTTGCGTGGTGTCGCTCGGACGCGAATTGCAATAGCTGCCAGAGTTCGGTTCAACCGTCCGTCAAAGTCAACAGGCGTGGTTACTGCGGCCTGGGCACCACAGACCAACTAAATTCTTAGCGTCAACGGCGTGAAGCCAGTCAGCAGCACTCACTGGCTTCGAACCGCCGCTTTTCTACTGTGCACGCAGCGACCAACGTCTGGCCTCAAGCCGGATTCATCTCGTTGCTAAAGGGCATGCCATTGACATGGCAGCGGACTAAGTGTTTCCTAAATCGGCTCACGAACACGCGCAATGCAGCCCGCCACCACAGTTGCGCCAGAAGCAGCCCGCAAAGATATCTTTACCTTGCATGTCCAGCCGTTACCTGTGGACCCCGCTGCGGCTTGGTCCGGTCGAAACTCGGAATCGAATCGTCTTCTCGGCGCACCTCACAAACTACGCCCGAGACGGTCTCCCGACCACCCAGCACGCCGCCTATTACGCCGCCCGAGCCGCTGGCGGCACCGGTCTAATTATCACTGAAGAGCACTCCACCCATCCGACTGACTGGCCGTACGAAAAGCTTATCCACGGCTTTCACCGTGACGTCATTCCCGGCTACCTGGCCATAACCGAAGCCGTCCACCGGCACCGCACGCCTATCTTCGCTCAGATCAACCACAACGGCGGACAGGCGTCGTCAATGTACTCGCGGCTGCCGGTCTGGGCTCCCTCCGCAGTTGCCGACCCACTCTTTCGCGAAGTGCCAAAAGCCGTCACGCATGCTGAAATCGACGAAATCATCGCCGGGTATGCACTAGTAGCTGAACACTGCGCCGAGGGCGGTTTCGACGGTATCGAACTCCAGTGCTCGCACAGCTCCATCGTCCGCGGGTTTCTGTCTCCAGCTACCAACAAACGAACAGACGACTACGGCGGTTCGCTCGAGAACCGGGCGCGCCTGTTAATCGAAATCGTCGTCGCAGTCCGCAAGGTAGTCGGCAATCGACTTGCGCTCGGCGTCCGCATCTGTGGCGACGAGCTCATTGACCGCGGCACGACGATCGACGACGCCGTCCGCATCGCTGAACTCGTCGAGCAGACCGGCCAGGTCGATTACATCAACACGTCGATCGGTGTGGCCACGGCAAGTCTGTTCATGATCGAAGCATCGATGCACATCCCGCCGGGCTACGCGATGTTCATCCCGTCAGCCATCCGCAAAGCGGTCGACCTTCCCGTGGTTGGAGTCGGCAGATTCAAAGATCCACTTCAAGCCGAACGAGCATTGGCCGAGGGCCACTGTGACCTGGTTGGAATCGTACGCGGCCAGATCGCCGACGCCGACTTCGCAGCAAAAGCCCGCGCCGGTGCGACAGATGAGACCCGGCTTTGCCTGTCGTGCAACCAGGAGTGTGTCGGTCGTATGGGTCTAAATCGTTGGCTTGGTTGCATCGAGAACCCCCGCACCGGTCGCGAAGCGGAAGGTGTCGGTGCCATCCGGATAACGCCTAAGCCGAAATCGGTGATGGTCGTTGGTGCTGGCCCCGGCGGATTGCAGGCAGCGATCGCATCCCGCCGCAACGGGCACGCCGTCACCGTGTTCGAAAAGGAATCGCAGGCTGGCGGCCAGGTTCGAATTGCCGCCTCGGTGCCCAATCGCGCCGAGGTCGGGGACATGGTGCGCAACCAACTCGCCGAATGTAGACGGCTTGGCGTCAAGTTCGAATACGACGTAGGCGTCTGGCCCGGCCTGGTCGAAGAATGCCGTCCCGATCACGTAATCATTGCGACCGGGGCCGAACCAGCGCAGCCGAACTGGGTCCCCGACGATGCCACCAACGTCATCGACGTTCGCGAGGTCCTCGAGGGAACTGCTGAGCCGTTCGGCGACGTCGTGTTGATCGACGAAATTGGGTTTCACCACGCCACCTCAACTGCAGAAGTGCTCGCCGACCGCGGCTGCAGCGTTGAAGTCATTACGCCAGGCATGGTCGTGGGCCAAGATCTCGGCATCACCCTCGACATGGAAAACTGGTGGATTCGTGCTGGCGAAAAAGGGATCACGCAGACCACGGATCTTGTGCCAATGGGTCTAGAGGGCTCCACGCTGACACTGCTTCACCACCCCACCGGCCAGAACGTACAGCGCCGTCCCGACTGGATCGTGCTGGCCGTCCACGCCAATCCAGTCGAGTGGCTCTATCACGACCTGCGCTCGGCAGGCGTGAGCGTCGAGCGCGTCGGCGACTGCGTCGCACCCCGACGTGCGCACAGTGCTGTGGTTGAAGGCGAGCGCGCTGGCGCCGCCATCTGAACCGCTGACAGGCCACATATTGCACAGAGCGCCACCAAAGCAATCTGCGGTCATCTAACGTCCACGACTGTGATCGACATTGATGCTGCGTTGTCCGCACTCTCCCTCACAGACAAGTGCCGGATCGTCACTGGGAAAAATACGTGGAGGACCGTTGCCTTTCCTGAGGCAGGTATCCCCGCCATCAAGATGAGCGACGGACCCAACGGCGTACGCGGCGAAGGTCATGGTGGCGGTGGAACCCCAGGCGTCGTCGTGCCGGCCGGGATCACGCTCGGTGCCACCTGGGATGTCGAGCTCCTCGGCGAGATCGGATCACTCCTCGGCATCGAGGCTCGCCGCAAGGGAGCCCACGTTCTTCTCGGCCCCAACGTCAACCTGCATCGCACGCCGATCGGCGGCCGCACGTTCGAGTGTTACAGCGAAGACCCCGAGCTGTCTGGCGCACTTGCTGCGTCCTACGTTCAGGGCGTCCAGTCCCACGATGTCGCAGTCACGGTGAAGCACTTCGTGTGCAACGACACCGAAATCGAACGAATGAGCGTTGATGTCCAAGTCGATGAGCGACCGCTGCGGGAGTTATATCTCCGCCCGTTCGAATGGGCCGTAAAGGAGGGAGGCGCGTGGGGCGTCATGAGCGCCTACAACAAGGTGAACGGCGAGCACGCAGCACAGCACCGCGGACTGCTGACCGACATCTTGCGCACCGAGTGGGGTTTTGACGGCTTCGTGGTCTCCGACTGGTTCGGAGTCCATGAAGCCGTTTCAGCTGCAAATGCCGGGCTAAACATCGAAATGCCGGCTCCGGTTCGGGTCTACGGTAAGAAGCTGGAAGACGCAGTCGAACGTGGCAATGTCGATGAGGAACAGGTGGACGTGCTCGTCCGTGACATTCTCATGCTGGCCAATCGTGTGAAAGCCGACGAGCGCGACGCCAATGTCGAGGAAGAATCAGCCGATGAGCCAAGCGAACGCGCCCTCACTCGGCGCGCTGCGACGGCCGGCACGGTGTTACTCCGCAACGATCCTGTTGCAGCACTCGCGAACTCACCGGTTCTGCCACTTGACGCATCGAGCCTGACAAAGCTCGCCGTGCTAGGCCCGAACGCCAACATCGATCGCTCGATGGGCGGCGGATCTGCGAGCCTCGTTCCACTCGGTCATCGCACGTTGCTCGACGCGCTCACCGACCGCATTGGGCCGGATTCGCCAACTGGCGCGCTCGTCACCTATGAGCCAGGCGTTCGCATCGATCGCCTCACGCCAGTCATTCTCAGGGGCCAACTGCGCCAGCCCAACGGCGAGCCAGGTCTGCGTATCGAATACGTCAACGGGCGTAATTGGAATGGCGATACCGTCGTCGTCCAGTCCGCACCGACGTCAATGATTCGCTTTTTTGGGTCGACGCCAGACGGAGTCGACCCGCGCGGGTTTTCCACACGGATCAGTGGCTCTTTCGTCCCCGACACCGACGGCCCGCACGTCGTGGGCATTGTGTCGACGGGCCCATTCACAATGACCGCCAATGGGGCCACGCTTGTAGAGGACCCATTTATGGAGTTGCCGCGTAGCGAGGAATTTTTTGGCTACGGAAGCGTCGAGGCGACGGCCACGTTGAAGTGCACCGCTGGCACGCCGGTCAAACTTGACGTGCGGTGGGCCACCTCGGAGGTCAACGGCTTTGCAGCCCTTCGCGTCGGTATCCGTTCTCCTGAGCCCGACGACCTGATGGACCGCGCCGTCGCCGCCGCAGCGGCCGCCGACGCTGCTGTTGTCGTCGTTGGAACCAACGACGAGTGGGAGACCGAGGGGTTCGACCGAACGACGATGGATCTGCCAGGTCGGCAAGATGAATTGGTCCGTTGCGTCGTCGCTGCGAACCCTCGCACAGTCGTGATCGTAAACGCTGGTTCACCCGTAACGATGGACTGGGCGGACCCGAGCGAACCAGTATCAGCGACAGCGATTCTTACGCCCTTTTTTGCCGGTCAGGAACAGGCTGAGGCGCTCACTGACATTCTCCTCGGTGATGCAGACCCGGGTGGTCGACTGCCGATCACCATCCCTGTTCGCCTCGCCGACCATCCGGCCTATCTCCACCACCGGCCCGATCATGACGGCGACGGGAACGGAACGCAACGCTACGCAGAGGGGCTGTTCATTGGCTATCGACACTACGAAGCGACCGACACCCCAGTCCGTTTCCCATTTGGCCACGGGCTGAGTTACGGAGATGCAACATGGGGAGACGGTCTTCTCGATGTCGAAAGCTGCAGCGTTACCGCCACGGTACCCATCACATGCGCAGGTGACCGGGCAGCAACTGTGGTCGTCCAGGGCTTCGTCGAGGCCGTTACGCCCGAATACGTGCGGCCCCGGTTAGAACTGAAGAGTTGGGACAAACTGACGGTCGAGCCGGGGAAGACCGTGAATGCTGTGCTCAAGTTTGACCCGACGGCCTTCCGACGGTGGGACACCGCTGCCGATGACTGGCGGCTGGAGCCGGGCGAGTACGACATCGTGCTGGCTGCTTCAGTCAACGACGAGCGCCAGAGGCACCGCATCACCATTTCCTGAGCTAGGCACTGCCACAGGTGTTCCCCTACCCAACAACGATCTGACATAACTCGCCTTCGTTAAAGCACCCAAAGACGCAGAGAGCGCTTACATTGATGCCTTCTATGGCTGGCAATACTCCCCTGCAGCGATACTGGTGGCAGGACGCACTCGTTTACCAGGTCTACGTACGTTCATTTGCCGACTCCACCGGCAGTGGGGTCGGCGACATCGAGGGGATCAGATCGCGTCTCGATTACTTGGACTCGCTCGGCGTCGATGCCATCTGGCTTAACCCGTGCTACCCGAGCCCCCAACACGACCATGGCTATGACGTTGCCGACTACTTTGGTATTCACCACGAATACGGCACGCTCGCCAACTTCGATGCCCTGCTTGCAGATGCTGAACAGCGAGATATCAAGATCCTGATGGACTTGGTTCCCAGCCACTGCAGCAAACAACACGAGTGGTTCCAGGCAGCATTGTTGGCCGAGCCCGGTAGTGCGGAACGCGCCCGCTTCTACTTCCGCGATGGTAAGGATGACGGCTGCAAACCGCCGAATAACTGGCGCGCCGCATTCGGCGGATCAGCCTGGACTCGCGTCAACGATCACGATGACGATGGCCAGTGGTATCTCGGCACTTTCACACCGCACCAGCCAGATTTCGATCACACTCATGTTGACGTCAAACAGCATTTCGCTGACATCTTCAAGTTCTGGTTTGACCGCGGCGTGGCCGGCTTCCGCGTTGATGCCGTCGCACCAACCGGAAAACATCCGGATCTACCCGATCAGCCCCCAGTCGGCGCCGACGTTGGACTACTTGACATCACCTGGGTGAATCCGTACACGGTATTCCGACCGGAAGGCCACGACGTATGGCGCGAATTTCGATCAATAATCGAGAGCTATGAACTTGCAAATCCCGGCCGCGACCTAATGATGATCGCCGAGGCGTACGCCGTGCGCCGGCCCGAATTGGTCAAGGAGTTCACCCGGCCCGACCAGTTCCACCAAATGTTCTCGTTTGACTTGATGCTGTCACCTTGGGAAAAGGGTTCGATCGAGCTCGCCCTACGAGACCCATTCGAGATTTTGAACAGCACGGGCGTCGCTCCTGCCTGGACGCTGAACAACCATGACATACAACGCATCGTCACCCGACTGGGGAAGGCCGACGCCCATCAGCCCGATTCGTGGACCAACAACAACCTAGCGTTATCGGGAGCACCGATTGACCTTGAGCTGGGATCCCGCCGCTCGCGCGCCATGACTGCCCTGATCTTTGCGTTGCCCGGCAGCCTGTACCTATATCAAGGGGAAGAGTTGGGCCTGCCCGAGGTTCTCGATATACCCGCCGACCGGCGCGAGGACCCCATCTTTCACCTCACCGATGGCACAGAGGTCGGCAGAGACGGATGCCGCGTTCCCTTGCCGTGGACCACCGATGTGTCAACATCGTTTGGATTCTCGAAGCCCGCCGCTGACGGCTCAGTCGGCGGGCCTTGGCTGCCACAACCTGACGGCTGGAGCACCTATGCGCTTGCAACAGCGGAGGACGACGACGCGTCGATGCTTGAGTTGTATCGGACAGCTTCGGATGCTCGAGCAGAATTTGCAGTTGTTCAGCCGCTCTGTGCCGAAGTCCTCAACCTCGGCAGCGACCTCGTCGGCGTTCGGCGAGGTGA